>JANXXL010000291.1 GCA_025350625.1 Bryobacterales bacterium | reverse complement strand
GCTGGTCGTTCAATTGCAGCGCACTCGGGCGGAGGAAGAAGAATCTGATCCGACACGAACAACAAGCCCAGGCCGGTTCTTCGGGCCCGCTGGTCATTACTGGTGGTATCGCAATCCGCCCTTGCGCACTGCATCTATTCTGAACATTGGAATCCGCAGTGGCGCGAGCCCCACATGCGACTTTCCGTTGCAAGATAGGCCTCTATGCGCAGCGCCAATCGCTGGATGGTAAGAGTAACGACACTAAGGAGCCTAACGCTTTCCGCGAGCCCTTCTTATGCGAATATGATTTCGATTGTGTGTTCCATGGATTATCCAGACTTAGAAAAAACGTTGGAGGATTCCCATTAAATGAAACGCGGGGCGATTTGGGGCGTAGGAACGGTTGTGGTTGGAGCTTCAGTGCTTGGCCTATTGGAACAAATCGGTGTTATCAAGGGGAATCATAGAGAAAAGTTCGGCGAAGCCCTAGCCGCGATCGGAATCATGATATTCCTCCTGTTCTGGGTAAGGGACGCGATGAGGAAACGCAAATAAACAGCTCTACTTCTTCGGTTCCAAATTCTGGCTGACTTTCGCCGTTGTCTTCTTCGTGTTCCGAACGGACTCGGCGGCATGGCGCTCTTCGGAACCGAAAGAAGATGTTTCACGGCGGCTCGGAACCGCGTGAACGTTTCCGGCCTTCGATCATTTCTTCAGGGCCGGTCGTCATCACCTTTCCATCATGGCACGAAATCATGCTATCTTCTTGAGCTTTTTTGCGAGACTCACAAAGCCTTCAAGTTCTTTACATCCAGAGGCGATTGTGTTGCGCTTTTCTGCGGGTGGCTTGGCTTCGAGATCGTGCGGGGATGCGGGGCGCGGCGTCTGGAAGGCGTTGATTGAGATGGCAAACGAAATAGATATCCACTCGCTCGAACCATCCACTTGGTGGTCGACAATCTCACCATCCATTGCCGAAAATCCTTGACCGACCGCTGGGGGATGAACTCGGAGCGGCGTTGTGGCGCCGTTTGACGGCGCATCATACGCCCAAGCACGGCAGTTGGCTGAATCAAGCCGAGATTGAGATCGGTCTATAGTCCCGCCAGTCTCTAGGCAATCGCCGCATCCCGATCTCTTCCGACTCAAGGGGGAATCCACCGCCTGGAACCTACGCGTGAACCGGGATCGGCTTCTCAACCAGTGGAACTTCAGTCGCCAAGACGCTCAGGCCGAACCGCGATCAGGTTGTCCGTCCGCGGCACCGACGGACATCTCGCAGCCCGTGCCGCAATAGGGACAGACCGTCCTAACCCATGAGTCGCCCGTTTACGTTCGATCACCTGCTTGCCATCTAAGGCTCCGGTTGGACACGTATCGACGCACGCTCCGCAGCTCACGCAACTGCTTTGCCCAAGCGGCACACCAGATTCGGCCACGATTGCCGTCTCTTCGCCGCGGTTGTGCATGCTCCAGACGAACTGGCCCTGAAGTTCGGCGCAGATTCGCACGCAGCGGTCGCGGTAGATGCACTGCGACATATCGACGTGAATGTAGGGATGCGATTCGTCCACCGCAATAGTTCGTGTGGGAACTCGGCCCGTAAGGCCGTAGTACCGGAGCCAGTGATGAAAAGGCTTGTCTGGCAATTCATAGAGCGTCTAGCCGGGTTAGTCGCGAGCCAGTAATTCCAGGATTGCCTTGCGTCCGGCCTCTAGCTCAGGCGTGTTTGTCGATATCCGCATGCCTTCCGAGAGCGGCGTCCACAGGACGCTACCGGGCGCTCGTGACCCTCAATCTCAACCAGGCACAGTCGGCAATTGCCGGATGGTTTGACGCGGGGGCCGTGACACAGGGCCGGAAGGCGGATGCCCGCCTTTTCCGCAGCTTCCACTACCGTGAAACCAGCGGGAAACTCCAGCGATCTGTCGTTCATCTTGATGTTCGTGATTTGGACCCCGGGCGATCCGTCCGGCTTCATTTCAGCCGGTAACTCGCGAATTCTAGACTGTTGCAACATTTCGTCGCCGGTGTGACTAATGTAGTGATCGAGGATCAGACCGGTGCCCGTTCCCGAATGAATGCCTGCACAGTTTCCAGCAGGCGTCTTGATGGAGCCACGCGGCCCCCGATGGAGCCTGTATCGGCTTTGATCACGCTCATGCGTCAGTTTCATTGGGACACCCCCTAAGGGTCATACAACTGAGGTTCCATGACCTCCTAGCGATGGCATCTCGCTTGCATTCGCTTAGAAGAACACGCAAAGGAGAAATTCATGCCGGCAAAGCGATTCCAGTTTCGTGCGGATGCCCGTCAGAGCATTTTGCGAGGCGCGAGCATCCTTGCCGATGCGGTTCGCGTGACCCTGGGTCCGAAGTCCAAGTCCGTCTTGATCGAGAAGAAATTCGGACGGCCCATCGTCTGCGACGACGGCGTGACGATCGCCAAGGAAGTCGAGCTCACGAATCCGGAGGAGAACCTGGGTGCCCAAATGGTTCGGGAGGCCGCCGAACGCACCGGAGAAGCCGTCGGCGACGGCACTACAACTTCGACGCTTCTGGCGCATGCGATTCTAGCCGAGGGAGTTCGAAATATTGCGGCCGGAGCCAGCGCGGTTGATTTGAAACGGGGGCTCACGCGTGGTCTCAAAGCGGCTGTGGATTCCATCCGGGGGCTTTCCCGCCCGGTGACAAATAGGCGTGAAAAGGCGCAGGTGGCCACGATTTCTGCGCACAATAACTCAATCGTCGGTGATATGGTCGCGGAAGCGGTTGAGAAGGTCGGCGCCGAAGGCGCCATTACCGTAGAGGAATCCAAGACTACCGAGACAATACTCGAAATTGTCGAGGGCATGCAATTCGACCGCGGCTTTATCTCTCCGTATTTCGTTACGGATCCCGAAGGCATGGAAGCGGCGCTGGACGAGCCACTCATATTGATTCACGAGAAGAAGATCAGCAACGTGAAGGACCTGCTTCCGCTCCTTGAGCAGATCGTGCGAGCAGGTAAACCATTGCTGATCATCTCAGAGGATGTCGAAGCGGAAGCGTTGGCGACGCTGGTCCTGAACAAGATCCGGGGAACGCTCCCCTGCGCAGCGGTCAAAGCGCCGGGGTTTGGCGATCGGCGCAAGGCGATGTTACAGGACCTTGCCATCCTGACCGGCGGCCAATTGATCGCCGAAGAGCTGGGAATCAAGTTGGAAAACATCACGATCGACCAGCTGGGCAAGGCCAAGCGCGTAGTGATGGATAAGGACACGACAACCATCGTCGGCGGCGCAGGCGCAAAATCGGCCATTGATGGGCGCTGCCGAGAGCTCCGCAAGCAGATCGAGGAGACCACGTCGGATTATGACAAGGAGAAACTGCAGGAGCGTCTGGCGAAGTTGACTGGCGGAGTCGCCGTTATTCGTGTTGGCGCTCCTTCCGAGGCCGAGGCCAAGAAGCTAAAGGAGGCCTTCGAAGACGCGATCAGCGCGACGAAGGCTGCCATTGCTGAAGGTGTCCTTCCTGGTGCCGGTCTGCCCCTGCTAAGGGCTATTGATGCGGTCGAGGCTGAGGAAGCCAAGTGTGATGAGGACGAGAAGACCGGCCTGCGCATTCTCAAGAAAGCCCTCGAAGCGCCCACGCGTCAGATCGCTGAGAACTCGGAACTGGACGGTGGTGTGGTAGTGGACCGAATGCGATCCGGCAAGGGGAACTGTGGTCTGGACGCTTCCACCGGGAAATATGTGGACTTGATCGAGGCCGGCATCATTGACGCCACCAAGGTTGTGAGGGTGGCGCTCGAAAATGCGGTGTCGGTGGCTAGCACGCTTCTCTTGACAGAGGCGACACTCACCGAAGAGCGTGAAAAGAAGTCGGAGCGAGCACCGGCTCCAGAATATTAAAGAAAGTCAGGTAAGTTCGGGGGGTTGCCAGCCAGGGCTCTCAGACAATCGATCCAGCCTCCGGCTCAATGAATTCGTAGCGCGAGCGAATGGCTTGCAGAAGACCGGTCGCGATGTCGGCTATGCTGCCTGTACGGTAATCATCCTCAACCCCCCTCACGGTATTCGCCAGCGGATAGTCACCGAAAACATTCGCGATCCAGCTCGAAAAGTCCCCGCGGCGTAGGTGCCCATCGAACGCGGCCACCGGCAACTGCTCCACGACAGCCACGAACTCGCGTAGCGTCTGGGCGCGGCGTCCGGTGGGCGCACCATCGCGCCAGAACACAAATGCGCTACCCTCTGACACAGGGATATCGATGTATTTGGCCATGTGGCGGACATGCGGCGTTAGCCGTGGAGCTAACCGAATTCGCCGGACGACGCCTTCCGTTTCCTCTGTGACAGGCAGCGCAATTGCCTCACCTACGACGAGGTTCCCCAATAGTAGTCCCCATTCCTGTTCGGTCATGTGGTCCTCACACGAGCGGCAAAGCGCATAGAGAGCGCCAACCTCGTGGGGGTCGGACTCGCGGGTTACGATGACAGCCTGGCTGGCGGCCAGCAAGTCGTGGTGGAGCTTTGACGCTCTGTACGTAACGAGGGTATACCCACTCAAGTCGAGGTCTAGCAGTTCGCGAACGTCGGGATCGTGTAGGAAATAATGGGCTTCGTCGACCACGATCTGATGTGGCAACCCTGTACGCCGTCGAAGCGTCGCCAGTGCCGGCAGGACACTGCGTAAGTACTCCAGCTTTTCTTCATGCGGTGTGTGCGAGAGATCGATTACGATGCTGACATCGGCGTGCCGCAATGCCCGTAGCAGATCCCGAGTTCGCGGTAGTGGATCCGCGCCACCAAAGACAACCACACCCGGGAGCGCTTCGAGCGAGGTGTAGTCGCCCTCCGGATCGAGGATGCAGAGACAGTAGCCATAGACAATCAGTTGCTCACACAGCAGCCCCGTTACCCATGACTTCCCGGACTTCGGATCGCCCGCCACCAGCACATTACGGCCTGTGGCTGCGAGCGCCAGCGGGCTGCCCGTCTTCCGTGTGCCCGAGCAAAAGGCGACGCCGGGTCTTTGACGGCACCGGGACGCGACCACGGTTCGCGACGCCGCGAATGTAGTCGCCCACAGCGCTGGGGCCGTCGCCAGGCAGCACGTAGTCGGCGGATGCCTTCAAGGCTTCGCTGCCCCAGGCGACTGCTACGCCCACCTCACACGCACGGAGCAACTCATGATCGTTCTCCGCGTCGCCAATGGCCACTGCGTTGTGCTCCGACAAGCGCAGAATTGCTAGTGCTTCGCGGAGTCCCGTCGCCTTGCTGATGGCTTGCGGCAACACCATCACGCGACCACGGTTGAATACGAGTACCAGCGGTAATTCCAGTCGTTGGAGGACGGCAAGAATCCGTGGAGCTTCGCGCGCATCCGCCTCGACTATTGATCGTCCAACCGCATAGGGAATGCCCTGCCGTCGCAGCTCAGTTAGCAGACTCGGGGGAGGCGGTTGTCCTAGCACGGCCGAGTATCCGCTGTCGGGGAACTCGATCACAGCACCATTCTCCGCGACGACCGCGTCCACAAAATGTAGGGCGCCCGTAACCCGGCGCAAGTCTTCGAGAATTCGGCCTGTAACGAGCACGACCACGATGCCCTGCGCTCGAAGCTCAGCTATGGCCTTACGGACGTCAGGATCGAGGACATCGTTCTGGGCTATCGTGCCATCGAAGTCGAGAGCAAGCACTAAGAACTTCACGATGGGTGGTCCAACTCCTAGAGTGTATTTGCACGCCGACCTCCCATGTTATTAACCCCAGAAAGCCTTCAAGACACGGCTCCAGCTTAAACATGCAATGCAGGCCTTGAGCTATTTGCCGCATTTCATCCGCGAAAGCGCCCAGTATGGCAACGAGTTCCCATTTACGACGACAGTTATCGGGGCTGGACGTCCGCTACATGGAGCGAAAGTCATCAATAGGTAAGTGAACTGCAAGAATGGAACAGTAGGTGGAACCTCCGTGCCTGATTTGAAGCGAGAAGAGATTGAGCGCTATCTTAGCTCCGTGCTTGGCACGCGAGCAACCGTCCTCAGCTTGGCCGCCCTCGGAGGTTTACACGAAGCCAAGAACAGCAAGGGCTACGGATACGGCACTCCGGTCAGGGTGGACTACCAGATGGATGGCGGCGAGCAGAGGAGTGCAGTGCTGCATACCATGAGCCCTGGCCCATTTGGCCACGAACATATGGCGGACCGCGCTCAAGAACTGATTTGGGGGAATCGAGCCTTCAATCGCCTTCCCCGTCACATCCGGTCGCTTGATGTATCCGGGTTTCGGCCAAGCGGCGGCCTGATTTCGGTCGGCAATGTGGAGGAGTTCTGTTTGCTGACCGAGTACGCGGAAGGCGAGAGCTATGCCAAGGACTTCGAGCGACTCAGGGACACAGGCCAACTCACCGACCTCGATCTCGCCCGTTCTGACGCGCTATGCGACTACCTGGTGGAGATCCACAAGGTTCCAGGAACGGATGGGGGGCTATACATCCGGCGCATTCGCGAATTAGTGGGACACGGCGAATGCATTATGGGCGTCACGGACTCCTACCCTCACCATCCGCTGTTCCCGGCCAGCGTCCTCGAGAGGATCGAACACTTGTGCGTGGCCTGGCGGTGGCGGCTGAAGAGTCTCACACACCGGCTACGCCAAGTCCACGGAGATTTTCATCCCTGGAACATTCTGTTTCGATCTGGGACGGACTTCTCACTGCTCGATCGTTCGCGCGGCGAGTACGGCGATCCGGCCGACGATGTCGCTTCCCTTACGATGAATTATTTGTTCTTCTCTTTACAGCGGAGCGGACGGCTGGAAGGATCTCTGGAATCGTTGTTTCTCCGCTTCTGGCAGCGTTACCTCGAAAGGAGCGGAGATCGTGAAATGCTGGACGTGGTGGCGCCGTTTCTTGCCTTCCGTGGGCTCGTGATGGCCAGTCCAATCTGGTATCCTACACTGCCGGATACAGTGCGCCAAAAAATCCTGGCGTTTATTCTCTCCGTACTGGTGAGTAACAGTTTCGATCCCCAAAAGGCGAACCTCTATTGTGGAGCCTGAGGCCAAGAATGCTTTCGCAATTTGGGTCACTGGTCTTCCGGCTTCCGGAAAATCGACTCTTGTGACCTCGTTGAAAGCTGAACTTGCGAAGCGAGGGATTGACGCCGCGGTACTTGAATCCGATGTCCTGCGCCGGATCTTCATCCGTCAGCCGCGGTACGACGAGCAGGAGCGCGAAGCCTTCTACCGTCAGATGGTCTACATCGGTACGCTCCTGACGCAGCACGGAATCCCGGTCATCTTCGACGCGACCGCGAACCGGCGCCGGTACAGAGACCAAGCGCGAGAGCAAATTCCCCGGTTCATGGAGGTGTATGTGAACTGCCCTTTGGAAACCTGCATCGCCAGGGACCCGAAGGGAATCTATCGCAAGGCACGCGAGGGGGAGGCGGACACCGTGCCAGGACTTCAGTCAACCTACGAACCGCCCGAGAAGCCGGAACTGGTCGTGAATGGCGGCCGAGAGACGCCGGAAACCGCGGCCCGGCGTGTGGTCATCAAGCTCTCCGAGAAGGGGTACTTCCGCGACAACTAGAGCCCAGACGTACTTGCATGAGACCTGCCCAAGTGAATATCACGGTGTGTGGTCTGACCGCGTTCGACGATTACCTGGCGAATCCAAGTCGAATCATGTCCAAGTGCTCCCACCCAAAGCGAATATCGTCCGGCGCGAAGATTCTCCAGCTTGTAGTGGCCAACTGCGTCCGATTCCGTACGGAAGACAGCGCCGCTCATCACATTGCGCGCTTCCACGGAAGCCTTGGTTATCGGTCCCAATTCGTTCATGACGACGCCGTCGATGGATCCCGTCTCGAGTTGCATCGCGAGTGGAATCGAAGCGAGCAACAGCAGGATAAGTATTAGCAGGCCTAACTTTAGTCCTCGCGTCATAATCCCTCCAAATGGTCCCGAGTCGATCTGTAGCTGTGCACGCTTAACGCCAAACCTGGCGCCGCCGTCAGCTTTTACGGTATTGAAGGCGGGCGGCACTACCTGCGCAGGAAGCTGAGTAAAAACATACAGG
>JANXXL010000269.1 GCA_025350625.1 Bryobacterales bacterium | reverse complement strand
GGAACCGAAAAAGGGCCAAAGTCCCAACGATCCCCAGAACAAACATGCCCAACAGGCACAGGATCACCCCCAGAAACTCGGGCAGAATGATTCCAAAGAAGGGCAAGAACGGCAGGGCATCGGAACCCCGCCCGAAAAAACCGGAAAGCACTAAACGCTACATTTCCTCCCTTCGTTCCAACTCCTCCCGCTTTCCGGCGGGGGGAGCTTTTATGATTGACCCAAGCACTCCCGGCTTAGCAGGCGTATACTTAACGGTGCAAGGAGGGAAGATGAACTATCGATGCCTCTCTTTCGTTACGATAACCCTGGCGCTGGTCTCGTTGGCGCAGGGTCAAGTGGCGCCGCCCTCGGGCTTGGCGAAACCCAAAGCAGTCAAGCAGACCTCGACACCTTCCAGAACCGCTGACGGCCATCCCGATCTCCAGGGGTATTGGGCCAACAACAACGCGACCCCGCTCGAACGGCCGAAAGAACTGGCGGGACGGGAATTTCTCACCGACGATGAAGTCGCGGCATTCAAGAAGAAGGCGGGTGAGCTTTTCAACGGCCAGGGAGACGCGGCATTCGGCGACACGGTATTTCAAACCGTGCTGGCGAATGTCACTGGAACCAAATCGGGCTTCAAAAGTACCGACGGCAATACGGGCGACTACAGCTCGGTCTGGACGGTCGAGAGGGAGTGGGATAATCGAACCTCGCTTATCACCGATCCGCCCGACGGACGCCAGCCCGCTATGACACCCGAGGGGCAGATGAGACGCGATGCCAATGCGGCCGCGAAGTTGCGAGTGCCCGCCGGGCCCGAAGACCGCCCATTACAAGAGCGCTGCATCACGTACGGCTCACCGCAGTTGACCGCGGGATACCAAAGCTACTATCAGATTGTGCAGACTCCCACCACAGTTGTATTTATGACGGAGATGATTCACGATGTGCGAGTGATTCCGCTCGATGGGCGTCCCCATCTCCCGTCTACGATCCATCACTGGCTGGGGGATTCGCGCGGCCATTGGGAAGGCGATACGCTGGTCGTCGATACGACGAACTACAAGCCGAGAAGCTTTATGAGCGTATCGAGCGACAAGCTGCACGTGATTGAGCGCTTCTCCCGCACCGGCCCGGAGAGCCTGAAATACGAAATCACGATCGATGACCCGGAGACGTGGACGAAACCATGGAGCCTGATGGTCCCCTGGAAGCGCTCGTCAAAGCCGGTCTATGAGTACGCCTGCCACGAGGGCAATATGGGCATGGTTGGTATCCTGGCCGGAGCCCGTGCCCAGGAACAGGCCGCCGGATCGCTTAGCCAACAGAAATAAGTCCGCCTTAGAACTCACGGCCCTCTATTGGCCATCGGCGATAAGTGACCTATGCTACAATTCCTGGGCACCACGCATCATTTGGGCCATGACAATGATTAAGCATCATACGCAGGCGGCGATGACGCAGTCCCCCGACGCGTTTCGCTCATACGACTGAAGGAGAAGCTTCCATGCCCGTTTACGAAAAAGGCGCCGTTCGCATTCACTTCGAGGAAGCCGGTTCCGGCTTTCCGTTGTTGCTCATTCCCGGCGGGGGATTGAACTCGACCATCTCGTTTTTCACCAGCGGCGCGCCTTTTAATGCGATCGAGGAGTTCAAGGGCGAGTACCGCTGCATCGCGTCGGACCTGCGCAACGCCGTTGGCGGACAGTCCTCGGGTCCGCTAGAGGTCGACCGGCCCTGGGATGCATACGCCGACGACCAGCTTGGCCTGATGGATCATCTGGGCATCGACAAGTTCATGGTGCACGGTTTCTGCATCGGCGGCCCGATGATCTGGAACCTGCTGCGGCGGGCTCCCGATCGGATCGTCGCGGCGGTACTGGCGCAGCCCAGCGGATCGCGCCCGGAGATGCGCGAGCTGTTTTACGACAACAACATGAAGGGCTGGGGTCCGGCGCTGGCTGCCAAGCGCCCCGAAATCACGATGGCGATGGTCGATCAATTCCTGACCAAGATGTACCGCACCAACGCCGACTTCGTCTTCACGGTGGCGCGGGATTTCGTGCGCAACTGTGAGACGCCGGTGCTCATCCTGCCCGACGACGTCCCGGCGCATCCATACGCCGTCGCCA
>JANXXL010000258.1 GCA_025350625.1 Bryobacterales bacterium | reverse complement strand
AGGCGACCTCCGCGCCATTGCCAAAGCGATGCACCTCAGTCGTGCCACCATGCGGAACATCCGGCAGAACCTGGTCTTCGCTTTTCTCTACAACGCCCTGGGTATTCCCGTGGCGGCGGGGGTGCTGTACCCGTTCTTCGGTTTGCTGCTCAGCCCGATCATTGCCGGCGCCGCGATGAGTATAAGTTCCGTCTCGGTCATCTGCAATGCCTTGCGATTGCGGAAAGTTCTTTTGTGATTTCATGGCGAGTCATGAACCCAAAACACATGCTTTGAACCCGGAACTGAACGTGGTGCCAGGCGAGGCCTCCGCATGACCACAGCATCTCCCAATGACACACAACCGAAATGCAAAGCCTAGGGCTACCTCCTTCAAGCCTACAAGAACTCTTTCGGAATGTTGCCTCCGTTATGGGCGAGTTTTTGCAAGACTGTCTTGTGTAGCCACACATTCATCTGCGCCGAAACGCCCATTTTCTGACTTGGGCATCCCAATCCAGTGGCCAGCTCCTTTCTGGCGACTAGACTGGTCGAGGCCCAGAAGTTTCATCAGGTCCACGATCGAGGTCTTCCAGTTCAGCTTCTCTTTGTGTGTGGCCGCCAGCCCTTCCAGCTTTGCCACCACATCGATCGCCTTGATCCCCCTTGGGACCCACAGGAGCTATGGGTGGAGGCCCTGATGCCGCCTGCGGAGCCGGGCTGGCCTGTGGGACAGATGAAGGGGAGGCTGGAGTTGCAGAAGCGGTACCCAGTCCCAGTTTTTCCATGATAGAGTCGAACAATCCCATGGTGGTACATCCTTTCTGTAAGAGGGAAAAGCATAGAAACCCTCGTCGATGATCGACTCCCCGTGCTTCAGCGGGAGCGGGAATCACAGCGGATTATTACGCTAGTGCACGGTGTGCACTCACCCCTATATCGCCGATGTAGAGGTCGCCGGATTGGCGTCAAAGGACCATGGATTTCCTAACCCAAGGCTCCTGAGTTTCGCCGACCCGACGCCGCGAGGAATGGATTGCCGATAACAATACCGCGACGGCCCCCCTGTGTTGGATCGAGGCGACCGAATATGGGCCTCCACAAAAGCCGGCTAATCGGTGGGCCCTCCTGATAGGCGCCGTGCTTCATCCAGCGAGTCTGTCTGGAGTTGGGGAGGAATGACCTGAATCCGGTTGCCCATGGGATCCAGATGCCGCGACGGTCCGCGGCAGTAAATTGGGCGTTCGTCGTCTCCCAGCATTCGCCCTCTTCGGGACCTCGGCGTGAATCTGCGGCAGGATGGCGCGCGACCGAGCGCCCTTTATCTGCGTCGTCTGGGCGACCCTGTCTTTCAACCGCTGCATCACATCCTCCGCCCCGGTCGACGGCTTGGCTGCTTTCGCGCTGAGCTTGATACTCTTGCCTTTGGACCTCTGGTCAATCAGGTCCATCACCCGTTGCCATGCAGCTGATTAAAATGCATGTCCTGCTTTTTGATGGCTGGATAAATCCTGCCGGGATTGTCACGAGGCCAAACGAAATATGCGCGGTTTAAGTTTGTGTGCCATCCAGACCTCCTCAGCGGTCCATCCTACATTGTAAGGACAGACCTTCTAATGACTACTCGTGCAACTCCTGGGTATTAAACATGCCCATTGTCTAAGGGCTGATGGCAACTTGGTGATTAGGTGTTTGTGTCTCCTCGGCAACAAGGGATTCTCCCAGTTAATCATCCTCCCCGCACTGAATTACTATTTGAATACCGATTCACTCCCTCAAGCGGAGCCCCATGCCAAAAAGAATCCCGCATGCATTACATCTCCGGTCGAGTGATGCGTGAAAAAAGGGAGTGTATTGAAGACGGTCGCAAGCAGCAATCACACGTTACGGTGGGGAGGCAAGGAGATTTGGAGACATTACGATGGACGCATCAGGAGCATAAGCGATGGTCTCCAATCTTTACCACGGAATCAGAGTCGTTTTTCTTTGTCGGTTCCTCCCGGAGACAGATCAAGCATGACGCCCATCCCTTCCTTGTTCATGGAACTCGAAAACGTAGTGAGGAACGGAGAACGTCCAGCCGAACAATCGATCAGCCGTTTTGGCAAGGAGAAAGAGGAGTGAGTGGATCATTTCAGAAGGGGGCGCGGAATCGTGGATATGTTAGACGAGGGTTGTGCTTTCAATTCTATCGGTCAAGTCTTTGATCGTCTCAAATTCTTCGTCGCTGAAGTCCTCCCTTGTGACGCAGGTCACTAGGGCGTCGACGGCGCGTTTGGCATCTCTTATTTCTTTGCGTATGGCCATGGAGAGGATGATACCGAGCAGCCCCGCAGATCTTTAACTGGGAAGAGCCCTAGCGGAGTTCAGCCTGTCAATGAGTTGTACGGATGACCGAGCCTGCGTGGAATAAACAAGTAACCTGTTTGGTGTACGGCTGGATGTAAACGCACAATGCTTAATTTTTTTAGGAATTCCACTTGATATACCCGATACCAGCCACTTCAACCCAACCAACCCAAAATACCATTGGGTCGAGAATGCTCAACATCCTCTGCCAGCTGAACGACATCGAGGGGCACGCTAGCAGTTTTCTCTGGAATCGGAATAAAGGCGCATTCTACGCCTTTGGCCCATTCTGGTGAGTGAATTTCTAATTTAAGCTGGCGGACAGTGATGAAGAGCGAGGTACACTTTACGAGGATCAAGCCGGTCCGAGGGTCACTCCATACTTGACTGAGAGGCGTACCGTGATTGCTTTAGTCTTTTAGCTCTTGGAAAGTCTGGCTGATTTGACCTCGACTGGTATCATCAACTAGCTGGGAGGTCCCTTCCGCGATCCCCACTGTGAATGGATCGAATTCAACCTTGTCCCATGCGTCAAAGTTACTTGCCCTCGAAGGATCAGAAAGTTCGGAGTTTGGAATTTGTCGATGCGGTCCCCGGAAACTTACCAGATTCATAAAGACATGGTCTATTAAACTTTGGTCCGTCAACTCACCTATTCATCTACCAGATCGACGGGAGGCGAAAGAATGCCTTCGTGGCGGGAAACCGTGCTATCGCTTCATCCCTTCGCTGCTTAGGCTTGCGCTTCTCGCGATACTCTTCGATAGCTGAGCGCCGCTTCCGTTATGGCGTAGAAAGTCTCGTCTTAATATTCAGACAATTGTCCGAGCTTTTCCATCGATAATATCTTGGCCTAATTGGATCCCATATGAATCAGCGGCCTCCTCCGTGGCATGGATGATGTCGTCTATAGGCACTGCTCTAAGCCGCGCGATGACCGCTTCTCTGGAGAAAGCGAAATCGGACAGAGGAAATAAAACACTTAAGCCGTTCTCAGTTTTTAGAACTACGAGTCCGGGTCTGCCTTTGCATGTGTATGCCGCAATGCTACCGTCCGCGTTCTAATAGCCCCAATCACAGTCAAAGATGTCCGTGCGCTGGCTCGCCTGGATCCATTGGAGCGCTTGCGCCATGGAATCCGCCTGATCGTCATACTTCGCTTTGGGAAAGGTCGTGAGCTCCTGGATATACTCGGGAAGCCAGTGAGCGGTATTGGGGACCCACACGAAGCCATTTTCGATCGGGGCCGTCTGCGCATGTAGACGCATAAATTTATCTCCGGTCGGCTGGATCCCCTTCACGATCAACAACCCCTCGTAGACGAGTTCTTGGATGAGCTGCGTCCCTGAGGCTTTATCTTCGATCAGGATCACCGTTGCCTGATGGACGGCGGCCTGCTCTCGCACGGCGCGTTTGAGATCCGGATAGTTCAGCCGCTTCCGCAGCACATCTAGTAAGTAGGATTTTTTCCCTTTAATCCCCCAAGTCGTACACACACTATAATCGCTGATCTCAGTCGGCTTATTGGCAGTGTCCCAGCTCTGCACGATTTGGTCATAGGGACCAGTCTGTTGTTCAGCGTCATAGCTCCGCAACCATTCCCGCTTCACCAACCCGCCGCCGAGTGGGGTAGGGGATTGCTGGTACTGCCCCGCGAAATGATATTCGGTCATCGTCTCACGCAACCGGGCTAGCGTTGCGGCGGACTCCCGCGCCGGGTGTAACAGGTCCCCAACGTGACGGGTATGGCGACGATTCCCGAAGGGCGACTCGATCAGAAAGGACTCCTCCTGTTCGGCGATCGCGGGAAAGGAGAGGACCTCCCACGGTTCCTGCGCGAGCATGTGCCCCACGAGGTCATCCAAATGAAGCCGCTGCATCACAATGATGATGACACCGGTTTCCTTGTGATTGAGTCGACTGGTGAGGGTGTGATCATACCAGTCATTCACGGCATGCCGCTGAACCTCTGAGAGGGCTTCATCCGGTTTGAGCGGATCATCCAAGATCAGGAAGTCTCCACCGCGGCCCGTGAGGACACCACCGACTGAGGTGGCTAATCGCCCGCCCTGGGCCGTCGTCATGAAGTCCTGTGCGGCCTGGCGGTGCGCGGAAAGCCGCGTCGGAAACACCGCTTGATACCAATCGGTCAGCATCAACGTTCGGGCGTCCCGTGCGAGCTTGTCCGCTAAATCCTGGCCGTAACTCACATTGATGATTTGGACTGCCGGATTCTGGCCGAGCAACCATGCTGTAAACGCGATCGAAGTACACATGGACTTGAGGGAGCGTGGAGGGACTGTAATGATGAGCCGGCAACATCGGCCGTGTCGGCAGGCCTCGAGCTTCGACGCGATCGCTTCGATGTGCCAATTGGGGTTGAAGGGCGTCTGCGGGTTGAGCGTCGAAAAGCTGCGCTCGAGAAAGGTCACGAAGTCGTATCGAAGGACTCGCTGGTATTCGTCAGGGGTGAGTAGCATCGCCAATTTCTCCTGTTGTTGTGGGGGTCATGGCGCGGATGCGTGTGGCCAGACGTTGCATCACCTGCTCGTCCGCGTCCGTGAGGGTCAGGGGAGGGGGATTAGCCTCACTCCGCTCGCGCTCACGGAGAGCATGCTCCTTGAAGACTTGTTGCGTCGCCCGGGCATCGCCCTGCATCGCTTTGTTCACCACTACCTTCACGATGGCGACGCCCTTGCCAACTGTTTTGCGCTGGCCGCCTTCATTCACGACGACCGGTTCATTCAGGGCCTCCTCGAACGCCGTCGCAAAGTTTGGCGTGCCTTTGGGACGACCCTTGGGATTGCCCGATTGTCCCTTCTTAAATTGCGTCCGCCGCGGAGGTTTGCCATAGCCCCCGGCCGCTGTATCATCTGAGTTGGTGTCAGCCGACATTGGATCCTCCTAGTTTTGACGCCCTCTCGTCGAATCGCTGACCGGTGGCAGCCAGTCGTGCCTGCTGCCCGGTGAAGGTCTGCCACCGGCGGATCGCGACATCGACATAGTGAGGGTCGAGCTCTAAGCCATAACAAAGCCGTCCTGTGCGCTCGGCCGAGATCACCGTGGTGCCGCTTCCGAGGAAGGGGTCCAAGACGAGGTCTCCGCGTCCTGACGCATCAAGCATCACATCGGCGACGAGGGCCACGGGTTTTACGGTAGGATGAAGGGCTAATAAATTCCCTTCCTCCTTGGGGCGCGCAAACGATTGGGCACCAGGATATTTCCAAACATTGGTGCGAGAGCGCCCATACTGACCGAGCTGGACGTTATTGCAGTGCGGGGCCGTACCCTTCTTAAAGACTAGGATTAGCTCGTGTTGGCTCCGATAGAGTGA
>JANXXL010000237.1 GCA_025350625.1 Bryobacterales bacterium | reverse complement strand
TCGTAGACGTCATCGAGCGAGCAGCAGCGGCCGGTCGGTCCGTCGGCAGCGATGTCCGGCAGGCGCTTTTGATTCCATAGCTGCATGGTCATGCCGATGACTCGCTCGCCCGCGCGGTTGAGGAGTCCGGCAACCACCGAGCTATCCACTCCGCCCGACATGGCAACTGCGATCGACGGCTCAGACATAGGCGGGCGCCAGCTTTCTCAGACGCGCGACAACCTGGACCACCGCTTCGATAAGCGCTTCGACCTGCTCCTCCGTATTCGACCGGCCGAGCGAAACGCGCACGCTCGAGCGCGCCTGTTCGCGGTTGAGCCCGATCGCCGCCAGCACGTGAGAAGGCTCGGTAGCGCCGCTCGAACAGGCAGACCCGCTCGATACCGCGAAGCCTTTGAGGTCGAGCGCAATCAAAAGCGGCTCACTATCGATGCCGTCGAAACGGATGTTGGACGTGTTACCAACCCGGGTTGCGGCCGCGCCGTTGATGTGCGCATCCGGAATCTGCGCGAGGATACCCTGTTCCAGTCGATCGCGAAGGCCGCTCTGCCGCGCTGCTTCGGCGGCGCTCTCTTCGACCACCCACTCAGCCGCGCGTCCAAAGCCTGCCGCTCCCGCGACGTTTTCGGTACCTGCGCGCAGTTTGCGTTCGTGGGGACCGCCATAGATCAGGGGGCGCAGGTCTGTGCCCTTGCGGAGGTAAAGCGCTCCCACGCCTTTCGGTCCATAAATCTTGTGAGCGCTGATCGAGTACAGATCCACGCCGAGTTCGTCGACATGCACCGGGATCTTGCCGATGGCTTGCACGCCATCGGAATGGAACATGATTCCAGCCTGGTGAGCAATGCGCGCAATCTCGCGCACCGGCTGGATCACGCCCAATTCATTATTGACGTGCATGACGCTGATCAATTTCGTGTCGTGACGGATGGCCGCTGCGATGGCCTGTGGCTCTACGATTCCGTTCGCGTCTACGGGAACGAAAGTCGCATCAGGCAAGTGCGCGGCCGCTTCCAAGACGGCAGGGTGTTCGGCTGTGGTGGTGATTACGTGGCCGCCGGCGCCAAAGATCGCCATGTTGTCGGCTTCCGTGCCGCCGCTGGTAAACACGATCTCCTCGGGCTTGGCGCCCAGCATGGACGCAACCGAGCGCCGCGCGCGGTCGAGTTCCCCGCGGGCTTGCTGTCCAAACTGATGAATGCTCGAAGCGTTGCCGAATATGTCGGTCATCAGCGGAGCCATCGCCTGAAACACTTCGGGCGATAGCGGCGTGGTGGCATTGTGATCGAAGTAAAATCTGGTCACGGCTTTCACTACAATCTTATCAGCACATGGCGAACCGGCTGATCACTTTTACCACTGATTTCGGGCTTTCCGATCACTTTGTGGGCGTCATGAAGGGCGTGGTAGCAGGGATCGCCCCCGCCGCGCGCGTGGTAGACATCAGCCATGAAATCGCTCCCTATAACGTGATAGAAGCCGCCTTCGTGATCGCCGAAGCCTGGCAGTTTTTCCCAAAGCGCACCATTCATGTCGTGGTGGTGGATCCGGGCGTCGGCACCTCGCGCCGTCCGATCCTGGCGGAAGCGGGCGGGCACTTTTTCATTGCGCCCGATAATGGAGTGCTATCCATGGTGTTCGATGCCGCTGCGCACGAGGTCCGGGTAATCTCGAATGTGAAGTTCATGCGCCGCGAGGTCAGCCGGACGTTTCATGGGCGCGACGTATTTGCTCCTGCGGCGGCGCACCTGGCGAAAGGCGCGAAACCGGCAGCGTTTGGGAAGCTGATCAAGGATCATATACGAATCGGGATCGCCCAACCTACGGGAAAAAGCAAGGATGCCTGGCGTGGCACAATCCTCAAAGTGGATCGCTTTGGTAACCTCATTACGAACTTCGAGGCCACCGCGTTTGACGGTGTGAACACTCGGCCCTTTGAAATGCGTGCGGGAACCCGGCGTATTCATCGCCTGGCGCTCACCTATGCCGAGACCGGCGCGGGCGAGTTGTTTGTGATCGCGGGGAGCTCCGGCTATCTTGAGATCGCCGCAAACCAGACCTCTGCTGCGAGTCTGGTGGATTGTAGCGCCGGAGCGCCGGTGGAGTTGGATTTTTATTAAGAGCTGAAGAACTCTTGCGCGGCCGCTATCGTGTAGCGGACATCTTCCTCGCTGTGCGCCGTCGATAGAAATGCCGCCTCGAACTGGGAGGGCGCTAAATATACGCCGCGCTCCAGCATAAAGTGGAAGAATTCGCCAAAGCGCGCGGTGTTGCACTTCTTGGCCGAATCCCAATCGGTCACTGGATCGGGCGAAAAGAAAAACGTGAACATGGAGCCGACGCGATTGACGGTGACTCCAGGCGGAACCCGGGCCGTGAGCTGAGCCGCGCGCGTTTCCAACTGTGCATAGACTCCGGGGTGAGCGATCAGATAGCGTAGCATCGCCAAGCCCGCGGCAACCGAGAGCGGATTGCCGGAAAGAGTCCCCGCCTGATACACCGGGCCCAGCGGCGCGACTTTGCGCATGATATCCGCGCGCCCGCCGTAGGCAGCGATCGGCAGGCCGCCGCCGATAATTTTGCCCAGAGTGGTCAGGTCGGGTTTGATTCCGAAACGCTGTTGCGCGCCACCCAGCGCTACGCGGAAACCCGTCATCACTTCGTCGAAGATCAGCAGCGCGCCGTGCTGCGTCGTTAGCTCGCGCAACGCTTCTAGAAATCCTGGCGCGGGCGGGACGCAACCCATGTTGCCGGCCACCGGCTCGACGATCACGGCGGCGATTTTTGCGCCGCGTTCCGCAAAAGCCTGTTCTACCGCAGCGGTCGAATTGTAAGGCAGTGCGATGGTGGTCTCGGCGAACGCTTTGGGGACGCCCGCGGTATCCGCGATTCCGAGCGTAGCCATGCCCGACCCGGCCTTCACCAGCAAGGAATCGACATGCCCGTGATAGCAGCCCTCGAATTTGATCGTCAGATCGCGGCCCGTGAAGCCGCGCGCGAGACGGAGGGCGCTCATGGTCGCCTCGGTGCCGGAATTCACCAGGCGCAGCATCTCCATCGACGGGACCACTTGCGAGACCAGTTCGGCCAGCTCGACTTCGCGCTCGGTGGGCGCGCCAAAACTAGTGCCACTTTCCATCGCCTCGCGCAACGCGTCCAGCACTGGCTGCGGACGATGCCCCAGGAGCAGCGGCCCCCAGGAGCCTACGTAGTCGATATAGGAATTGCCATCAACATCAAAAATGCGGGATCCTTCGCCTCGCTCGATGAAGCGGGGAATACCTCCGACGCTGCGGAAAGCCCGCACTGGGGAATTCACACCGCCGGGGATGCGCGCCTGCGCCCGCGCGAATAAGTCTTCCGATCGCGACAGCTTCATAACCCGGCGCGAGAGCTTTCCGGGATCACACGGTTCAACACCAGGTTGGTGAGCACTTCGCGCACCGTGCCGCTCAAGTTCTGCATCAAGCGGCCGCGCAGTTCCGCGTAGGGCTGGGTGCCGGCAAACAGGTCCTGCATCAGGTCGCGGAATCGCGGGCTGCGCCGCATGAATTGAATCATGCGCGCGGGCACGGAGTTGAACAGGAAGGTTCCCAAAAACAAACGCCGCGCGAGAGTGGAAGCGAATTCAAGGTCCACTGCAAACTCCCGCGCTACGATGGCGCGGTAGGCCGCAGCTTTTTCCAGAATCCCATGGGCGTCATCGAGAACCACGCGGCTGGCTAGATCGCCGGACCGCATGGCGTAGTACAAACCTTCGCCGGTGATTGGATCGACCAGTCCGCCCGCGTCGCCCACCGCCATCCAGCCTTCGCCGGCGACGCGATTGTTCCTCCATCCCAGCGATTCGAGCGACGGCAGCATGTGGCTGTAGAACTTGGAACCACGCCACGCCATGCCGCGGTCATCCATGTAGCGCTCCAGGCGGAGACGCAGCGCCTGCGCGGGCTCGCCTTTGCCGCAGATCCCGACCGAGAGATGCCCGCAACGCGGAAAGACCCAGATGTAGCCTTCGAGCTGGGGCAAGAACTGAATGTCGATTTGATCGCGCGACGCCTGGACATAATACCCCAGTGCGGTCATGGTGTCTTTCGCGCTCCACTCGGTGCCTACCTCGCGCAAGGGGTTGCGCGCGCCCGTGGCGACGATGCAAAAGTCGGCTTCGGCGACTCCCTGTTGGGTGCGCAGGCGCCAGCCGCGCTCGCGGCGCTCGATGCTCAGCACGCGCGTTTTCTCGATGGCTGCTCCGGCTTTTTCTGCGCGATCGAGAAGCATCTTGTTCAAGTCCAGGCGCGAATAGATCACCAAGGGCCGGGAAAGAGGCAGCTTTACCTCGCCGGCGTTGTGGGCCGCCAGCGTGGTCGCGTGGATCAGTTTTTTGGGTGTGTCGTTGGCGATCAAAAACGGATACTGCTGATACGCCTTGTAGGTGAGTCCGCCACCGCAAGGTTTCTCCCACGCCAGTTTCTCATCGAAAATAATGGTCTTGAGGCCCGCTCGCGCCAGCCGCTCCGCTGCGAAAGAGCCCGCCGGGCCGCCGCCCAAGACTGCAACCGTCTTCATTGCGGGCGATCCACGGGAGGATGGCCCGATGGCATGGACCCGGGCATCGGCTGGCCGCCATGCGTGCTGGCGGGGTTTGCCTCGCGACTCTTAACTGCCCACTTATCGCCCTTGCGCTCCAGCACGTAATCCATGGACATTCCGCCGCTTCCGGGAGGCATTCCCTTCGGCACAAACGAGACGCTCGCCCGCGCGACGTCTTTCTCGAAGGAGACCGATCCCACATTGACGTCCATGGCGCTCATATCCAGACCCATGGTAGGCGCGCGTGCGCTTAAATATTCGACCACACCCTGCTTCACCGCCTCGGGGTTCTGGATGTTTTTGGAGCAAGCCGCCAGAACCAGGGCAGCCACTGCCAGCGCGCAGGTTTTCACAAATCGATTATAGCGAGCCTATGCCAATAGCGCCGCGATGCGGTCGGGATCGTTCGGGACCACCGTCGATTGGTTGCCGAAAGTCGCGCGGATCTTCGACCCGTTCGGGGTTTCTAATTTTCCGGTGTGGTACTTGTAAATGTAATCCGGGTCCTTGAGGAGGTTGCCGGTGAGCACTGCCACTACGTCGGCGTTTTTTGCAATCGCGCCTGCGCTGGTCAGCTTGCGAATTCCCGCTAGCGTCGCGGCCGAGGCCGGCTCGCAGCCAAAGCCCGCGCGTCCGATCATAGCTTTGGCGTCGGCGATCTCCTGCTCGGTAACCTTCTCCACCGTCCCGCGTGAAGAACAGACTTCATTCAGAGCTTTGGGCCATGAGACCGGATCGCCAATGCGAATCGCCGTTGCCAGCGTCTCGGGATGGGTGACGGCGTGCAACTCGCCGCCCTGGTGAAACAGTTCGTAAAACGGCGCGGCGCCCTCGGCCTGGATCACCGCCAGTCGCGGCATTTTTTGGATCAGGCCCAGTTGGTGCGCCTCCCGCAATGCTTTGCCAAACGCCGAAGTGTTGCCAAGATTGCCGCCTGGGAGCACGATCCAATCCGGCGGATTCCAATCGCGCTGGTCCAACATTTCGAAGATGATGCTCTTCTGACCCTCGACGCGGAAAGGGTTCATCGAGTTCAGCAGGTAGATTCCGAGCCGCTCAGCCAGCACGCGCACCAGCGCAAGAATCTGATCGAAGTTCGCTTCGACTTCGAGGGTTCGCGCGCCGTACTCCAGGGCCTGCGCCAGTTTCCCGAACGAAATATTGCCGTGGGGTAAAAAGATCAAAGCTTCCAAACCGGCCGCAGCAGCGTAGGCAGCCATCGAAGCGGAGGTGTTCCCTGTAGACACGCAAGCGACCCGCTTCATTCCCAACCGGCGCGCTTGTGACGCGCCGCAGGTCATGCCGTTGTCCTTGAAGGAACCGGTCGGATTAAAGCCCTGGTGCTTGAATGTTAGGTGGTCCAGGCCACCATATTGCGCGGCGATGGGAGCATCGAGAAGCGGCGTGTTCCCTTCCCGCAGCGTCACTACGTGCGCGTTGTCATCAAGAAACGGGAAAAGTTCGCGATAGCGCCACACGCCGCTGCTATCGAGAGGCAGGTTGCTCAAGCGGCGCTGACGGAACACATCCCGCAGTTCGGCGGCGCTGGGACGCGGACCGCTATACCTGGCTTCCAGCAATCCGCCGCATTTCGGACAATTGTAGAGCACCGCGGTAATAGGGAACCGCTCGCGGCAGGACGCCGAAAAACAGACCAGTTCGGCGTGCACTCCAGAAGACATATTCTTACAGTGTAGACCAGCATGATTTCCGTTCATCTCGAATCCGGCCGCGTCACGGTGCGCCGCCAGCCGCTGCCCCGTGTGCCTGAAGGCTTCGCACGAATTCGCTTGCTGGCTGCGGGCATTTGCTCGACCGATCTGGAGCTGCAACGTGGATACTACGGATTCTCCGGCACACCCGGTCACGAATTCGTCGGCGAGGTGGTCGCCGTTGCGGATGAGGCGGGGGCAAAGTGGATCGGACAACGGGTCGCCGGAGAAATCAACCTCGCTTGCGGTCACTGCGAATGGTGCGCGCGGGGGCTCGGGCGGCACTGCCCTGCCCGCACGGTGCTCGGAATCGTGAAACATCCCGGGGCGTTTCGCGAGTTCTTGACGCTTCCACTCAGAAACCTGCATCGCGTGCCGAATTCTGTCTCAACCGAGCACGCGGTCTTCATTGAACCCGTCGCCGCGGCGTGCGAAATTCTCGACCAGGTGAAGATCCTGAAGGGCGATCGCGTGGCACTGCTTGGCGACGGAAAATTGGGATTGCTGATAGCGCAGGTATTGCAGGCGCACGGCGCGCACGTCCACCTGTTCGGCCGTCACCGCGATAAGATGCGCATCGTCGAGAAGGCTGGCGTTACCACGGAACTCTTGCCGGAGAGACTGCCAGAGCGCGCTTACCGGTGGGTGGTGGATGCTACCGGCTCCGCCGAAGGACTGCGCACCGCGGTAACCATCTGTGAACCGCGAGGCACGATCATCCTGAAATCGACGGTGCACGGATTGGTTACCATCGACACCGCGCCGATAATCGTCAACGAAGTCACATTAGTGGGTTCGCGCTGCGGACGCTTCGAGCCTGCGATTCGCCTGCTAGCGTCTCACAAGGTGGATGTCACGTCCCTGATTTCCGGTGAATTCCCGCTGGACTGCGCGCCGGAAGCTTTCGCACAAGCCGCCACGAAGGGAGTTTTAAAAATTCTGCTGCGGCCCGCCGGATAGCGCTACTTCCACACCGCAATCACGTTATTCCACAACGCCACTCCGAGCGCGGTAAGGCCCAGGAAGCTGCCGAACGGCAGTTCGTAGGTCGCAGCGTCTTTGCCGGTGAGTTTGATGTAAATCAAGCCCAGCACCGAGCCTGCGACCGAAGCCAGAATCAATGTCAGCAGCGAAAACCGCAATCCTACGAACGCGCCGATCATGGCGATCATCTTTACGTCTCCGAAACCCAGACCTTCGCGATGGCGCATCTTTTCGTACAAATATCCCACCAGCCAGATAGAGCCGCTGCCGACCAGCGCCGCGAATAGCGACTCGCCGAAGGACTGCCAGCGCTCTCCCCACGAAAACGGAATAAACATCGACGCAAAATAGTGCTCCAGCGGCACAAAGGGAGCAAACGCCAAACCGATTAGCGTCCCGCCCAACGTGAACTCATCCGGCAGAATGCGTTCTTCGAGATCGGAAGCCACTAGCGCAATCATGATCGCCGAGTAGATCGAGTACTTGAGCGCCGGGATCGATAACCCCAGCGCGGCCACGCACAGGGCGAACGCAGCGCCGGTCGAGAGTTCCACCAGCAAATAGCGCAGCGGAATCCGCTTTTCGCAATGGCGGCATCGTCCGCGCAAGACAAAATAACTGACGACCGGGATGTTGTCGTACCAGGCAATCGTCTTCTCGCATTCGGGGCAGAAAGAGCGCGAAGGCGTGACCACCGAGAGATCGCGAGGCAGCCGGAAGATGCAGACGTTTAAGAAGCTGCCAATTAACAGGCCGGCCAGGAAGGCTAGCAACACGATCATCATCCTAATACCTCACGGTAAGCACGCACGGTTTTTTCCACCATTCCTTCTACTGAAAATTCGCGTTGCACGCGCTCGCGTCCGGCGCGGCCCATCTGCGCGGCGAGGCTGGGGTCGTCCAGCAAACGGCGCACTGGCGTCGCGAAGTCGTCATCGGTCACAAGGAAACCGGTCTTTCCGGATTCGACCGCTTCCGGGAGTCCTCCAACGGCGGACGCGACCACGGGCACTCCGAGAGCCATCGCCGCCAAGGCTCCTGACCCTAGTCCTTCCATATCGCTTTTATATACAAACACACTGGCGGTCGCTAAATCGTGCCACAAGTCAGACGTCAGATCGACAGAAATCCCGGGAATCTCTATGGGCTTCGACGCGAGAGCCACCACCCGGCCGGGCTGGGGATGGGAGGGCTCCGGGAGCGGAACGCCGTCGTGGACCACCTGGATCTTGGCGCCGCGGATACCCGCATCCATGAGCCGTGCGACCACATATTTCGAAACCGCCAGATACAGCGCCGCGCGGGCGTACTTCCATAACGAAAAGAACCCGCGCTTGACGGGGAACGCCACCCGGCGCGAAACCACCAGCGGAGCTACCCCCGCAATCGCCGCCAAAGTATGCGCGCGCGCGTCGTGGACGTGAACCAAATCGGCCTCCCTGGCGGCCATCGCCAGCGCGCGGAACGAGAGCGCCCGTACATTCAACTTACGCCGCGCGGCTTCCTCAAAAAGCGGCGACCCGGCGCGCGCGAGCAGCACGGCATCGCTCAGCCGCTCGACTAAATAGAGCGCTTGCCACTGTCCTCCGTGCATCGCGCGCCCGCTATCGACGTGCAGAGTGCGCACCCTATCTCCCCGGACTCATGAAGCGCACTTTGGCATACTTGAGAAAGCTGTAAAGCGCGGCCAGGTTAGCGATGGCCAGGCCTTCCACGCCATCTAAAAATCCCAGGTTGACGAAGTAAGTCCGGCAAAAGGTCCACGGCGGCTCGAAGATGAGACGGCCCCAGGTGACCTTCACCCCCGCGTCGATCATCTGCGCAGCGGCGAGCGTGGTGTAGCGGTCCATGGTCTTCAGATGCTCGGACAAAGAATCGCAGGTGAAATGGAGCAGGTTTGAATTCAGGTGCCCGACGCTGCCCTGCACTTTGACGGATTCGTGCACATAATCGCCCTCCCACTGGGCTTTACCGCGATGGTACAGCCGGACCTTGCGGTCAGGATACCAGCCCGAGTGACGGATCCAGCGGCCCAGATACCGTGCCTGCCGCGGCACTGTATAAGCATCGAACTGTGGGCCTTGTTTCTTCACTCGCCAGATCTCGGCTTCGAGCGCCTCGCTCAGCGATTCGTCGGCGTCGAGCGAAAGAATCCAATCGTGGGCGGCTTGTTCGGCGGCGAAGTTCTTCTGCTTGGCGTAGCCCCGCCAGATGGTTTCGACCACGCGAGCGCCCAGTTTTTGGGCGATCTCAATCGTGCGGTCGGACGACCCGCTGTCGATCACCAGGATCTCGTCGGCGCAGCGCAGGCTTTCGATGGCGCGCGGCAGATTCCGCTCCTCGTTATAAGTGATGATGGTCGCCGAGATCTTCACAAACCGTTGGCTCGAACCGGCGATAGAGTGAACGAGAGGATTAGAATAACCAGCGCCGCCAGCGCCAACCAGGTGCGCACGCGCCCGATGGGATGAGGATCATAGATCACCGGATGGCGCATCCCGAAAAAGAACAAGAGCGCGGCCCATACCAACCAGCTATATGCAAAATAGATCCCCATGGGGATCAGCAATGCCACGAAGATCCGCGACAGCCAGCGCGTTTTTTCGCCCGCGAAAGCATAGAGAATGTGCCCGCCGTCGAGCTGGCCGATGGGCAAAAGGTTCAACGCGGTGGTGAGCAAGCCCACCCAGGCAGCTCGCGCCACCGGATGCAGGTAGATGTCTTCCGGGCGAACTCCGGGAAATTGAATCCACTCGAACAAGCGCATCAGTAAGGGACTGCCGAAGATCAAGTCGCTCTGATGAACCACGCCGGGGGCCACTCTCGACAACGACAGCCCCACCGCGAGCGGTCCAAGAAGCATCGCAAAGCCCGCCAGCGGCCCGGCGATTCCGATATCGAACAACGCGCGCTTCGAATAGATCGCCGAACGGATGCGGATGAATGCGCCCAGGGTGCCGATCAAAGTGGGGGCCGGCAGGAAGTAGGGCAGTGAAACATCGACGCGATAGTAGAGCGCCGTCAAATAATGGCCCATCTCGTGAGCCATCAGTATGGTCAAGAGGGTGAGTGAAAACGGCAGACCTTTCAGTAAAAACGCCGGCTCGTGCCATATGCGTACGTAACCGTAAAAGTCGCCATCAAAACTGGAGGGGCGGTTCGCGGCGAAACTTTCGGCCAACCCTGCGCCAACCACCGTAGTGCTCAGCAGTGTGACCAGGAAGAGGAGTACGTGGAGCCAATACCGCTGGTGGGGTCGCGCCTCATCTATCTTGGACTCATCCGGCGCTTCGAAGAAGTCATCTTCGAAGGCCCCACTCGGTTGCGGATAGCCGTTCGTCGACACGGCCCGATTTATTCGAGCGCCTGCAATTCCTTGCCGGGTTTGAAACGCACTGCTTTGCCCGGAGGAATCGCGACCTCGGCTCCGGTGCGGGGATTGCGTCCGATGCCGGTCTTACGCGGCCGCACGTTGAAGATGCCGAACCCACGGAGTTCGATACGCTCACCGCGCCCTAGAGAGCGCTTCATACTTTCAAAGACGGTCTCCACGGCCATTTCGGCCTTGGTCTTGGTGATGCCCGTCCGGTTGACCACTTCATTAATGATGTCGAGTTTGATCAAGTCCGCCTCCTACGCTCCAAACTCAATGCTAGGATTGGGTTTAGCCGTTTGTCAAGAGCGGAGATGGGCGTTTTCGGGGAAAAGATGGCGGGAGGGGGGAAAGTTGATGCGCGGAAAAGGGTTTGGGGCGGGCCAGCGTGTTCTTTTTCACTTGGCGTCGGGTACGCGAAGCGCGCGTTTCGGGGCAATAATCTGCAACCCGGTGGTGACGTTAATTTGGGAAATCGTTCAGACTGCCCCGCCCCTTATGTTGTCGGGTTCTATGTTGTTACCTCCTGTTTGAATCGGTATTCCGATTGAATTCTCGCTCCAATTTCAGTGAGTGTCAATGGTATTAATGATTACTTCTTCACGAATTTTTGATCGGTGCTGCTGATGGTGTCGGCGACCCAGATTTCTCCTTTGGGGCCGACGGTTACGGAATGCGCTTCACCAAATTCACCTAGCCCTGTTCCGGGTTTTCCGACGGCGGCGAGAACTTTACCGTTCAGGTCCAACCGCAGCAACTGGCCGGTGAAGCCGTTCACCATATAGATGTATTGGTCGCCAATCCAGAGGCTGGTCGGCAAACCGGCATACTTCATTTCGCGGATATACTTTCCATCCTGGTCGAAAATCTGAATTCTCTGGTTCTCACGGTCGACCGCCCATATCAGGCCTTTGCCGTCTATCGCGATTGCGTGAACTGCGGTGAACTTGCCGGGTTCCGTCCCTCTGCCGCCCCAGGTCTTGATGAACTTGCCGTTAGCGTCGAACTTCAGAATGCGCGGGTCGCCGGAGCCCGGAGAATGGCCTTGTGATACAAAAAAGTCGCCGTTGCGGCCGATGGCTAAGCCGGTTGGCTCGTCGAAGAAATGGAACCCGTTCGCCTCGTTCCAATCGCCTTTCTCCCCTTTAGTCCCCAATGTTAATAAAATCTTGCCGTGAGGATTCAATTTCATCACCAGATTCTCCGCCACATCGGTGACCCAGATATTGTCGGCTTTGTCGATAACCAGGCCGTGGGCTCGTTTCAGCAACCCATCGCCGAACAGGCGAATGAATTTACCGTTGGCGTCGAACTCCGCCAGCGCCTGCGGGCCACGATTCAGGACGAACATGTGGTTCTTCGAGTCGAAAGCGTTGGCTGCCGGCGCTCCGATCGTGGTTCCGGCGGGAAGCGGAAGCGAATCGGAAACCGACACATAATCGAGCAGCGGGGCTTTCTCCGGTATCAGAAACTTTGGGTCGGTGGGACGTTGCGCAAACGCGGCAATGGATAACAATAAGGTGCAAAGTACGAACGTGGTTTTCTTCATACGACTTTCTTTCCTGGGGCGAGGATCTCCGGCCTAAGCTACCTTGGCCTTGTGCATCACCGGCTCCGCTTTTTCGCGAATCTTGCGCGCCATCTCATAGGGGTCCGTCTGCTGGAATTCAGGCAGGAACAGCTCGACCGAGAGCGATCCGGAATAGCCTTTCTCCGCAAGTTTCCGCAGGATCTGGACCAGCGGTGAAACGCCGTCGCCCGGAATGAAACGTGTGGTGCTGTCCAGCAGTTCCCGCGGCATGTCCGGCACATCTTGAAAGTGCACATGCGCCAGTTCGCCGGGATGAAACAGGTCCAAATCCTCCATTTTGCCGAGCCAGGACCAGAAGTGATAGCAATCGAGCATGGGTTTCACGTTGGGATGCGCGGCTTCCCGGATCAGCTTGAGCGAAGTGGTCAAGCTGGAAATGAAGGTCGAGGTGCGGATGAACTCGATCATCGCCCTCAGGTTGTATTGCTTGGCTACATCTCCGGCCTGGCGGATGCAATCCGGCGCGCCTTTGTAATCGTCCATGGTGACTTTCCTGGTGGTTGCGGCGGGGCTATAAATCCGCTCCACCCCGAAGGTGGCAAACTGTTCGCAGCGTTTCTTCCAGGCTTCGAGCGATGTGACCTGGGTCGCGCCTGGAATAAACAGATCCGGCTGGCCTCCGGAACAGGAAACCACGGTGAGTCCCAGATCTTTCACTATCTTATTTGCGGCCGCCAGGGTGTCGGTTTTCAAGAAGTCGTCGACCATCCGGTCGGTGATTTCGACGTTCTTAATACCCGCCTTGGCCCAGCCTTCAAGCGATTTGCGATACCCTGCCGCCAGGGAGGTGTTCTGGTGAATGCAGAGCGACATTTTCCCCGCAGCCGCGCGGGCCGGGATCGCCGCCGCTGCCAGTGGAAGGAGGATTGCAGTTCGTCGGGAAAGCATGAGCATTACTATACCGCCATTTCTACGTGTGTGGAGGCAGGCTGAAGACGCGCGAGAGACTGCGGTTGGCGGAAAATCGATCACTTACCCCGTGGTTATGGTATCTAATAGATGAAAGGAGTGTTCCACGTATGAACACCAAAAATAAGCAGGATCAGAAGAACCAAAGGCACAAGACGCGACAAGAGCAGGTGCCGAAGAAGCAGGGCCAGAGTCCGAAAATGCTTCAGGAAGACCGGAAGCCACAGGACCACGAGCATCCCGAGATGCGACTGACCCGATAAGCTCATCTGCACGACTCAATCTGTCAGCAAAAGCTCCCTCCTGCCTGAGTGCGGGAGGGAGCTTTTGTTTTGCTCTACAGTCCGACCGGAGGCATGACCGCGCTCCCAACCGTCTGGTGCTGAACTTGAAGGGTATAATGCAGAACGGAAGAAGGCACCATCCAAGCGCCTTTCTTTCGCGGATCGATCTGGATGGAGGAAATGATGAAGGGTTACTTCAGATTAGTGCTGACGAGCGGGCTGCTGCTGCCAGTTTTGCCGGGGATTCCCCCGCTCGCGCAGGGTCAGAGCAAGAGTGCAGCGCCGGTTACGCCTGCGGACTACCTTCGCTGGCGCACGGAATTGAAGAACTGGGGCCGATGGGGGGCGAATGACGAGCGCGGCACCAGCAACCTGATCACTCCGGCGAAAGTCCTCAGCGCTACCAAGCTGGTGAAGACCGGGCAGGTCGTCTCGCTGGCGCACGCGGTGCCGCAAGTCGCCGATGACGAGGTCCCTGCGGCGGGCGTGTTCCACCGCACGACAAACGCGATCAGCGATACCAATACGACCGACAACTACCAGGTCAGCTACCACGGTCTGGCCGTGTCTCATATGGATTCCTTTTGTCATTTTTTCCTCGACGGAACGTTATACAACGGCTATAAGGTAGCCGAGACCATCACGCCCGAGACCGGATGCAAGAAGGACAGCATCATGGCCTGGAAGGACGGCATCGTGACCCGCGCTGTCCTCTACGACATGCCGCAATTGAAGGGCGTCGATTCGATCGAGCCGGGAACGCCGATCACGCGGGCGGATCTCGAAGCATGGGAGAAAAAATCGGGAGTCAAGGCCGGACCGGGCGATGTTATTTTGCTCTACATCGGGCGCTGGAAACTAAGGGCGGCGAAGGGTCCGCAAGCCGGGATCGTTGCGGGCTACTTTCCCGATGTCATTCCTTGGATTAAGGAGCGGGATGTCGCGTTTATCGGTCACGATTTTAATATCGACTGGAGTCCCCGGCCGGGGTGGGGCGAAGCGGAGGGGATTCCGCGCAATCCGGTGCATCAGGCGGTGCTCAATTGGATGGGTGTCAACATCATCGAAAATCTCGACCTGGAGCAGCTGGCTGAAACTGCGCGGCGTTTGAAGCGGTACGAGTTCATGCTGACGTTCGCGCCCATCCCGGTGGTGGGCGGCACGGGGTCGCCGATCAATCCGTTGGCGGTTTTTTAGGCGCCTGGCCCACGGCTACTGCCAGGCAGGTTCTTATCAGGAGAATTATGCCACGCGCGCATATCGCACTGTTCTCGTGGGCTCGAAGGAACCAAAGTACCTTTGTCGGACGCCGGAAAGTGGCGGCTGCCCGGGCCTTGTGTTCCGCAATCTGAATGGAGGCAAGCATCGCGCCGTCCATTCGTTGGAAGGCAACTAAGTTGCCGCCGGAATCCGCTACTGCCACGTTCATCTTCCAATTCCGCTTCTTGGCCGCAGCCACCGCGGCGTGAATAATCGCCTGGGCTCGATCCAGCGATATTGGGGGCCCATAAGGCACATCGAATGGTATTTCGTCTGGGATGGCATCAAGTGGATTTGGCGAGGTGAGCCGTTCTTCAACGGCGATTGCCGTTTTGCTGTTTGACATACAGTTCCCTCCTAAGGGTTCGAAGCTTTTACTACGCACGAAAGCGCGGACTAATCGGTGTCCAACACGAAGTGACCGTCATCCGGTACGTGCACTTCCGCTTTCGGCACGTCGCGACGATACGCCTCCGATTTCGGATAGATCAAAAGGAGAGATCATACCTGTCTCAGAACACCAGAAGCCGCGGTTGGCGCTCCCGCATCTATGCCTGCCATTTTGGGTACGATTCCTGGTTCGTGCGATAGTCGTAAAACAACTCCGTTTGAACGTTGATCCGATTAAGTAGACGTAGTTGCAAGTTCGGGACCGAGCCTAAATCGCTGAAACTTTGCAGCTAGCTGCCAAACAATAATGACCACTGCCAGCGGGCGGAGTCCGTATGCCGACGCCAGATTAAAAGTCGGCGCATACCACCACGACAATATGGAAAGCTCTCGTTTTCAGACGGAGCGACGACGTAAATCGAGCCTGAAGATTTCTGACGGGCAAACGCACTCAAAAAAAGGCGTCGGCTGAATGACGTTTCGGTTTCGGAATCAGGACGTTAGGGAAGTGTCCGCGAAAATTATGATTGAGGCGGTCTTTGGATTTTCTCGGTTGGTTAGCAAATCGGGGAAAAGATCGATTTGTTTTGTTGGTTGCGGGGGAAGGATTTGAACCTTCGACCTTTGGGTTATGAGCGGAGTGTGTGCTGGTAACTAACTGAAACCTAAGGCACGAGTGGCACTCAAAGTAAGCCTAGGGAACGGCTGGTAATGCTTAATGGGGGTCTAAAAGGGGTCTGACTTTAGCCCTGCGGCGATTCGTTC
>JANXXL010000235.1 GCA_025350625.1 Bryobacterales bacterium | reverse complement strand
ATACCATCGACGCTGATCAACAAGACACGTTGAACAGGGCCGGTCTGTGCCAGAAGCGCAGAGGCGGCGGTTGCCGCAAAAAGAGCGCAGCGCAAGGTTGCGGCCGCGGACGGAATTCTCATGTATCGGTTTCTCCCGCCGTTCAGTATCACACGATGATCTTTAATATCGCGTTAAGAATCCATGAATATTTCAGAACAAATCGGTCAACAATTGCGGCAGTAGCCAATCGGTTTTCCGGCCGGGTCAACTTTCCACTCCATCGGGATTGGAATTCGCTATATTGAGCAGGTGCCATCCAGTGTGCCTCAGTTCATCCAGCGTCGGCCGGGGCACGTCGCCTTTGCCGTCGCTGCGTGCGTCGCTATGGTTTGGGCTGGCTCCGCGTTCTGGAGGGCGAATCGCGCGCTAAACGAATCGTCGACTGCCGTCGCCGCCGAGTCCCAACTGGCCTTCACCGACGCCCGGCTAGTCCGTCCCCTACCCGCCGGCGTAGAGCCGCTGAACACTCCAAACGCCTACCGCGACGCCACCAGCTACCAAGGCCGCCTGTATCTCTGCGGCCCAACCGGACTCTTCTCCTTTAACGCAGACGGCTCCCCCGCCGCCAGTTACCGCGCCGGCATCGAATTGCCGCCGGCGCCGTTAATCGGCATGGCAACCGGCCTCGCTTCCGATTCCACCGAACCCGAACTGTGGATCGCCACCGCCGGCGAAGGGCTGCTCGCCTTCGATGGCCGCGCTTTCCGCCAAATACGCCCGCGCGACGCCGAATCCCGCACCCTCACCAGCATCCTGCCGCTCTCCACCGGCCAGATTCTGATCGGCACCGAAAAGAAAGGCGTGCTGGTTTTCGACGGAGAAAGCCTGACTCAGTTTCATCCGGCGCTCGCCAACTTCCACGTAACCGCGCTCTCCGGCCGGGATGCGGACGTATGGATCGGCTCGCTAGACCGCGGCGCTCTCCACTGGCACGCCGGCCAGGTGGACAAGTTCGCCGATGCCGCCGTGCTACCCGATCCGCAGGTCCTCTCGCTGGCCACTAGTGGAGACTCCGCCTACGTCGGCACTGCGTTAGGTGTTTCCGAATTCAAAAATAATCGGTTCGAACGTGCGCTGGCGAAGGGCGTTTTTGCGCGTACATTATTAGTGCACAAGAATCTACTCTCGGTAGGAACTCTGGAGCAAGGCGTACTGGAAATTCCCCTCGAAGCCAAGCGGCCCCGTCCGGGTTCGGCCTATGCCGACCCGCTGCAGGCGGAAATCACCCGCCTGTTGCAGTTCGATGACAAGGTGTACGCACTGGCCGAAGACGGTCTATACTCCATCAATGATCGCGGCGCCTGGAAGCCCGTCCTCCATCGTCCCGGCGCAGTGCTCTCAGATCGAAACATTTCCGCCCTGTCCCTTGACCGCGCTGGCCGCTTGTGGGTCGGGTACTTCGACCGCGGCCTCGATGTTCTCGAAAGCAACTTGCAAAAAGCCACCCACTCGGAAGACGAGCATGTGTTCTGCGTGAATCGCATTGTGCAGGACGATGCAAGATCGTTAACCGCCGTCGGCACCGCGAACGGCCTGGTGCTGTTCGACGCAGCGGCGAACAAGAAACAGGTGATCCTCCGCGCCGACGGATTGATTGCGAATCACGTCACTGACATCGTGGTGAATGCCGATGGACTGACCGTTGCTACTCCCGCCGGCCTGACGTTCGTGGACCGGGCCGGCACACGCAGTCTCTACGCCTTCCACGGTTTGGTGAACAATCACGCGTACGCGCTGGGCCAATCGCGGAACCAACTGCTGGTGGGCACGCTGGGCGGCCTGTCTATCCTGGAAGCGGGCGTTGTCAAAGCCAGCTTCACCACGTCGAACTCCGCGCTGAAACAGAACTGGATCACGGCCATTGTTCCCTCGGCCGGCGGCTGGTTCGTTGGCACCTACGGAGCAGGCGTGGTCGGTATGGACGCCACCGGCGCTTGGCAGAACTTCTCCGACATGCCTAAACAGACCGAGATCAATCCAAACGCAATGGCTACCGCGAATGACCGCGTCTTCGCCGGAACACTGGGCAAAGGCCTGCTTATCTACCGCCCTTCGCAAGGCCGCTGGACAACATATACAACAGGACTGCCGTCGCTCAACGTGACCGCGCTCGCCAGTGCCGGAGGATTTCTCTACGTAGGAACCGACAACGGGCTAGTCCGCATTTCCGAGGCCAATCTTTGAAGCGCACTCTTGCATTTCTGCTCGCTCCTTCTCTTCTGCTCGCGGAGGCCGGCGTGCTGATTCCGTCGAACCTGCAGCAGCCTGACCCTACGGTGTTATCGCTGGCCGAAATGAACATTCGCATTCGCATCGATAATCATCACGCGCGAGTGGAAACCAGGCAGATCTTCGCCAGCCACAGCGGCGCCGTGCTGGAAGGCAATTACACATTCGCCCTTCCCGGCCGCGCGTTGATTTCCGATTTCGCCATCTGGGACGGCGTAACCCGCATCCCCGGCGTGATCCTGGAGCGCAAGCAGGCAGCGGAAATTTACAACATGGCGAAGATGCAAACCATCGATCCGGGCCTGTTGCAAATGGGCGAACGCGATGCCGACCAGGTGAATCGCTCCGCGGTATTCAGCGCGCACATCGTCCCCATACCGCCCTTCGGATCCAAGCGCGTGGAATTGGAATATCAGGAGCGCCTCCAAACCGAACAGTTGCAGACGCTGTTCGCTGTGCCGCTGCGGCCAGACGCCTACCGCGCGCAATCGGTGGCGCACTTGACCATCTCACTCGAGCTCACTTCGCCCCACGCGATGAAAGATTTTGAAATCGTCGGCAAGGCGTACCCGCTGCAAGTGAAGGAGCGCACCCCGAATCGCGTGACCGCGGAGTTCGACGGGCGCAACGTGTCGCTGAGTGAAGACCTGGCCATCAAGTACACTATCGATCCGGCGAAACGCGACACGCTGGAGGTTCTAACCTATAAAGAAGGACCAGGCGAGCCCGGCTTCTTTGAAGCTTCGGCGGTCATCGGGCCAAGCGCAGCCGCGAAAGACGGGCCGAAACGCACGGTCATTGCGCTGTTCGACGCATCGCTCTCCATGCAGTGGGAAAAGCTGGAACGCAGTTTCCTGGCACTGGATAAACTGCTGCGCTCGCTTCGGGCCACTGACAGCTTCAACGTTCTGCTGTTCAATTCCGAAGTCGTCAAATTTTCGCCGGGCAGCGTTGCTGCGGCTCCTGACGCAGTGGACAAAGCGCTAGCCTTCGTACGCGCCAGCCGTCTCCGCGGCGGCACCAATCTGGAAGCTGCTTTGAAGCTGGCAGCGGACGCCGCCGAAACTGCGCAGGGCGGGGAATCGTACATCGTTTTGTTAAGCGACGGTGACGCCACGCGCGGGGCTAACATCCAAAATGTGAAGATTGCGGACTCCTATATCAGCCGCGTCAAGCAAATCAAGAACACTCCACGAACTTACGTCTTCGCCGTCGGCGATGATGCGAACATGCCGCTGCTGAAAATGCTAACGAGAGGCAACGGAGTTCTCGAGTGGGTTCGATCGACGGAGCCCGCGGACTTCAAGCTGGACGCGTTTCTGGCGAAGATTGGCCGGCGCCCGATAGAGTCATTGACGCTCACAGCAGACCCCGCCGCGAATTTCAGCATGGTGTATCCGTTGGAAGCCAATACTTTCCCCGGCTCCATCGCCTCGTGGGTAGGTCAATATAGGAACCCGATGCCGCAAGCCAACTTCACCGTCCGCGGCAACCGCGATGGCTCAGCCTTGCAGATGCGAACCACCGTGCCACTGCCCGCGCAGAGCGTCACGCATCCGCAACTGCCCCGCACCTGGGCGAAAGCGCGGGTGGACGCGCTGCTGGAAAAGATCGAACGCGAAGGCGAAGACCGCGCGGCGATCGATGAAATTATCCGCCTCTCGCGCAAGTACAAATTCGTGACGCCTTACACTTCCTTCTTAGCCGCTCCGCGCGCGTTGCTCCGGCCCCGGCTGATTCGCCCCGGCGACCCTGTCCTGCGCGTACACACCGACGAGTCGATTACATCCGTGGTTGCCATGTTCCCGTTCGGCCTGGTAAAGAAGCTTCGTTATTTGAAGGACGAAGACACGTGGCAAACCAGATTTCTGGCCCCGTCCGATCTCGCTGACGGCATCCACGAGGTCCGTCTGATGCTGCGCGATAAGGAAGGCCGCGTCTTCCGCGAATCGAAAACATTCGTGATCGCCAGCAAGCCTCCCGCCGTCAAGATCCGGCTTGAGAAGACGCAGTTCCACCGTGGTGAAACAGTGCGCCTGCGAGCCAGCGCTTCGGAATCTTCGCGTACCGTGGTGGCGCGAATGTACGGCATCACGCCGGTGAATCTGCACTGGAGCAGCGCCGCCGGAGCCAACGCGGCCGACCTCATCATTCCCGCGCAC
>JANXXL010000214.1 GCA_025350625.1 Bryobacterales bacterium | reverse complement strand
CCACTGAGAAGCCGATGCGCCAAACCACGCGAAAGCAGGCGGACACAGCAGAAGCAGATAGCCGCTATTGACAAATTTGAGGAACACGAACGTAAAGAAAAGTAGCCCGGGGGCGATCCACGCGCAGGTGAACGCAAGCTTCCGGTTTCGTTCCTCGAAGTGAATTCTAGAAAGGCGGAAAACGAGTGCGGAGGGACAGCCGAAACAAAGGGCAAAGATGCCGGCAATGGTTAGAAGGCGCGCGATGGAGTTGATGACGGAAGAATTGAACACCGTCTGTTTAGCTGGAACCATCTGCCAGAGAGAAACCAAAGCCGACACATATTGTTGGAATCCTCCCGCCTCGTGAACCATTGGAAAAAACCAAGCGCAAACAGTGCAAACAAACAGCGCTACGCTTGCGGCCGCGAGCTTTTTAGGCACAAATGCGAGTGCAACCAAAACGATAGGGGTAAGGAACAAGACAGACGAAGGACGGAACCCCGCTGCCAGTCCCAGGAGGCACGCGGCCACTAGAATGAGTTTCCTACTTCCACAAACCACGCGCCAGCATGTATATCCGATGAGCGCGGAAAAGAAGGTTTCCACCATGTAAGTCAACGCCACGGTCCCGTGAAACCAGACCAGGGGAGAAAGTACAAACATGGCACCCGCGAAAAGCGCCGGGCTAGGGCCGAACCACTCGCACGTCAACAGGTGGATGACTGCCACAGCTCCACAGCTTGCCAGGATGCTGATGGCGACGAAAGATGCGTTAGCGTCTCCGAACAGTATGTTCGCAGCCCGGCCTAAGTACACGTACAGGTAATATCCAGGCGGATGAGGCTGGTGAACGCCGGTGTCGAAGCGCTGCAAAGCGAGCGCGAAATTTACAGAATCTATGTCGTATAGGAAGTGACTTCGAAAAGCCAACCGGCTTAGTCCCACGGCTAACACCAGCAGCAACCGGTCAATCTTTACATCAAAGGGCATCAAGTCGCTCGCCAGCAGGTAACTGACCAATTGTGATGGGCTCACAATTGCAATCAAAGTATCTCTAGAGATGAATGTTGCAGTCCCTATCAACCAGCTGACCCTTAGTCTCCCTTTTGGTCGCGTCGACCGGCACATCGTCGGCGTCGGCAGTACCCAACACGAGGCAGACTCGTCGAATCGAGCCGTGCATTCATGGTGATGGTTCCAGTTCCGTCGCCACCCGCCGGCGTGTCTATGGTAGCGATCGAGTCTGGCGTCACGCTTCTCTCAGTTCTAATTGCGCTGTTTTGGCCTCGGATGGCTTCAAAGCCACTTGCATTCGCAGAGCGATGGTTCACCCACTTAGCGCGTCGACGTGCGGTTGGCGTCGCAACGGTTGGGATTGCCGCGGGTGTGCTTCGCTTGGCGATTATTCCGTGGGTGCCGATTCCGCAACCTTTCATTCATGACGAGTTCAGCTATCTGCTGGCGGCGGATACGTTCGCCTCCGGAAGATTAACGAATCCAACTCATCCCATGTGGAGATACCTGGAAGGATTCCACATCACGCAGCACCCCACGTACATGTCCATGTACTTCCCAGGCCAAGGTCTGTTTCTTGCCGCCGGGCAGTTTTTGCTGGGCAACCCCTGGTATGGGGTGCTGATCAGCACTGCGGCAATGTGCTCCGCAATGTGCTGGATGCTACAGGGTTGGCTCCCTCCGCGATGGGCGCTGCTTGGAGCGTGGCTGGCCGTTCTGCGACTGGCATTGTTCAGTTACTGGATCAATATGTACTACGGCGGTGCAGTGGCGGCGATTGGAGGGTGTCTGGTATTGGGAGCGCTTCCGCGTTTGATGCGGAATTTCCAAATTCGCGACGGCCTGCTTCTAGCGCTGGGAGCCATTTTCTTAGCCAATAGCCGTCCGTACGAAGGGATTTTGGTTTGTCTTCCGGTTGCATGCCGTCTGCTTTGGTGGGCTGCGAGGGAAACAGAATTCAGCCCCTGGGTTCTGGCACGTCGAATGGCCGCGCCCGTCGCGCTGCTGTTAGCTGCGGCCGGCTTCATGGCTTATTATGACTACCGTGTTTTCGGGAACGCTTTGACGCTTCCCTATCAGGTTAATCGCGCTACTTATGCCGTGGCACCCGTCTTCTTATGGCAGTCCCTAAAACCAGAACCTCAATATCGGTATCGAACCATGCGAAATTTCTATACCCAATGGGAGTTGCGTGAGTTCCAGAGAGCCCGAAGTTTCCCTGGTTTTCTAACCGCAACAGCTCAGAAAGTTGGGGTCGTCTTGCTTTTCTATTTTGGGATTGTGCTCATGCCGGCGTTGATAGCTTTCCCGTGTGTTTTTCGGGATCGCCGAATGCGCTTTCTTGTCATAGCCGCGTGCGTTTACGGCGTCGGTCTGAGTGCCAATGCATGGCTTTTCCCACATTATGTTGCGCCCTTCGTGGGGGGAGTCTACGCCCTGCTGCTACAAGCAATGAGATACCTCCGAGTCTGGTGGCGGAGCAGCTATCCTTCTGGTTTATTATTGGCGCGCGTGATACCACTGCTCTGCATTGCTCTGGCCGGCGTGCGATTGTTCGCCGACCGCTCAAGCGTGAGGACAGGCCGCTGGCCCAGCATATCCATGTGGTACGGCCTACAGCCTGTCGGGCTTGCCCGCGCGCGCATCGCTACTGAGCTAGACGCTCATGCAGGCCGGCACCTTGCCATTGTGAGATACACCGCGGACCATCTTCCGTTTGATGATTGGGTTTATAACAAAGCGGATATCGATAACGCTAAGCTCGTTTGGGCGCGGGAATCTGAGACCGGGAGCAACTCAGAGCTCTTACACTACTTTCGGGATCGCAACATCTGGTTGGTGGAGCCCGATTGTAGTCCGCCGAAGCTGACTCAATATGTTGTCCCTAAACTAGAGCCAATCTTCGCCCCGAAAGACAGCCCCCGCAATTCAGCGCGGACGGGTGACTGACTCAAGTATTAGTGGCCTCAAGATTGCAAGGCTAGTTTAGTCTGGCAATCAAGGCGCATTCAGGCTGAATACCCAAGCGATTGGCTTGGGACGGGAATCCCGGCGGGGAGAATCTATGGTGCTATCAGTCATTGTCCCAGTGTTTAATGAAGCGGAAACTTTGAGCATCCTCATACCGCGACTTTCTACCTCTCTAAAACAAGTGGACTGGGAAGTGATATTCGTCGACGACGGCAGTACCGACGCGTCGCTTGACATCATTCGGAAGGCGTCTGCGTTGGACAGGCATATCAAGCTGCTGAGCTTTAGCCGCAATTTCGGTCATCAGGCAGCCATTACCGCCGGCTTGGATTTTGCGGAAGGTGACGCCGTGGTAGTGATGGACGCGGACTTGCAGGATCCACCCGAGCTTCTTCCGAAAATGCTTGAGTTGTATCAGGAAGGCTACGACGTAGTCTCCCCGCGGCGGGTGTCGCGCGAAGGTGAAACGTTAGTCAAGCGGTGGACGGCAAAGCTGTTTTACCGCTGCATGGCGCTCATGGCGGACAAACGGTTAGCGGCCGAAGTCGGCGACTTTCGCCTGTTCAGCCGCCGAGCCGTATTGGCGATTCGAAGCTTCCGTGAACAGCACAGATTCATGCGGGGCCTGGTAGCTTGGTTAGGACTGAAGGAAGCCATCCTGCCTTTCGAAAGGCAAACGCGCGCGGCCGGGGAAACGAAGTACCCAATGCTCAAGATGTTGCAGTTCGCGTGGACCGCAATTGCATCTTCGTCGGCTTTGCCGTTAAGGCTGAGCATTGGCGCTGGCGTAATCCTTAGCTGTGCGGGGTTCGTATATTTAGCCCGAGTCGTCTATCTCGCTCTCTGGACGAATGTTCTAGTGCCGGGATGGGCATCTGTCGTGGTGCTGCAGTGCATCTTCTCAGGGGTCATCCTCCTGGCGCTCGGACTAATTGGGGACTACGTCGCAAGAACCTACGAGGAAGCAAAGGGACGTCCGCTGTACGTTGTGACCAGCGTTCTTAACGTCTCGGTGCCAGAATCTGGAATAACCCGGGCGTCGATTCTACTGGAACCCGATCCGCGGTCAATCCAATTGCGGAAGGTGCTCCGAGCGGCGCGGTGAAAATCTCCATGATTGCTGAATTCGACGAATACGCACCCGCCTATGCGGAATTACTTCAGGATCCTTTGAGAGACCAGTTTGCCGCGGATCCGAACTTCTTCCACGAACGCAAGTGGATGGTGATACGAGATTTCTTTGCCCGGCACAACCTGAATATTAGTACCTCTACCTGGCTGGATGTGGGTTGCGGTCAAGGACAGCTTCTGAATGTAGCGAAGGGAAACTTTGCGCGGGCAGTGGGATGCGACCCGTCAGCCGCCATGATCCAGTCCTCGCCTTTGGCAGAAGTTCACCATCAACCATCCGACGTTGAATTGCCCTTCCCCAGCAACTCATTTGATTTCGTGTCGGCTGTCTGCGTGTATCACCACGTTCACGGTGAGCTTCGAACGGCGTTGACGCAGTCGATCAGAAGGGTTCTTCGACCCGGTGGAGTGTTTTGCATGATTGAGCACAATCCGTGGAATCCGGTGACGCAACGTATCGTGAAAAGGTGCCCGGTTGACCGTGACGCAGAACTCCTCGCGGCGTCCACCGCGCGCAGACTCGCGCGGGAGAGCGGCTTCCAGATCCTTGACACAACGAATTTCCTATTCTTACCGGAAGTCCTTTATCGGCGGGCTGCCTGGCTGGAAAAGGCTCTGCGTCACACGCCTATGGGAGGTCAGTTCGCTGTGTTCTGCCGTGCAGAGGATGCGGGTGAGTGAACGGCGGCTCGTAGCCGAACCTCGCGCAAGCGACGGTGGCTTCCCTCGGCGTGTTGCACAACTTTACTTCTACGCCAATCCGCTGCCGGGCGCAGAAAAGTTGGATCTCTCTAAATAGCAGTTGGAGGGTTTGGGAGCGTCCGCGGCGAGTCGCCCGATTCTCAAAAACATTAGAGAGGTCCGATCATTGGAGCAACCTTTCGAATGAGTGGAAGCAGACCATCCCTTCTCGTATTGACTGCCTTGTTCGTACTGGCAACCAAGATCATAATCGCGTACAACACCTACGGCACAAATGACGCAATTACCTTCGAGGCAGATATCGCGAAGCTGGAGAGTGCGGGAGCGAAAGAATTGTACCGGGAAGGTGTTGAACCGACGCCGGGAAACAAGCAACCTTTTAGCCATTCGCCCCCTCTGATCCATGGATTATTACTTCTAAAACAATTCGAAAACAAGTCTGGGTTGCCGGCTCGATTCTGGCTGCGCGTAGGCTGCGCGTTAGCGGATCTGGCAAGCCTAAGCCTGCTGTGGAAGATCGGGGTTCGATCTGAAGCCGCGCTGCTCTTGACAGCTTTAGCGCCGATATCGGTGATGATCTCAGGCTTTCATGTAAATACCGACCCGTTGATGGTATACGCGGTACTTTCGTGCGTGTACCTGATCCAATCGCGGCGGTTTGCCTGGGCGGGGATTGCCCTTGGCCTAGCGCTATCAATCAAGCTGTCTGCACTCGTGTTTGTTCCGGCTCTCGCAATAGCAGCCGGGGCAAAGAGATCTGCCACAATCGGCGGGGTCGCGTTTGCGTGTTTCTGTGTTTTGTCACTGCCTTTCATTTGGGAGTTTCCGCAGACCATCGGTACTTCGATGTTGACCTACTCGGGTTTATATAAGTTTTGGGGCATACCTGCAGTATCGCTGCTGATTGGGGCAGACGGCATATACCTGTGGTACGAGAGGCTTGGGAAATTTGTCGCGCTAGGTGTGGTTGGGGTAGCGGCCGTTGTCATCAGATACAGAGGGCGTCGGGACGATATGCTGAACAACTGCGGACTATCAGCTGCGCTCTTCTTACTTTTCACGCCAGGGTTCGGAGTTCAATACCTTGTGTACCTGGTGCCGTGGCTAGCCGCCGCGCGAGGCATTATTGGAGCGGGCTTTTACGCGATCAGCGGCACATTTATGGTAGCCGTGTATACGTGGGGTTGTGGGGGCTTTCCCTGGTACTCAGCAAATTTCTTTTCAACGAAGTTCATGCCGCCTCATGTTTTCTTCCTCGGGCTGGCGACGTGGGTAGCTATCGGGATTGTCGCAGGCGAGTTTGCAGGGAGAGCGAGGTACGGGAAATCACAGAGGGCGTAAAAGAGCTTGTGTAAAAGACGTTCTCGACGCAAAACAGGAAACGCTTCGGCAATTTATCCAGGGGCTGCTCGACAAACTGATAGCGAATGTCTTCCCCTACCGTGCTGCCGCTCGAAAAGCGCCTTCCGTAACGCATGCTGTTTGTTGTGCCCAGCGATCGGCGATCTTCTTGCCGATGGCGATAACGGGAGCTTCCAGTAGCTGATAGGACAACCACGGGATGACGGATGATAGAACTGTGAAAACTGCCCATCGGACCGGTAAACTGGACGTCAAGCGAACGAACGCCAACCACATTATAGGGATGTGGAACAGGTAGACGCCATAAGAGTACGTGGCAATAGCGCGGCCGGCATTTGTGAGAATGCTTGTCCCAAGGTCGCTGAAATACGGGATGACCAGTCCGAGGACCAGACATACTGTGTAATCGCTGAGAAAAGGATGGGCAGGGAATTCTGCCGATAACAGCACGTGTAATGCGCCTAGCACAATGATAGTTGAGGGCCATAGGTAGCCCGGAAGTTGATAACCAGTGAGTCGATTACGGTTTACTCGCGCGATCTGATACGCGACAGCACCCGCTAAGAAACAAGGCATATATTCGATAAGTGTTACGTCTATGCCAATTGCGAGCAGCAGTACTCTCAGCAACCCCGCCCAGCCCCACACGACGAGCGCGGCCACAACCGACTGATCCGCGGACAACATTCGATGCACAATGGGAAGAAGCACGTACATATTTACTTCAAACGGAAGACTCCATAGCGGCCCGATTACGCTCTGGCTTCGAGTTAAGTTCTGTGCCAATGCGAAGTTCGAGAGAATCGTTCTTAAACTAAACCATTCGTAAGCGCGATCAGGCATGGATGGAATTCGGAAAAGCAGTGCGATTACAATTACCATGATACTCAACGGGTAGATCCGAAATATTCTTCGGACGTAGAAGTGTAACCAAGGGTGATCCGCTTTGGTTCGATCCAAGGACATCAGTAAGACCAAGCTTGTGTGAACGAAGAAGATAAGCACTCCTAATCGCCCAAGCTCATCAGCTGTCGTTACGACGAGATCGTCGGTGCCTAGAACGTGCCTGAAGAGGTGCGCAGGTCAAACGCACGCGACAGCAAACGCGCGAAGAATGTCCAGATTGTTCAAAGAATGTGGGCCTTGAAAGTCTCGAAATCAATACGTATTGCACGGTCCCAAAGGCCTGGCCCATCCCCATCGACGAAACCTCGGAGAACTGTTCGGCAGTCGGCGCGGAGAGGCAGATCCGGGTGATGCGCTGATTTCAAACTCGACATCGCAAACTTCACTCTGAGTTATTGAACCTTGGCAAAAATGTTCGACACATCGTCCGTGTAAACCATCTTCCAGCCTGGAATGTACGGGAACACACGGGACATCGCAGACTGGCGTTGCAGTAGGCAAAAATCGATCCTGTACTTCTTGAGTAGGACTTCCGGTTGTTGCTGGAGCGTGGCCCATACGGCAAAGTCCTGCAAAACTCCGGTCCAGTCGTAGACGTCTGCGCGGCCGTCAATAAACACCTTGTGCTCCGGTGCGCTCCAAATCAGGTATCCGCCATATACGTATTCATTTAGCATTCTTCCGCTCATGCCGCTGCTTTGAAGAAATTCGACGGCTCTGACCGGATTTCCCTGCCGCACCTGCTGCTCTAATTCGTTCAATCGGGGGAAACCCATGCCGATAGCAACCAGCGAAAGGACAATCATGAAAAGGTTCGGCAGGCGGTGATCACGGGCCGGATCGTACGCCTCCCAAGTATCTGAAAGAAGTCGGCAAAGCACCGGGGCCGCTAGAATGCCAAAAACGAAAACCATCCGCGTATGAAGAATCGCCATCCCAAAACCTGCACCCACTGTCAATAGCTCTTCCAGACGCAGGTCAGTACGACGAAGTAAAGGTATGAGCAGAAGAAGTCCGGCTAATCCCAAGACAGCGAAGTCTCGGGAAGTATCGAACTTGAGCGGCTGCCACTCGTCTACGGCGGTCAGGCCCGTACTCTGGTTCGTCATTACGTCGACTGGATAACTGACCTGCTTCAGTCCCACCGGATTTACAAATAGCGCCGCGACGGACAGCACAAACGCTGCGGCGAGCATTTTACGCTGCCGCGTATCCCATCGGTAACAGACTAGTGCTCCTATGCGGAAGTCGAAAAACGAACAGAATAGAAATACCGCGAGTACTCCCAGGCCGAAGAAAAATGACCCATGGCAGTTCACCCACACGCCAAACATGGGAGGAAGCAGGAAGAACCACCGCCTGTCACGCGTGCGCCCAAGGTGCACGATCAGCAACTCACACGTTAACACTAGATATCCGATGATGTGTGGTCGAATGGCCAGACCAACCGTCGCAAGAAGCCAAGTCGCCAATGCCCCCAGCAATGCGACCTTTGCGTTACCTGAATACATCGAACTCAACGTGTAAGCGGCGACGATCAGCAGCGAGGGAAAGACGCACAACCAGGTCATCAATCCCATGTAACCACCAATCCGGTAGGCGCCATAGATCAGAACCTCAGACAGCCATTCGTGTGGGATCCACGGGTGATTGTTGGTTGTAAAAGAGAACAGATCCGTCCTTGGGATCGTGTGAGTGTTCCAGATGATCTCTCCGACCTTTAAGTGCCACCACATATCGGGATCGCTGAAGCGCGCTCGTACCGTCAAAACCGTAAGGACAACCAGCAGCGCGCAGAGGACCACAGGGAACGAGAACACCCGCTTTGAGACACGTATTAGCCAGGCATCCGCCTTCTGCGCATTTAAGGCTACAGGCGGTTGCTCAGATAACAGCAACGTCTTCCCCTGATTCCCGAATCAAGCGGTGGAGATAAGCGCGCGAAATGTTGAGGCTCCGGGCTGCGACAGTTTTGTTCCCATTGGCGTCCTGCACCGCATTGATCGCCAACTTTACCCGATACTCCCGCAACTGCTCTTCAAAAGAACCGGCCGGCGCCGGCTCGTCCAGGCATAGCAAGTCCACTTGTGACATCGTCTCAGGTAGATCTTCAAGCCTGACACTATCGCCCTCGCTGAGAATGATGGCTCTCTGGATGACATTCTCCAACTCTCGAACGTTTCCTGGCCACGAGTATTCCATCAGCGCCGCCATGGCCGCGGGATCTATGCCGCGCATTGGCTGGCAGTACATGGAAGAGTATTG
>JANXXL010000209.1 GCA_025350625.1 Bryobacterales bacterium | reverse complement strand
AGCGCGAGTAATAGCATCCCGGCCACAGATCCTGGTTGAGCTTGATGAAGGTGCCCGCGCCTACCAACTGATCGCAAAGGTCGTCGTATTCTTCCTGCGAACCATCTACCCAGTGGATGGAAGCGGGCTTGGTGAGGGCTGCCATCTTGTCAACCCAATTCAGAAGGTGGGTATTACTGCTCAGCGGCGTGGCCGAAGTTCGAGCGCTTGCTTGCATACTCAAATATTTTCGCACACTGTTGGGAAAGCGGCCGGCGCGCGGTGCGGGTCAGAACTCTATCTGGTCTTTGGCCGATTGGATTTTGGCCGCATCCAGGCCTTCCACTTTCATCAGAGAATCCATATCCTTAAAATTACCGTTCTTGATGCGGTAAGCCACAATCAACTCGGATTCCTTGGCAGTGAGGCCCAGGGCGGACTCGATTTCCTTAGCGGCGGCGGAGTTAACGTTGATCTTCTTCGCAGCTTGCTGGACTTTGCCGAAATTCTTGGCCAGGTAATTGACAATCTGCGTGAGCTCGGCGTCGGTCGCATCGGCGCCCATATCCTTCATGGAAGAAACCAGATTCGCCCATCCCTCTCGCGAGTAATGCAGGCGGGGCACGGCGTCGATGTCATGGCATGCCGTGCAAACTCTCATCACGGTCTCGCGTCCTTCTCCGGGCGGGAGATCCTCGCCCCAGACGGCGGGAAGGAGCGACAGGGAGAATAACAAAACCGCAATGCGAGCCAGAGTCTTCATCGGTTTTTTCATGCGCGATAGTATCGCCACAGTCCGCAGGTTATTTTGCGCCTGGAGCGGACGGCTTCAGGTTCGCTGCAGCGTCGGCTTTGCCGAAGTTCTTAGCCAAATAGGTAATGATGGCCTCAACTTCCTCGTCCTTCGCCTCGGCGCCGAAACTGATCATCTTGTCGACCACTTTTTTCCATTCGGCCTTGGTGTGCTTCGAGGAAACGATGTCTTCGAGGCCGTGACAAGCGGTGCAAACCGTCATGACGGTTTCCTTGCCCGGGCCATCCGGGAGGTCTTGCGCGCAGGTGGGAACAGCGGCCATGCCTAGGGTCAAAAGGGCTGTGGTTAGTTTCCGCATAGATGGATTTATTGTCGCACGAGGGGGCGGACACGGGAAGACTCCGCAGTGAAGAGAACCAGTGTGATCCAGATGGCGTCGGCAATAAGCAGGTGAACGAGTTGCAGCGCAACTGGCGCGTGCAGCAAAATACTAGCGCCGCCAATGGCCATTTGAGCCGCGAAGAGTGCCAGCAGCCCGCCCGACAACCTGCGCAGGATGGGTGTCGACGGCGTTCTAAATTCGGGCAGCGCTATCAGGGCGATCCAGAATCCTGCCGCGATTGCGAGGAACGGGTGAATGATCCGGAGCCGGATGAGGAAACTCGCGGTAGCTGAGAAATCGTCGCGCAGTCCTTCGGCAATAGTGTGTGACGGGAATAGGGTATCGCCGAGCGCGGTAATCGCTCCGGCGACGGCGACCAAAGCCAGGGCCACCAACGGCGCTGACATCGCCAGTGAAAACGACCGGCTCCGCCGCAGGTCGAGCGATGGGACTTCAGGCTGGCTGGCTGACCAAGCCGTCAGTGCGAGCGCAGCCAGTAATAAAAAGGTATTGACCAGATGCGTGGCCAACGAATAGACGCGCCCTACGGATTCATTCGAAGCGACGTGTCCGAGCAACACCAGAGACGCCCCCAGCAGCGCCTCGGTGAAAATGAATACTAACGACCAGCGAGCCCAGCGGCGCGCGGCATGGCGAGGCGGGCAGGCTGCGCGCGCCCAAGCGAACAACGCCACCACTAAAATGAGAGCCACGCCGCTCATCACCCGGTGCGTGAGTTCGATGACCGTTCCGAATTGCGACAGGTCAGGCAAGACATTGCCGTTACAAAGAGGCCAGTGGCCGCCGCAGCCCGCGCCGGAGCCTGTTGCCCGCACCAAAGCTCCCCAGAGAATGACGAGCACATTGTAGGCCAGCACTCCCCAAGCGAACGCAACAAAACGGCGATGAGCGGGGACGTCCGGCGCATGGGCGGAAAGCGCTGCGGCCGCGCCGGTTTCGGCGGCGAGTTGCTCCATAATTACAGGATACTCGCAAGCGCGCAACAGCTAGGCTGCTGCCAGGTGCGCCGTCAATAGTTGTTCCGCGCTTTCGGCGGCTACCGGTTGCGAGAACAAGAAGCCTTGACCTGCATGGCAGCCAAGATCGACCAACTGGGCGCGCTGCTCTTCGTTTTCGATCCCTTCAGCGACCACCGTCATGTCGAGCCTGCGCGCGAGATTCAGGATGGCCTCAACGATGGCCCGGCTCTCCGCATCCGAGTGCAGGCGCTGGACGAAAGAGCGGTCAATCTTGAGCGAATCAAAGTGCAGGGTGCGCAGACAGCTAAGCGAGGAATATCCCGTCCCGAAATCGTCCAGTTTGAGACCCACGTGCAGCGACCGCAGCCGGGAAAGGACCTCGCGGGCGGATTCAATCTCCGGCATGAGGGAACTTTCGGTAATTTCGAGTTTGAGAGTTTCCGGCGGGATTCCGGTTTCGGCGAGCACGCTTTTCACTGCCTCGATCAACTGGAAACCCAACAGTTGTTTTACCGATACATTGACGTTCATAGACAGGGGGGGCGAACAGCGAAACTTGGTTTGCCAGGCTTTGAGCTGGAGGCAGGCATGGCGCAGAATCCAGTTTCCCAACGAAATAATTAGACCGGTATCCTCGGCGATCGGAATGAAAACGGAAGGCATGATCAAACCGTAAGCCGGGTGGCGCCAGCGGAGCAGCGCCTCGAAACCAATCACCGAGCCGGTATGCAGTTCTACTTTCGGCTGGTAGTAGATGGCCATCTGATTTCGTTCGAGCGCCTGGTACAGATCGATGGCCATAGTCATGCGCACGTGGGCGTGCTGGCGCAATTCGGGATCAAACGTTTCGCACCGGTTCTGTCCCGCCCGGCGCGCTTGGAACATGGCCACTCTGGCGTCTCGTAGCAGCTCGGCTGCAATGGTTTGAGGGCTGCTGCAAAGTGCGATTCCGGCGCAGGCGCTGATGGCCACCAGCGAATGGTCGAGAGTGAAGGGTTGCGAGAGCGAGGCTAGAAGAGTTTTGGCGAGCGCTTCGGCTTGCTCTGCTCTCGCTGCATCGATCAGGACGGCGAATTCGTCGTCTCCTACACGCGCCAGTAAGGCCAGAGGGTGAATGACAGACTCCAGAATGGTCTTGCGGAAGCGGCTTACCGTTTCGATCAGGACCCGGTCTCCTGCAAGGTGACCCAGGTTGTCGTTCAGGTTCTGGAATCCGTCGAGGTCCAATAACAACACGGCCACGCATTGCCCCGGATGCGGCGTCGCGAGAGTTTCCTCCAGACGCCTCAGAAACATGGTCCGGTTACCCAGGCCGGTGAGTTGGTCGAGCAGCCGCTCTTCGCGGTCGGTTTGCGAGCGCAGAATCTGTGTGTTGATGCGCGCGTCCATCTCCGGCATGTCCACCGGCTTAATCATGTAATCGTTGGCGCCCTGGTCAAGCGCATCGACGATCGAATCGCTATCGCCGACCCCGCTCACCATGATGACCGGCAGTTGGCTGGGCGAATACGTGGCGCGCAGCAGGCGCAGCAGGTCGAGTCCGCTCATGCCGGGCATCATGTGGTCGAGCAGGACCAGATCATAGTGGGCTTTGTGAATCTTGGCCAGCGCCTGCGCGCCGCTTTCAGCGATTTCGACGTCATAGCCGAGGTGAATGAGACGGTGCGAAAGCAAATCTCGATTTTCGAGATTATCGTCGACCACCAGCAGCTTGCGTGGGTCCGGTGTCACAGCCCCTCTCTTCGGTGAGCGCCAATGTTTGTCGCTGCGGGTTTCTCATCGGTCAAGTTCGATGGAACTTGAGCGCAGAATCAGGAAACCAGCACCAATGAGTCTCGCGCAAAGTCCGGCACCGGATAATGACCGCTGTCCGGGAAACCCGTTTCCGTGAGCTCCGGAACGCGTTCCGGCGGAACCCCGCAACGCTGGGCGATGCCTTCGAGCAGTGCCGGGGAGACGGTCGACCCGGCCAGCCGTGCGATCCGGGCTAATCCCGCGATCCAGCCTTCGGCATCACCGCCTGATGCGCGAAATGCGCTCTCCGCCCGCGTGCGGACGGCGCGGAACGACTTTTGGAAGGCGACAAACGCGGATACGGCAATCCCGGCCTCTCCCAGCAGGGTGAAATTTTCCGACGAAGACATCTGCATGATATAAGCGCGCCAAACCAGCAAGATGACCACCGGGAGGACGGCGACCCAAATGGAATTGACGTACTTATTCTTGATGAGCATCATTTCATAGGCGATCACGCCGTCGATCTCGCGGCGGTTCGCGCAACGAAGCAGCCGCTCGGGGATCAGCAACTCTCCCGACGCGCCTACTACCGGTGCGATGCGCGGCGAACCTCCTTCCGGCAGAATGTATAGGCGCCGCAACGGCACGTTCATGCGCCTCGCCATTTGAAAAACCGCATCGTGCAGCTCGCCGGTCTTGGCGAGGCCTCCCTTGAGTCCTTCAGCCAGCAGGAGCGCGTGTGAACATGCGAATGCGATAGCGCCGCCCAGACTCAGCATCGCCACCACCGGGCCCAGGCTGAATGGCCGAGTTGGATCGCACAGCAGGACCAGCACGATAGCGAATGGCAATTCGGCGCTTACACGCCAAAGACTGACACGAAAGACCCAGTAAAAGGGTAAATTCGAATCCGCCGCGCGCAATTCGGAAGTGGCCAGGATCAGCTCGGTCGCGAGCCTAATCAACCAGGCCAGGGCCCCGTACCATATCAGCCCCCGCACATCCGCACTCAACCCTTCCCCGCCCGACCAGAAACCCGCGATCGCAAGGCCATGAAGACTGATCGAAAGAACCAGCCAGGCTCCCCAAAAGATAAAACCGAATGGCACCGCTAGCGGCCGCCTTCCGCGCAGCGCAAACGCACCGGCGAGGCTCGCGAGCGCCAGGATTCCAGCAGCCATAAGAAAGGCGTGGACGCCCTGCGGGAAAATACCATAGGTGATGGCCGTGTCCGGAAGAGGTTGCCGCAAGGACCGCGTGTTTACGTACCACTGCCAGCCATCCTCGATCCATCCGTCATAAGGGGCAGGGGACAACTCGGAGGAACCATGCGGCACGTGCTGGAAGTAGGTGAACACTTGGGTGACGCCTTCGCGCCGCAGTTCGTCCGCGATAGGCTCCAGCCGCAAGTTCGCGACGACATGGGCTCCGTGGAGCGTATTCGGCTGGACGCACTCCGTATTGAGAACCCAGTCTCCGTGATACCGGTATTCACTGGTCACGTGCGGACGGCACCCGACGGCGCTCTCTATCGCTTGCATATAGGGCTCGTCGTTGTGGTGATCAGGCACACTGATCCGCACGCAGATCAATCCTTGCGGGTGAGCGGCAATAATAAACCAGCCAGTCTTTTCGGTGCTGGACGCGACTGGGGCCCCGTTGCCCAGGTCGAGGTTCCAGGGATACTTGCGCCAGGGACCGGCGGGCTCGGTGAGGAGCGTGCGGTAGGCATACTCAACTTGTCTGCGATCCCTAAGGCCGTTGGAATACCATTGCGCTCTGGCAGCCATGTAAACCTGCCCAAGCTGCTGCCAGGAGGAAAACGTGTGCTGCAGGCGCGACGCGGCGGGCATGATCAATTCCCACGCCTCGCTCTCGCGCAGGTAGCCGGCCGCATAGCCCATGCGTGCAAGGTTGACGGCGCGCGGGTAGTTCCATCCGATAAGCCCGCGGCTCCCGTCCTGATCAAGCAGGGCGTGAATCCTCACCAGGAGTTGTTGGCGCGAGTTCACTTCCCACGACTGAGAAAGAATACCGCGATCTTTTTGCGCCACATCCTGGAGCTTTTCCGCCCCGCCGAGGAGGTCGTAGCGGTCCTCGTTCATCTGGATAAGCAGCCCGGCGGTACCGAGAGCCCATTCGCGCTGCGCCTGCGTCCACTCCGCTCCGCAAAGCGGAGCCAGCGAGAGCGCGGCGAAAAACAATGGCGGGACAAAACGCACGATTGTGACCCTTGACGCTGAATTTAAAGTCTAGAGCGATTATCGAACCTTTTCAATAAACTATCGGTTGCGGACATGGTTTTCACGCACCGGTGCGTCAGAATTTCATTGACCACCGGAACCCAGATGTGGTAAACCATGAACTATTCCAAGGTTCTCGCCCTTTCGGGGGCGGGTGAAAAGGGAAGCGGGTGAGAATCCCGCACGGTCGCGCCACTGTGAACAGCGAGCGGGCCGGCATGTTCGAGCCACTGTTTCTTTTGCGAAATGGGAAGGCTGCCGGTTTGCGATGACCTGTGAGTCAGGAGACCTGCCTTGGGCGATTAGGAGGCGCGTTACCTCGTCCTATGACGACCAAACTATTTGTATTGTTTTATGCTTCGGCTTTGGCCGTGGCGATTGCGGGCGAAGCTCCGTCGGTGAGCGGTTCCGTAAAAGATCCCCAAGGGCGGCCGGTCGCGGGTGCGGCGGTCAGCCTGTTTTCACGAACCAGCAGCTTGGCGGTGAACACCCGCAGCGGCCCACAAGGCGGCTATCGTTTTGAAGGTGTGGCGGCGGGAGACTACCTGTTGCGCGCCGAGGCGCCGGGGTTCACTGCATTCCTCGAAGAGCGTCTGCGCGTAGATGCAGCTCTCACCCGTGATATCGCTCTCGAGCTTGCCGGGGTGCGCGAGCAGGTGGTGGTAACCGCATCGGGCACGTCGCAAGCTCCCGATGAAGTCTCGAAAAGCGTGACCGTAATCGATCGCGCTGAAGCCGAACAGCGGGACGCATTCGCTCTCTCCGATGTGGTGACTCTGGCGGCCGGAGCGCGCGTACAGCAGCTAGGCGGCCCGGGCCAGGTGACTTCGATTCGCCTTCGCGGGATGCGCGACATCGATACCGCGGTGGTGGTCGATGGTTTGAGACTGCGCGACGCCGCCGTGTTGCATGGCGATGCCACCGGATTGATCGAAGACCTTTTGTCCGTCAATGCCGGCCGGGTGGAGGTCTTGAACGGCGCGGGGTCATCCCTTTACGGCACCAGCGCGATCGGCGGTGTGGTGAATATCATTTCCGACGACGGAGGGGGAAGGACGCGGGGCAGCCTGCTCGCAGAGGGAGGATCTCTCGGGAGCATGCGCGCGCGGGCGCAGTTAGCCGGCGGAAGCTTGGGGGACCGGCTCCAATACAGCGCCGCCCTGGCTCACGTTAATGTCACCCAGGGCGTCGACGGCGACGATCCCTTTCGCGATACCAGCTTGCAGGCGAGTATGGGGTATCGCCTATCCACGTCCACGCTCCTCCGTTTGCGGCTATTCGGTGGCGATTCGTTCGCAAAATTGAATTCGAGTCCGCTGCAAGCCGCTACCTTGCCTGCGAGCGGAATTATCGATGCGGTCCCGTTCGTCACGTTTTTGCCGGGCGCGGACGATCCCGATAGCAAACGAGCGGGACGGTTCCTGAACGCGGCGCTGAGCCTTCAAGGGCAGCCGCTGGCGAAGTTGAATTATTCGTTGTCCTATCAGGCGCTGGCATCCAGCCGGCGCTATAGCGACGGACCGGCGGGGACAGGCTTTCAACCCTTCGGAACGCAGCGGTCCGTCTACGACGGGCGCATCCAGACGGTGAATGCGCAAGTCCACTATCAGCCGAGTGCGGCGCATCTTCTGACCGGCGGCTACGAATTCGAACGCGAGAACTATGCTTTCGATTTCGGGGATGCGAGCGATGCCGGGGCGGCGTCGGCCGTGAACGCTACTCAAAAGAGCAACTCTCTTTTCGTCCAGGATCAGACGCGATGGTTCGGCGGGCGGCTGGTCGCAACCGGCGGATTTCGCGCGCAGTATTTCTCGTTAAACCGGCCGGTGCTCCTTCCGGCGGCATCGGCGCCGTTTCAGGGGATTTCGTTCGCTTCGCCTCCGGCCGCTTATACGGGCGATGGTTCGGCGGCCTATTTCGTACGCGGAACCAATACCAAGCTGCGCGGACACGTAGGCCGGGGTTATCGCGCGCCCTCGCTGTATGAGCGCTTCGGCTCGGGGTTCGATTCGTTCTTCGGCTATACGACCTATGGCGACCCCCGGCTTGAATCCGAACATTCGATCGCCTTCGATGCGGGTATCGACCAAAGTTTGGGGAACGGAAAAGTGCGCGCGTCGGCCACTTACTTCTATACGCGACTCCAGCAAGTAATCGCGTTCGCCCAGTTGAACGGTATCGACCCCCTCGGGCGGTTTCTTGGATATTTCAATTCGAAGGGCGGTCTTTCCCGAGGCGTGGAAACGAATCTGGCGGTCACTCCCATAGCGGCGTTGAATCTTACAGTGAGTTATACGTTTGTGAACGCCGTGGAGCGGGCCCCCATAGTTGGCGGCGTGTTAAGAACCTTCGTAATTCCCCGCCACCAGTTTTCGGCGGCGGCAGCGTGGCGGGCCGGGAAAAGAATCATGCTGACCTTCGACACGCTCGATGCCGGAAACTATCTGGGACCCGTCTTTCCGGATTTCGTGCATGCGTTTTCAACCCGGGTTTACCGCTTCGACGGACTTCGCAAGATAAACGCCGGCGCGAGTTACCGGCTTCCATTGGGCGAGTCCCGCGCGGCGCGATTTTTTGTGCGCGCCGAAAATATTGCGGACCAGGAGTACTTTGAAAACGGCTTCCGCACGCCAGGACGAACCGCTAATGGCGGAATTCAGTTCGAATTCTGAAATCGACGCGCGGGCTATTCTTTTCCAGGGATTCGTGCGACGATTTATAAAGAAAAGGGGACCCATGATCCAGCACTCTGTTCTTGCCGCGCTTTTCGCCGCCGCCACCCTGGCCGCCGCCCCCGTAAAAGTGGACCTCAAGGATGCCATGGGCAAGCCCGTGGGCACGGCCACCATTACGGAAGCCAAGAAAGGCGGCGTCTTGATTCATCTGAAGCTGCAGGGGCTCCCCGTAGGCGAGCACGCCGCGCACATTCATGCGGTCGCCAAATGTGAAGGACCCGAGTTCACTAGCGCCGGCGGGCATTTCAATCCTGAAATGAAAAAGCATGGCTTGGATAGCGAATTTGGCCCGCACGCCGGGGACATGCCGAACTTTACGGTCGCCGGCAAGAAGGGCAAGGCCGACGCCACACTCGTGAATACGCGCGTGACCCTGGATAACGGACCGCATTCAGTTTTCACCAACGGCGGCACTGCGCTGATGATTCACGCACAGAAGGACGATATGCACACCGATCCGACCGGCAACGCGGGCGCGCGCATCGCCTGCGGGACCATTACTAAGTAGTTACGCTATCCGCACGATTTGAGCCGCGAGTGGATCCTAAACCCCAATGGATCGATCTCCGTTTCGCTCTGCTGACTGCCTGCATTGCGGCCGCGATCGTTTACGGGTCTTTGTTCCCGTTTCAATACCGCCCCAGTCGATCGGCGTTTGAGATCCTCCTCGCCACCGCGCGAACGCCGCTTAGTGAAAGCGATATCGCGGCTAATATTCTCTTCTATGTTCCACTGGGACTGGCAGCGGCGGCAGCGCTAACGCGCATTCCGGCGTGGCTCAAGGTCCTTTCGATCGGACTTGGCGGAATGATCTTTTCGGCCAGCATGGAGTTGGCACAAGCCTACTCCGTGGGCCGGTCCCCCGATTTATGGGACCTCTACGCGAACGCTGCAGGCGCCTTCTTGGGCGCGGCAATAGGGGCGTTTTGTCGGTCTAAGCCAGCCGCGCGGATTTTGGGCGGCGCACGACATCGGCCATTTGTGTGGCTCTTGTTGGCGCTGTGGCTGGGCTATCAATTGTTCCCTTATTGGTTTCAAGGGGACCCGCAACGGCTGCACCAGGTTTTCGCGAATCTGCTCCGCCCGGTTCATTTCTCGTGGCTCGATCTGTTTCAGAAAACTGCGGTCTGGCTGGCGGTGGCGCTCCTCTTGGAGGCTTTAGCGGGTGCCGCGCGCAGCCGAATGGTTTTGGGCTGGTTGACGGTAATTGTGCTGCTGCTGCGAACGATGATTGGCGGGGCGCTGCCTTCGCCGGAACAAATCTGGGGTGGAGCGATTGCCTTATTCTTGTGGTCGGCGATAGCTTGGCGATGGCCGCAGCGTGGCGCGGTGATCGCGGCGTTGTTCGTGGTCTATGTCATTCTGGTGGCACTGGCCCCCTACCATTTCCTGTCCGCGCCGCGACCCTTCGAGTTCATCCCCTTTGTCAGCTTCCTGAATGGCGGCCGCGGCAGTGGCGCGTGGTCTTTCCTCGAAAAAGCTTTCACTTATGGAACCCTGGTGTGGATCGTGGTGCGAGCCGGTTGGGGACTCGGCCGCGCGGCAGTGTCGGCGACGGTGCTGGTGCTGATGCTCCGGATTCTCCAGATTTATCTTCCAGGGCGCTCTGCCGAGATCACGGACGCACTGCTCACCCTGGGCATGGCGGGCGTGATGAAATTGCTCGGAGAGACCACGGCGCGCAAGCAGCCTCAGGCGCCGGGAGCAGCCACAAAGCGGTATCCGATGCCGCGCACCGTGACCAGGTGACGGGGGTGTGCGGGATCGTCCTCGACGTAGCGGCGCAGGCGTACGATGAAGTTATCGATGGCGCGCGTGTCGGTGTCCTCTCGCAGACCCCAAACCTCCTGCAGCATGCTCTTGCGCGAGACGGCCTTGCCTTCATGATCGATCAGGAAGCGCAGAATGCTGGCTTCCATCAGCGTCAGCGGATACACTTTGCCGCCGGCGCGCACTTCGAGCAGGTCGAAGTGGATGGATTTCTCGCCGAAGGCGAACGAATCCTTGGCGGACGGCTTGGCGTTTCCGGCCGCAGGCGGTGTCGCACGCAACCACTGCTTTCGACGAAGCAGGCCTCGGATTCGTGCGATCAGAATCGATAGTTCAAAAGGTTTAGGAAGATAATCGTCGGCTCCGGCTGCGAAGCCATCCAGCACGTCTTCGGGGCGGCCGCGCGCTGTGAGCATGAGTGTTGGCACAAACTGTCCGGCCTGACGCATTTCAGAGACGACAGTGAAGCCGTCCTTCACGGGGAGCATGACGTCCAGCACCACCAGGTCGAACGCCGGATGAGCCGCATCGGGCGTTTCCGGAATCAGCAACTCGAGCGCGGCCTCGCCGGTTTCGACTGCCCTCACCTGGTAGCCCTCTGCCTCAAGATTGAAACGCAGCCCTTCGGCCAGATGCTGTTCGTCTTCGACAATGAGAATGCGGTCGGGACTGCTCATTTGGCGATGGGGAGCTGCAGTATGAAGGTGCTGCCGTGGCCGGGTCCTTCGCTTTCCGCCCAGACGCGGCCGCGGTGACGTTTGGCGACGGAACGGACGATGAATAGCCCCAAACCAGTCCCTTTTACGCGCGTGGCCAGCGGGCCGGAGACGCGGTAGAAGCGTTTGAAGATCTGTTTCAATTCGGATTGCGGAATCCCGGCGCCATTGTCTTTGACGCGCACCTGCACGTAGCGCCCGTCGATGTTCTCCGTCTCGACGTTTACGCGGACGTCTTTGCCGGAGTATTTGACGGCGTTATCGATCAAGTTCGAAACGGCGGCGCGCACTTCATCTTCATCCGCCTGGATGGTGACCGGCGGACCGGGGCGGTAGACCAGCGCTTCGGCCGGGACGTGGTAGAGACGGCGGGCGCGGGAGAGGCATTCCTCGACGATTCCTCCGAACTCGATGGCGGAAACATGCAGGGCGCGCTTGGATTGGCCGGTGCGGCCCGTGCGCAGGATCTGCTCGATGGTGCCGAGCAGACGGTCACTGTCATCGAGCATGGTGCGATAGAATTCCTGGCGCTTGGGCTCCTCGACGGCGCGGGTTTGCAGGGTTTCGAGATACAGGCGGATGGAGGCAACCGGAGTCTTCAGCTCATGCGTGACCGCGTTGATAAAGGCATCGTGCTGAGCGTTACGCCGGACTTCGCGGACCAGAAAAGTGGTGTTGAGAACCACTCCGGCGATCACCAAGAGCACCAGCAGGATGCCAAAAAACAGCAGGATTCCGTTACGCCAGCCGAGAAGGACCCAGCCGACATAGAGCAAGACTATAAATGAAATCAGTCCGGCGCCCAGCGTGATGAAGACCGCGATGGAGGTGCGCCGTCCGCCGACAACCATGCTCTTAGAGTAGCCCGGAAGCGCTGCCGGCTGGAATATACTTCGGAAATATGATCGTCAGCGCCGACACTCTTCGGACTCATCTGAACTACACCGCTTGGGCCACGGCACGGCTGCTCGAAGCCGCGGCGAAGCTGTCGCCCGAAAAGTTGACTCGCGATTTTGGTACCGCGGACAAGAGTGTAGTGGGTACGCTCGCGCATACCTTCGCGGCGGATCGGGTCTGGATCGCACGGATTCAAGGTCAGCCGCCGGAAAAGTTCATTACCGACGCCGACCGCAATCTGGCGTTGTTGAATCGGGAGTGGCCGGTTGTGCTCCAAACCTGGCAAGGATGGGCGGCTGGTTAATCGATCAAAAACGTGGCGCAAGTGGCGTCTTATCACGATACCAAGGGCAACCCATATTCCACGGAGTTGTGGAAGATTGTGCTGCACGTGGTGAATCACGGGACGCATCACCGAGGACAGGTTTCCGGATTTCTGCGGGCGATGGGGCACGTTCCACCACCGCTGGATTTGATTGCCTACTACGGACGCTTTAGTTTAAGGCCGAGTTAGGCGGCTTTTTGTTCGAGAACCAGCGCTTCCGGCTTGACTAACCGGATGCCCCAGACCAGACCTACCGACTTCAGAAGCTTCAGTGTGATCCAGGAGATATCGAGTTCGTGCCACAGCATCCCATGGCGCGCCGAGGTCTGATGGGCGTGGTGATTGTTATGCCAGCCTTCGCCGAAGGTCAGCACAGCCAAAACGAAGCTGTTTCGCGAATCGTCGTCGGTGTCAAACCGGCGGCTGCCGAAGATGTGGGTGGCGGAGTTGATCAGCCAGGTGCAATGCAGCCCGTAAACGATGCGCAGGCAGAATCCCCACAGGAACATGGGTATGCCGCCGAATGCCAGCAGCGCAAGACCGGTAGCGACCACCGGGACCCAATGATAGGTATTCAGCCACCAATAGAACTTGTGCCGCGCCAGATCCGGTGCGTACTTGGCCATGAATTGACTGTTATTGTGATTGGTTTCACCAAATACGATCCAGCCCATGTGCGACCAGAAGGTGCCCTCGCGCGGCGAGTGCGGATCGCCCGGCAGGTCGGACTTCGCATGGTGAACGCGGTGCGTCCCCACCCAGAACATCGGACCGCCTTCGAGCGTCATGGTCCCGCACAGCGCGAAAAAGTATTCGAGCCAGCGCGGACATTGATAAGACTGATGAGTATGCAGGCGATGATAGCCCAGGCTGATGCCCCACCCGACAGCCACCCAATGCAGCGCCAGTGCCACAAAAAATGACTTCCAGCTAAAAACGAATAAGGCCGCTATAGCGCCGATGTGAAGGCCCGCCAGGATTAACGTCGTAACCCAATTGACTTTTTGGCCGTTAGGGAGTTGGATCGCGTGTTTGCTCAACTTTTGTCTCCGCCCATGTAGAGTAGCAGTGGAAACCGCGGTCAATTGTAAGAGTTGTGTAATTTCGGTTTTTGGATTCAGTGGGATAGGAGATTCCCCTGAGATTGCGTCGCGAGCCTACTTATTTCCGACCGCCAGCAGAGTTTCGAAGTGGGGGGATTCCTCTTCGCGGTGAACAATTGAGACCTCGATGTGTTTAAAACCGGCGTCGCGGAGGAATCGGCCGACCTCGGCTTCCGTGAACCCGAACCAGACGTCGGCATACATATTGCGGGCTTCCTGGTAGTTGTGGCGCAATAGATCCAGCACTACAATGCGTCCGCCCGGTTTCAAGATCCGGTGGGCCTCGCCGACGGCCTGTTGCGGATGCTGCGCGTGATGCAGAGCCTGACTGAAGAACGCCAGGTCGACGGCGCCGCTGCGGATGGGTACGTCTTCGATATCGCCCTTGCGGTATTCCAGGTTACCCACGCCGTGCTTACGGGCCAACTCGGCGCCATACTCGACCATTTTTTCCGAGTTGTCGATGGCGATGACTTTCTTGGCTCGGCGGGCCAGCAATTGGGAGAAGGTGCCTTCGCCCGCGCCGAGATCGGCGATCACCAGCGGCGGCATCAACAGCAGTAGCGTTTCGGCAAGCCCCTCCCAGGAGCGCCCGGGCAGGTACTGCCGCCCAAACTTCCCGGCGAGTTCGTTAAAGTACGCTCGGACCTTGTCCTGACGCCGGCGCATGGAGTGCAGCAGGGCTTCGGAGTCGTGTTCCGCCTCGGGGATTTCAGAAGCAGCTTCCTTGAGTACTTCCATAAGCTGGGCGAAGGACTTGGATTCGGCGCCGCGCGGCGGCCGCAGCCTGTAGAGGATACTTTTGCCGCTGCGGCGGTCGGTAACCAGACCTGCGCTTTTCAACTGCGCCAAATGGGTGGAAATGCGGCTTTGGCCCATGTTTAGAATGTTCTGGAGTTCGGCGACGGACAGCTCTTCGCGAGTGACCAGCAATAAAATCCGGATGCGGCTGGGATCGGCCAGGAGGCGCAGATTCTGAAGCATTGACGGCATGGACGCTTATGGACTAATATATCAACATATCTGGATTGATAGATACGAGTATTTTTGTTACGGAGGAGAAACGCATGACTACAGCCACCCAAAACATCGCGACGGAATACAAAGTCGCGGACATGAGTCTGGCGGAGTGGGGCCGCAAGGAAATTTCCATTGCAGAGCAGGAAATGCCGGGATTGATGTCGATTCGCCGCAAATACGCGGTCGGCAAGCCGCTTGAGGGGGTGCGCGTCACGGGATCGCTGCACATGACCATTCAGACCGCCGTGCTGATCGAGACGCTGATCGATCTGGGTGCGACGGTACGCTGGGCAAGTTGCAACATCTTCTCGACGCAGGATCACGCCGCCGCCGCCATTGCCGCCGCCGGGATTCCGGTGTTTGCGTGGAAGGGCGAGTCGCTCGAAGAGTATTGGTGGTGTACCTACCAGGCGGTCAGCCATCCGGATGGCAAGGGCCCCGAGCTGGTTGTCGACGACGGCGGCGACGTCACGCTGCTGATCCACAGGGGCTATGAGCTGGAGAATGGCAGCGATTGGGTGAACACGCCGTCGGGGAGCCACGAAGAGAAGGTCATTAAGGACCTGCTCAAGAAAGTCCACGCCGAGACGCCGCATCGCTGGCGCGATCTGGTAAAAGACTGGCGCGGCGTTTCCGAGGAAACCACAACCGGCGTGCACCGTCTGTATAAGATGCAAGAGGAAGGCAAGCTGCTAGTGCCTGCGATCAATGTGAACGATTCGGTCACCAAGTCGAAGTTCGACAATTTGTATGGCTGCCGGGAGTCTCTGGCGGATGGGATCAAGCGCGCTACCGACGTGATGGTGGCGGGTAAAGTAGCCGTGATTTGCGGCTATGGCGACGTAGGCAAAGGCTCGGCGCAATCGCTGCGCGGGATGGGCGCGCGGGTGGTGGTGACGGAGATCGATCCTATCAACGCTTTGCAGGCCGCTATGGAAGGGTTCGAGGTGACCACGGTCGAAGATACGCTGGGCCGCGGCGATATTTACGTGACCACCACCGGCAATGTCGATATCATCACTCTGGAACACATGCGGCAAATGAAGGACCAGGCGATCGTCTGCAATATCGGGCACTTCGACAATGAGATTCAGATAGACCCACTGAATAGTGCGAAAGATGTAACCAAGATCAACATTAAGCCGCAAGTCGACATGTACACCTTCCCAGACGGCCACAGCATCTTCATGCTGGCGGAAGGACGCCTCGTGAATCTGGGCTGCGCCACCGGCCACCCCAGCTTCGTGATGAGCAACAGCTTCAGCAACCAGACGCTAGCCCAATTGGATCTGTGGAAAAACAAGGACACCTATAAAGTCGGTGTATACACGCTGTCGAAGAAACTGGATGAGGAAGTAGCCCGGCTGCATCTGGAAAAAATCGGCGTCAAACTGACTACGCTGAGCAAGAAACAGGCGGACTACCTGGGCGTGCCGGTGGATGGTCCCTACAAACCGGATCACTACCGCTATTAACGAGATTTCGACCTTAAGGAGCAGTGAATGTCAGATAAAATGCGACACATTTTCACGTCCGAATCGGTGAGCGAAGGCCACCCGGACAAGATGGCGGATCAGATTTCCGACGCCGTGCTCGACGCGGTCATGAAAGACGATCCCACAGGCCGCGTGGCCTGCGAGGTCTTGGTGACCACCGGGATTTGCGTAGTGGCCGGCGAAATCACCACCACCACCTACGTGGACGTGCCGAAATTGGCGCGCGAGGTGATCGCGGAGATCGGCTTCACGGACGCGCGCATGGGATTCGACGCCAAGACCTGTGGGGTTCTGAACACCATTCAAAGCCAGTCGCCCGACATCGCCATGGGCGTCGATACCGGCGGAGCGGGCGATCAGGGTCTGATGTTCGGCTACGCTTGCGACGAAACGCCGGAGCTGATGCCGCTGCCGATCATGATGGCGCACAAACTGGTCCGCCAGCAGAGTGATGTCCGCCGCGATGGGAAGCTCTCCTATCTCCGCCCGGATGCCAAGAGCCAGGTCAGCGTCGAGTACGTGGACGGCAAGCCCAAGCGCATCGACGCCGTGGTGCTTTCGACACAGCATGACGACGACGTATCCACCGAACAGCTTCGCGCCGATGTGAAAAAGTACATTATCGATCCGATTGTCGGCGGCAACATGGTGGATTCGCAAACCAAATATCACATCAACCCCACCGGCCGCTTCGTCATTGGCGGTCCTCACGGCGACACTGGTCTGACGGGTCGCAAGATCATCGTCGATACTTACGGCGGCATGGGCCGGCACGGCGGCGGCGCGTTCTCGGGCAAGGATCCGACCAAGGTTGACCGCTCGGCCTGCTATATGGCGCGTTATGTTGCCAAGAACATCGTAGCGGCAGGTCTGGCATCGCGCGTCGAAGTTCAATTGGCCTACGCGATCGGCGTGGCCGAACCGGTTTCGGTGATGGTGAATACCTTCGGCACCGGAACGGTTTCCGAAGAGCGGCTAGTCGAAATGGTGCGCGCCACCTTCGTCCTGACGCCCAAGGGCATGATCGATACACTGAAGCTCCGCCGCCCGATTTATCGCAAGACCGCTGCGTTTGGCCACTTCGGCCGAACCGAGGAAACGTTCACCTGGGAAGCCACCGACAAGGCCA
>JANXXL010000354.1 GCA_025350625.1 Bryobacterales bacterium | reverse complement strand
CTGGAAGCGGCGGCGCGCGGACGCATTGGCGTAGACCGCCGCTTTCTCCATTCCATCGTCGATACCGGCCCAGCGAATGAAACCGCGGCGGAGGTTCTGCGTTTCGCCCGCTCGCCGCAGGACGATTACCCCATCATTATCGATCCCCTTCTCACTGATCTCTTTCGTCATTTCGGAACCGAAGAGGCTCTTGAGTTCTACGTCGACGCCATCCGGCGTGCGCCCGAGGACGTGGACGACGGTCTGATTCAGGCTCTCCTCCCGTTCGCCGAGAAAGCCGCTACGCCGCTCTTGAACCTCTACGAAGAATTGGGCGAAGAGCAGGGCTCGGACGTCGCGTTTTTGCTGGCCGCGCTGCGGGTTCGCGATCCGCGCGTGTTGCGCTTGCTGCTCGACCGCCTGGAGTACGATGCCGCCGACGGTGCATTCTGCCTGGGGCTCTATGGCGATCCCTCCGCACAACCTGCGCTCGAAAAGATGCTGGCCGAAGTTCCCGAATCCGACGACGACCTGCGCCGAGAACTCGATTATGCCCTGGAACAACTGAAAGCGCCGGAACCAAAGTATCAGCCTGAACCGTTCGATCTCTTCGCTGAGTACCCTGAGCGCGAACTGCCTCCCTTTGAAGTTCTGGAGCAGGCTGAGCGTATTGAAATGCTGGGGTCGCCCGAAGCGGACGTGCGCGCTGGCGCGGCGCATACCTTCTTTAATCAGGATGTGGACCAGCCCGCGCGCAAGGCCTTGTACCAGCTCGCCACGAGCGACCCGGACGACAAAGTTCGTGGTGAAGCTTGGGCGTCATTGGGCGATGCCACCGCCGGCGAGACCACCGAGACAGCGCACATTCGCGACGCCATGATTGCGGTGCTGAACGATGAATCCAAGTCCATCGAAGAACGTGGCGGCGCCGCGGTGGGACTCTACGGTGTAGCCGACCGCAATGACGTCCGTATAGGAATCGAAGCTCTCTACGCCCAGGGCGGCAGGGCTAGGGTCAAAGCTCTCGAAGCCATGTGGCGCTCGCTGTGGCAGCCGTTCGCCAAGTTCTTCCCCGACCATTTGGACGATACCCAGCCCGAAAACGAAGACGTCGAATTGCTTCGTCATGCCCTTCGCGGGGCCGGTTATTTCCGGCTCACGCGCCATGCCGACAAAATCGCCAGCTTCTTCAATCGCGCCGATCCTTATGACGACCTCCGCGACGACGCCTTGTTCGCCTACGCGCTCGCGATGCCCGGGGAGACCACTCGCGGGCGCATTAAGGGCATGCTCCGCAAGATCGATTCCATCGCGAAGCTTTCCCAGCGAGAGACGGAACTGGTGATGTTTGCGCTCGACGAGCGCCTTCGTTTGCACGGCTTCGCTCCGGTATTTGAAGCCGAGCAGGCCGATGAGCACGATCACGAACACGACATTGCTCCGCCAGCTCCAGGCCCAGAGCCCCCGGCCGCGGCCCTGTTTTCACAAAAAACCGGCCGCAACGATCCCTGTCCTTGCAGCAGCGGCAAGAAGTATAAGAAGTGCCACGGAGTGATTCATTAGCAGGCTCGGTCTGCTGCGCAAAGCGCGTAAAATAAACCTAGGCGTGGCCATTCCCAAACCTTCTCTCCTCCGGCAGCTCGGTGTATACAGCGCGACCGCGCTGGTAGTCTCGTACATGATCGGGACCGGCATCTTCACTACCAGCGGATTTCTGGCGGCCGACCTCGGTTCACCCAGCCTGGTGTTGTGGATCTGGGTAGTCGGCGCCGTATGCGCTTTATTCGGCGCGTTCTGTTACTCCGAGCTCGGCATCAATATGCCCAGCTCCGGCGGCGAGTATGTTTACCTCACCCAGGCATACGGCCCGACCTGGGGATTCATGACCGGCTGGGTTTCGTTTTTCGCCGGCTTCTCGGCTCCTATCGCCGCCGCAGCGCTCGCATTTTCGGATTATGTGGCACAGTTTTTCCCGGCGCTGCATCTCGAGAACTCGCACGTGCTATTCGGCTCGGGCGATTGGAAAGTGACTTTCGGTTGGGCGCAGATAGTGGCATGCCTGCTGGTGCTGCTGTTTACCACCATCAATATCTTCGGAGTGCAGCGCGTGGCCCGTCTGCAAAACGTGCTTACCGGAGCGAAGGTGCTGATCCTGGTGTCCTTCATCGTCCTCGCCTTTACGGTGGGCCATGGCGACTGGGCGCATTTTTCGATGAACGCCACCCGCACTTCTACTAATTCCATTCCCACGCAGTTCGTGATCAGTCTGTTCTTCATCTATGTCGCCTATAGCGGCTGGAACGCGGCCACTTATGTAGCCGAAGAATTGAAGCAACCATCGCGAACGCTGCCGTTGGCGCTCACCGTGGGAACGATTTTGGTGGCGGCGCTCTATGTCGGACTGAACTTCGTGTTTATTTACGCAGCGCCTCTCGAAGACCTGAAGGGAGAGCTGGCAGTGGGAGCGCTTGCCGCCTCGCGCTTATTCGGTCCCCAGGTCGCCGGAATTTTCAGCGCGTTGATGGCGTTGTCGCTCATGTCTACCGTGAATGCAATGGTGACCATCGGCCCGCGCGTGTATTACGCCATGGCCAAGAACGGAGCGTTCCTTGCTGTGGCCGCGAAGGTCCATCCGAAGTGGCATACTCCGGTAGCGGCTATCGTCGCGCAAGGCGTTTGCACGATGCTGATGACGCTCACGCCTTTTCCGCAACTGGTCATTTATATCGGCTTCACGCTGAATGTGTTTGCCGTGATGAGCGTGGCTTCGTTGATGATATTCCGAAGACGCAAAGGCTGGCAGAAGCTGCGAGTGGTCAGCTTCGCGTATCCTTTAGTTCCGGTGGCGTTCCTGCTGGTGGGCGTTTGGATGATCATTCGCGGTGTGCAATTCAAGCCCCTGATTTCGCTGGCCGCAGCCGTGACGTTGGTCACCGGGGCGTTGGTCTATCACTTCCGTTTGAGGACCCGGGCCGCTCCCGCCCCGACCGTAGAGACCTATTGATTCTGTCGCGCGCACACATCCTCGCGCGCTAAACTTAAACTTCATGTCCAATCTAAATCCTCCCCGCCGGCTGCTGTTCGGACCCGGCCCCACGCAAGTTCATCCCCGGGTCTACGAAGCCATGGGCAAGCCAATCGTCGGTCACCTCGACCCGTTCTTTTTTGAAGTCTATGAAGACATTCGCCGCGACCTGCGAGCCGTCTTCGGCACCCAGAATCCTTTCGTTCAAGTCATCTCCGGCACCGGCAGCGCCGGCATGGAAACGGCGCTGGCCAATTTCGTCGAGCGCGGGCAAAAGCTCGCCGTCTTCACCGCGGGCTTTTTTGCCGAGCGCCTGGTCGAAATGGGCCGCCGCCACGGCGCAACCGTGGTGTGTTCCAGCAAGCCCTGGGGCGAGACCTTCACCGGGGAGGAAGCATCCGCTTTTATCGAGCGCGAAAAGCCCCACGCCGTGGCCTTCGTCCATGCGGAAACTTCGACGGGAGCGCGGCAGGACCTGCCCGCAATCACCGGGCCCGCGCACGCCTCCGGCGCTATCACTATTGTCGACTGCGTCACCTCGCTGGGCGCGATGCCGATTAATATCGACGCTTCCGGCGTGGATGTAGCCTTCAGTTGCACCCAGAAGGGTTTGAGCTGTCCCCCCGGGCTGTCGCCCATTACTGTTTCGCCCGCCGCCGTCGATCGCCTGCGCGATCGCAAAGCTCCGTGCCCGATCTGGTATTTGGATCTGAAACTGCTCCTCGACTATTACGAAGGCGCCCACCGTTATCACCACACCGCGCCTATCAGCAACTTCTATGCTCTGCGCGAAGGCCTCGCGCTGGCCCGCGAGGAAGGGATTGAAGCGCGCTTTGCCCGCCATCAGGCTATGCATGACGACTTCGTGCGCCGCATCGAGGCGGCAGGCCTGGAGATGTTCATCCCCGACGAAGCCCGGCGCATCACCAACATCAATACGCTCAAGGTTCCTCAAGGCGTAGATGATGTTCAAGCCCGCAAGCGCCTGCTCGAGAAATACGACATCGACATCGCCGGGGGCTTCGGCCCGCTCGCCGGCAAGATCTTTCGCATCGGCCTGATGGGCCCGCTGGCCACGCCTGATAATGTGGAACTTCTCACCGGCGCGCTGATTGAAAGCCTCCACTAGCCTCATGAGCTGATATTTGCGAGGCGGAAAAGTAGTTGGCCGCCTTCTGGTTCGTCATCCGGCCGCGGACGTAGCCGGCTGCAGCCGTTTTACGCCTCGCCAGTACAATCCTGCGCCGAGCAGGTTCGCTGCTATCAGACATCCTCCCACTTTTAGCGCGAAAAGTCCTACATTAACTACCTCGACTAGCGGCGCCACCTGGAAGACCAGCGAGACGGCGGATGAAAGAAAGCCCGCCAATCCTGCCACGCGCAGCCACCAAGGGGGCTTGGCAAGTTGATGGCGCATCCTCACGTTTACCATCGCGAAAAGGAGAAGATAAACTACGCAGAGTGCGCCCGTTGCCGCGCCCGTCGTGACCTGCACAGCCTCTTGCTCACCCACACCCAGAAGGCTGGCCGTCCCAATCGCGAGGGCGGCGGCGGCGATTGCCGTCAAAGCCTTCGCCGGGGTGCCGTAGCGTGGATGCAACTCACTCCACCACGAAGGCAGCAAGCCGTCCCAGCCAGCCACCATGGGCAAGCGGGAAACCATACCGATGACGGCCACCATTTGAATCCGCTGCACCAGGACACTTGCCAGAATGGTCGCAGTCGCTAGTGCGAGCCCAATTTGCGTGCTACTCAAGCCGACTCGTAGAATTTGGGGCATGGGCGCCACCAAATCTATGTCCTCAGGTCGAATGTAGGCCAGCACAGTTCCTGTGCCTAAGATATAGATCACCGCGATTATAGGCGCCGCGATCCATACTGAACGCGCGATATTGCGCTCCGGAGCCCAGCATTCTCCTGCGATGATGGAGGACCCTTCGAACCCGCTCAGCGCGTTGATCGACATTTTGCTGAATACGGCGAGTGACAAAAGCGATAGCCCGGGGGACGCCAACGAAAAAGGCGGATGAACTGGAGGCGTCGCCGAGATCCACCTGTGCACCAGTAGCCAAATTGTGGTCCCGCCCATTGCCAGCAGCAGCAGCGACCCTGCGCCACTTAACCACTTCACGAGATGAAGGCCTCGCACATTTGCCCAGAGCACCAGCGACCACACCAATACGTTGAGCCCCACCATCATCGCTTTGCTTGAAATCATCCACGCCCAGGACGGACCGAAAGCGTAAGCGAGGCTATTGGCCAGCGCGGCTCCGTCGTTGGCAAAAAGCAGGATAAAGAAAATTGAATAGTTCCAGGCGGCCATATAGCCGGCGAAAGGAGAGAACCCTTCTTTCAACCATTGATACAGGCCGCCTTCAATGGGGATTGCCCGGCTCAGGAAGATTACAACGGCGGCGAGCGGGGCATAAAAACACAGAATGGCTGCGATCCAGAGGATGACATGCGTCGATCCCTGCTTCGCGGCGTATCCTATCCAACCAATGCCCAACACCACCAGCACTTGCATCAGGACGAGATCTGGCAGCTTCAATTCGCGTTTGAGCCGAGTTTGCTGTAAAGGTTGTTCCATTCCGTTAAATCACGAACGCGAATGCGTCAGTGCGACAGTCCTGCTGCCGGTTCACCGCGTGTGAGACAGATTACTTGGTGTCGTAACGGGTCATTACAAAGGTGACGTGATCCTTGGTCTCGACGAAGCCGTGAGGGACGCCGGCGGGGACGAACATGACGTCGCCGGGCTTGAGGACGCGGGTGGTGCCGCCGCGGGTGGAGTCGGAGTGCATGTCACCGGGGTCGCCGCCGCCGCCGGGCTGGGGGTTGACGAGTTCGCCGCCGGTCATGAAGGTGCCCTCGCCGTCGCGGATCACCATGAAGTCGCTCTTGGTGGCGTGCCGCAGGATGGGTTGGGGGCCGACCAGGCGGCGGACTTCCGCATTGTAAGTCTTCTCGGCGAAGAACTGGTGGGTGGGTTTCTTGGTGCTCGCTAATTCCTCCGCGACCGCGTCGACCTGGGCGGCGGTCAAGTGCATCGCTGCAGTGGTGGGCGCGGGATTATTCGGCCGCGGCGCCTCTGCGCCTTTTTGAGCTAGCGCGGCTAGTGCGAACAAAGTTCCTAACAGGAATGCCGGAAGAGTGCGGGGGCGCATGAGTGCTCCTTATAGAGACGCAGACCAGTATACATGCAGGCTGTAGAAGGATTCTACTTTGTCCGCGGTCGAAGAATGTCGCCTAATATATCCGGCTTGCCGAGTCTCTTCTCTAGATAAGGATATTTCTCGCCGCTCCGATAATCCACTTTGTGGGTGCTGAAGTACTCGCCGTTCTTTACTACCAGTTCGATGGCTTCGCCTTTCGACGCCGCGTCCTGTATTTCGCCGCGGAGCACGGCGGGCGAAAACTGACGGCCGTTCACCGACGTGATTTTTGCCCCCGGCGCGATTCCTGCCATCTGCACCGGGCCGCCGATCTCCACGTCCTGCACCAGGCCGTCGTTCTTGACGCTCACCCCGAGCGACGGCATCACATCCATCACCTTGCTCTGGTCTTCCGCCGTATTCCAATAATCCGACCGCTGGGAGCTGTAGGACAAACGCCAGCCGGCGTTTTCGACACCCGCCAGCGGCGGCCGTGTACGCACCGTCTCCACTCTTCGCCGGAAGAACGCGGCCCAATCGTGCGATTCTATCTGGCCGAGAGCTGCCGTAACGTCATCGAGCGTGTACGCGTTTACCGAGACGCCTCCCTCACCGCCGTAAAAGGCCTGGCAAAAATCTTCGATGGACTTGGTCCCATGGCTTAACTGGCGGAGGAGGGTATCCACCTCCAGCCATACCAATTGCCCTTCGCCGTAGAAATCCAAGCCGCGGCGAAGCGCCGCATAATCGTCACGTGCCCCAAACAAAAGTTGTCCCGAGATGGCGGTATCGGCCAGCGGACGCCATGACCGTCCGGATTCGTGATCCAGGTGGGCTGCAACGTATGCCAGGCGGTCGCGGAAAAGCTCGGGCGATTCGAGGCCGCTGCGCGCCGAAAGGACCGAACCCAAATACTCGGTGAGGCCTTCGTATATCCACAGCAAGTCACCCTTCATCGGCTGGTTGTAATCGGTGGTTACCAGCCCGATAGGGCGGCGGTATTTGCCGTTCCAGGAGTGAACGAACTCGTGGGGCAAAAGCTCCGCGTGAAAGCGGAGCAGCGATTCGTCGATCAGCGTCCGCTCGTCTAAGCGGTCATCGCTCGATTCATGATGCTCCAGTCCAAAACTCGCCACATGATTACTCAGTGTCAGCAAAAAATGGTAGCTGCGGTAGTGCCGCCCGCCGAACATCGCACTTGCCTCCGCAATCAACTTCCGGTACTGATTGACGGTATCGGGCGCAATCGCGAGAGCGCGCTCGCTATCGGCGGCGATGTGGAGGTAGTGTCCGGCGCCGCCGACGGTGCCGAGTTCAATGGTTTTATAATGCGCCCCTGCCGAGACCGGTGAATCGACCAGCGTGGTTAAAGATACCGGCCGGAACTCGATCTGGTCGCCGGACTCCTGGGCGACCGCCAGCGCCGTTCCGTAATGCCAATCATGAGGCAGCCGCAATCTGGCCTGGTAGCGGAGTTGGTCCGAGGTTGCGGCTTGCGGATAAAGCACGTACTGATTCCAGCTCAAAACCGCCAGTTCCGTGGTCATGGAGGAGCCGGCCGAAAATCCTCCTGCGTCCGCCGGAGAAATGAAATCGAAAGTCACGTCGAGGATTGCAATGCCCGGTGGAACGTTTACGTGGAAAGCATAAAGGTTGACCGCGTCGCGCCGCCAGGCCATGGTTCGATCATTGGCTCGAATTTTAAGATTGACGAGGTCCGCAATCGGACCGGTTGGCCCGTGCTCACCCGGAATCCACTGCGGATAAAACAGGGTCACCGGGCCCGGGTTGGTGGGAATGTAAAGTTGGACGTGGATTAGCCTGCGCGGCGCGTCCCGCGCGTCCACATTCACTTGAATGTCGGCCGATTGCGCGCAACCGAGTGCCGCAGCCAGGAGCCACAACATTCCCGCGAGTTTCGTCACATTTCAAATGGTAGCAATCGGGAAACCGCTTTGTTCAAAACCAGCCGAGCGGAAGACGGAGCCGATCCGTCACAATAGTTGCTAATGCCGCAGGCCGCGAAATTCCGTATTGCTCTGATCCAAACTCATTGCGCCCTCGATCCCAACCAGAATATGGCCAAGACGGAGTGGAAGATCCGCGAAGCCGCAGCGGGCGGGGCACAGATCGTCTGTACCGAAGAATTATTCCGCTCGCAGTATTTTTGCCGGGAAGAAAATCACGACCTGTTTGCGTTGGCCGAATCGATTCCCGGTCCTTCCACGCAAATTCTCGGGAAATTGGCGCGCGAGTTGGGGATCGTGATTATTGCGTCGTTGTTTGAACGCCGTTCGGCAGGTTTGTATCACAATACGGTGGCGATCCTGGGCACAGACGGAGAGGTTGCGGGACTTTACCGCAAGATGCACATTCCGGATGACCCCCTCTACTACGAAAAATTCTACTTCACGCCCGGCGATCTCGGGTACGTCAACTTCGATACCCCCTTTGGCCGCATCGGGACGCTGATTTGCTGGGATCAATGGTACCCGGAGGGGGCGCGGCTATCTTCGCTCGGCGGCGCGCACATTTTGTTTTATCCCACCGCCATTGGGTGGCATCCCAGCGAAAAGTCCCAGTACGGCGCCGCGCAACTGGATGCCTGGAGAACCATCCAGCGATCTCATGCAATCGCCAATGGCATCTATGTGGCGTCGGCCAACCGCGTCGGGTACGAAGGTCCGCCCGGACATGGCATCGAATTCTGGGGATCTTCGTTCGTGGCGGACCCCTTTGGCCAGGTGATCGCCCAGGCTTCCGCAGATCAAGAAGAAATTCTTATGGCGGAGTGCGACCCCGCGCGACAGGAAGAGGTTCGCCAGCACTGGCCTTTTCTGCGGGACCGCCGTATCGATTCGTACGCCCCGATCGTGAATCGATGGCTCGGCAAATAGGGACGGCAACACCGCGGAAGCTCGGCTACCGCATGCCGGCCGAGTGGGAGCCGCACGTTGCCACGTGGCTCGCGTGGCCGCACGAATCCTCTGACTGGCCCGGGAAGTTCGCGCCGATTCCCTGGCTCTATGGTGAAATCGTGCGGCACCTCGCACGCGTCGAACGAGTGCGGATACTGGTCGAAGATGCCGAAGCCGAACAACGCGCGCGCCGCATTCTCCAGAAGTGCCACGCTGACTTGAAGGCCGTTGAATTTTTCGAAGCAGCCACCAACCGCAGTTGGACCCGGGATTACGCGCCGCTCTTTATACGCAATCAGGCGGGTGAAGTCGCAGTGACCGATTGGGAATTCAACGGCTGGGCTAAGTATGCGAATTACGCCGCCGACAATACGATTCCCCGGTTCATCGCGAAAGAACTGAAGCAGCGGCGCTTTGCACCCGGGCTGGTGCTTGAAGGAGGCAGCGTCGACGTCAATGGGGCAGGGAAACTGCTCACTACTGAAGAGTGCCTGTTGTCTGACGTGCAGGCGCGTAATCCCGGAGGTTCGCGAGGTGAGATCGAGCGCGCGTTGGCGGATTATTTAGGGGCAACCGAAGTCATCTGGCTAGGGCGCGGGATTGCCGGTGACGATACTCACGGGCACATCGACGACATTGCTCGCTTTACTTCGCCCGATGTAGTGGTCGCCGTTGTGGAGCCCGACAAATCGAGCTCGAACTACGATGCGCTTCGTGAGAATCTCGCGCGCTTGCGTTCTCGCGGCGACCTGCGGGTCGTCACCCTGCCGTCTCCTGAACCGGTGTATTTCGCTCGACAGCTTTTACCGGCGAGCTATGCCAACTTTTATATCGCGAACCATCTGGTTCTTGCTCCCACATTCGGAGATCCCAATGACCGAGTGGCCTTGAATACGCTTGCCCGGCTGTTCCCCGATCGCGAGGTGATCGGCATTCCGTGCCGCGATCTTGTGCTGGGGTTGGGAACGCTCCATTGCATGACCCAGCAGCAGCCTGCTTGAAATTTAAATCCCGGCCACTGCGCTCCGGCGCTCCACCAGCACCACGTCGCGCCAGCGCCCGTTCATACAGCCGATTCTCTCGCGCGTTCCCACCGTGCGGAATCCAAAACGCCCGCACAGTTCCAGGCTGGCGGTATTCTCCGGGAAAATTCCGGACTGTAGCGTCCAGATACCTTCGATCTCCGCGGCATCGATCAAGGCCTGCAAAAGCGCCGACCCGATCCCACGCCGCCGCGCCCGCTCCGCCACATAAATGCTGAATTCGGCGACGCCTCCATACACGGGCCTGCGAGAAACCGGACTTAGTGCGGTCCAGCCAGCGATTTCGCTCCCGAGCCGGGCGACCAGCCTGCAGCACTTCAGATGTCCTTGGTCCCAGTCGGGCCAATCCGGCGCGGACTGTTGAAAAGTAGAGTTGCCCGTCGCGATACCTTCGAGATAGATGGCCCGCACCGCACCCCAGTCTTCTGCCCGCATTGGCTCGACCAGGATGCTCGGCTTTTCCAACAAACTTTAAAAGATAAAATTCAATCCGCCGCGCAGGGAGCGTGGGGAATTCGTGAGAACGCTGCGGGACAAAGGACCGCCTAAAGGCAAATATCCCTGAGCCAGCAGGTTGCGCAGATCCGCGGTAGCTTCCATGCGCCACGGCATTCCATTGAACGGCAGCGGCTGGCGCACATACAGATTTACGCCAAGATCCTGGGTGGAAGCTTGCGTCACGAAAAGATGAGCCGGCATGAGCACGCGGAAATCGGTCCAGCCGTAATTTGCGGCGATGCGGGTACCCGCGCCCGGCACGGTGCCCGCGGCGCGAACCGTCACCCAAACCCGCTGTGACTCGCGGATTCCAGCCCGCAAAGCTCCGGAGTCGGCAAAGGAAGTCTCTCCCTGTTGATTTGTCAAAACGCCGGCGCGTCCTGCCGCCACCGACACTTCAGCGTGGTTGCCCAACGTTTGTTTAACTGCCGCGTTATATCCGGTCCGATGATAGGATCCCACATTAAATATGCTGCTGGTCGAGCCGAGATCCGGCAGCAGATCGCCAGCGGGCAGGAAGTCCCCGGGCGCCGAGATCATGAACGCCGCGTTGGATACGCTCTCCGCGTATGCTCCCAGCGAATAGGTCCGGCTTCCCGCTACCCGTTCGTATCCGATTTCCAGATTTTGGGTCCGTTCCACAGTTACGTGCGAGTTCGAGAGCGAAAGGGTCGGCATCAGCGCCAGCGCCGTCAAATCCTGATCCAGTTCGCCGGATTGCTGGCCGTCGCGCGCCAACAGTTCAGTGGGACGGCCACCGGAGGTGAACGCCACTCGCACGCGGCCTTGCGGGCCGGCGTCAAACGTCGCGCGCAGGAACGGGCTTACATAGTTGATCCGGTCGAAATAGGAGACCGATTGGAAATCAAAGCCGTAGTCGATGCGTACATTATCCAAAACTTCAGCCTTATCGATGAACGCGAGCGACATGGTACGAAGAGCCGGCGTATTTTCCGAACCCAACACAATGCCGGAGCCGGTGCGTGGCGCGAGATACACCTGCCGCATGGTGACCACCACCTGGGGGCTGGAGCCGTTCTCGGTAGCTCGCGAATAGCTGGTGCGAAGCCCGGCGCCGGGTAATCCGGAATTTCCCGCGTAACCCACATTGCCGCTCAATTGCACGCGCGACGAGCCGGCAAGCGAAGTGGCGATCGAAAACGCAGTACCCAAATCCTGTTCCGATCCGCGTGTGAAGGACTGCCCGTCGCCTGCGGAAAGCTTCACTACACCAGTGGTATTAGAGAAGCCGGCCAATATCGAATGCGTCGTTGAAACGCTTTTCGGCTCAAGCTCCGGCAGGAATCGCAAAACCGGGCGCGTGGCCTGCGAGGTTCGCAGTACCCATTTCCAGTCGTCAGTCATCAAGGTGCCGGGCGATGACGGCGTGCTGGTGACGCCGATGCTGCTCAGCACGCTGGTCAGGCTGATATCCAGACGGTTTTCCGAGCTCGGAAGCACCGCAATGTTGCGCCGCTCGGCTGGCACAAAGCTCGCCAGAATTACGCGGATGGAATATAAGTCCGGGACCAGCGCCTCAAACCCAAAACGGCCCTGCTCATTGCTAAGGCTGCGGCGCACCAATTCGTCGTAGCGGTTATAGAGATATACGCTGGCGCCCATTTGCGCCACGCCGGAGCCGTTCCTGACTTGGCCGATGATCTCACCTTGCAGAGGGTTTAACGAAGCGGCCGAAGCCGTGCTCAGCAGTCCCGAAAGAAGGCCAGCTGCTAGCCACGATTTAACCGGCACGGAGTTCTGTTTCATGCTCCCATCCCTGGGGCCACTGCCACCGTCTATGTTACCGTAAACGTGGCCGACGGGGTCAGCGTCTGGTTGCGCTTCTTGTCCACAACCTTCATCCGGAGTGTATATTGCCCCGGTTCCATATTCTGCAGCGGCAGGAGCTTTTCAATCACCACCTGCGACGCTCCGCCGGAAATCGCGCTTATATCCTCGCTGAACTCGAAAACCTTTTCGTTCGAACCGTTCTTGGTAATCACGTACTCGACGGTGCCATCTGCCTTCTTGGTCTTCTCATCGGGTTCGAAGTTATAGAGTTGCAGATAGATCCCTAGCTTCTCTTCGCGCTTGAAGGAATCGCCGATGCGCGGCCGGACTTTTGAGGTTCCGATTACAAACGGTCCGGTACCGATACTCTTGGTGGGAACTTTTTCGAGCACATCCGCGAGGATCAGCGAGCTCTGCCCCAAGCGGTCGTCTTCGAGGCGCGGGACGTCCAGCGCCATTTCGAAATTGGTGGTGTTGCCGCCCACCACATCCTTGGCCGCGACATTCAGGCGATAGCGGCCCGGTTGCAGGGGAATAGTTTTTTGGTAAATCGATGCGCCTTGCACTCCCTGCTGCAGCATGTCGGTTGGAATATCCACGCTGACCACATCCTCAAACCAGTTGACCGGACGACGCGCCATCGAAGTGATGCGCGCGTAAATATTTACGGCCGCGGTAGAAACGCCGTCTTTCTGTCTGAACTGCAGATCCTTCCGGTCAAACTGAATGGTGATGTTCGAAAGCACCGAGGAACCCGTGACCGGAATGAAATCGGCACGCACCTTCATCGGCAACAGATTGTATTTGATGGTGGAGTTGACTGCCGCTTCCAGATCCTTGAACTTTATTGCGGGCGGAGCCTGCAATTTCGCGAACTTCTCCATACGCGAGAACTCATTCTGGTCCTCATGCTCTTGCCCCGGCTGAATTCCCATGTGCGTGCCATCCGTCCGCGTGAAGCGGGAGGTCTTGCTGCACTGACCCATTTGCTCGCACATGGTGAGTCCGGCGCCCGGGATCATCAGCAGGGCGTCTTTCTCAGAGGGGTCCGTGGTCATGCGGAATTCGCCAGTCAAGGTTGGATCGACAAACTCGATCTCAACATTGGGAGCAAATCCTTCGATGTAACGGTAGCGCCACTTTTCGTAGGGATACATGCTGGTGGTGCCGCCGCCCTCTTCCATAGGCCGCTCTTCGGTGCCCCCGTTATGTTGATCTCTTTCGTCCGGCGGCCCGTATTTGATGTAGATCATGCCGCGGTCGGTCTTCCATCCAGGAATGCCCGAAGCAAAATGTTCGTTGGAATAGGCCAAACGCCGGTAGTGTTCCTCGCGGTATTCGTTTTCTTCAGTGTCCGGCGTAGGATCGCGCCGCAGCCAGAACTGTTCGACGAATTGGTCCCGCTCTTCGTCGGTCTGGAGCGACCTGAAGGCCTTGCGCTCTTCATTGCTGATGATATAGCCGACGTCTTCGTTCAGCCACTTCTTGTACGGAGTCTCCAGTTCTTTGCGCAGCCGGTCCTGTTGCTGGCGCCGCTGCTTATCCGTCATTGGCTTGGCGACGGTTTCGCGCTTTGCCACGGACTTGTCCTTCTTTTTGTCGCCATCTTGAGCAGCCGCCGAAAACGCCAGGCACCCAAGCGAACAAGAAATAGCAAGCAAAAGCTTTAGTCGCATAGCTGGAACCACCTGTTTCATTCTACTCTTTGCCCTAGGACGGGGCAATGGGGCCGCCCGAGTACAATGAAGGCAACCAGCATGGGAGTCCTTTACACCCGCCCGGAACTAACGGCCGCCCGGGCCGAATGGCGTTTGGACGGCAAAACCGTGGTTTTTACAAACGGTTGTTATGACATACTGCATCCCGGCCATATACGTCTCCTCGAGCGCGCGCGGAGTTTGGGTGACATTCTGATCCTCGCCCTGAATACCGACGATAGTGTCGCGCGGCTCAAGGGTCCGACGCGCCCGCTGCTTGCGGAAACCGAACGCGCCTGCATGGCCTTGGCTTTGGAGGCTGTCGATGCCGTCACTTTTTTCAGCGAAGACACGCCCCGCGAGCTGATCGCTGAAGTGCTGCCTGACATCCTGATCAAGGGAGCCGATTGGGCTCACTTCATCGCGGGCCGGGAGGAAGTGGAGGCTGCCGGGGGCCAGGTAATGGCGCTGGCGCTCGAGCCCGGTTTTTCCACCACCAACATCGAGAAGGAACTTTTAGCGCGCCAGCTGGCGGGCGGTTAAGAGCCGGCGCTTCCTGTGACCCACCCCGCAGTCCGTGATCTGTTTCAGACCTTAAGCCGGCACCCGGCGTTTCAGGAGGTGCTCACCAAGGCCCTGCGGCAGGAAGATTCGGAACTGGCACTGGCGGGGCTTACCCCTACGGCCAAGGCGCTCTATCTGGTCTTGCTGTGGCAACTCACCGAACGCCCTCTGCTGGTGGTCACCGACGGCAATCAAAGCGCCGAGATATTGCTGGAACTCACCGAAACATTTTTCGATCTGTTGATTGGCCGCCCGGAAGCGGGCCGTCCCCAACTGCTGCCTGCACTCGATGTGCTCCCCGGGCAGAATCTCTCGCCGCACACCGAAATCAGCGAGCAGCGCGCGATCGGATTATGGCGCATGGCCGCCGCCAAGGCTCCCATCACAATCGCGCCGGTTGGCTCGGCTTTGCTGCGCACGCACGCCGCCGATTACTACCGCCGATTGGCGGTCGAGCTGCGCCTGGGCGAAGAACTGCCTCTAGAGACCATCGAAGCGCATTTGGTTTCGATCGGCTACGAGAAGCGCGAGCCGGTGGAAATGACCGGCGAGTATTCGATCCGCGGCGGCATCCTCGACGTCTTCGCGGCCGAAAACGCACGTCCGTTGCGCATCGAATTCTTCGGTGACGAGATTGAATCGATTCGCCGCTTCGAGGTCGAGAGCCAACGCTCGGTGATGAAGCTCTCTGAGGTTGAAGTGCTGCCGCTCGCTGAGCAGCCTCGCATCGGCGCCACCTATCCCGGCTGGGAATTCGCGGCGGCGCTCGAAGACCGGCGCGAGCAAACTTTGCTTGATCTCGAAGCCCGGGCGCTGATTGTGCTCGACGAGCCGGAGCAGATCCGTGGCGCCGCCGAGCGGCTGTGGAAGCGGCTCGATCAGCAGGAAGACTCCGCCGAGCTTTCGGCCGCCAGCTTTCTCCACTGGGAAGAGCTTGAACGCCGCCTCGCTCAACGCCGGCAAATCGCGTTCCGCGAACTCGATCTGAACCCGGCCACGCCCCACATCGCCACCCGCCCTACCATGGCCTTCCACGGCAGCATGCAAGTAGCGGTCGCCGAAACCAAGAACATGGTCGAGAGCGGTTATCGCGTGGGACTCTTCGCACCCTCTAACGGAGAGCTTGAACGCCTGGCCGATATCCTGCGCGAATACTCGGTGCCCTTCCAACTGGGCTTGGCGCCCAACGAAGCGGCGACGCCTTATCTGGCCGAGCGGGCTTATCTGGCCGGTCCCGTGGCGCATACCTATCTAATAAAGGGACTGGTTCGAAGGGGCGCGATCTTCCCCGAATCCTCCATCGCGTTCATCGGCGCGGAGGACCTGTTCGATCCGTCCGACCTGATTGCGCGTCCAGGCATCACCAAGAGCCAGCTCAGCGTTTTCGCGGCGGACTTGGCCGACCTCAAGCCCGGCGACTTCGTGGTCCACACCACTCACGGCGTGGGCAGATTCCTCGGACTCCGCGAAATTGTGCAAGGCGAGCAAAAGGGCGATTTCATGTTGCTCGAATACGCCGGGGATTCGAAGCTCTATGTGCCGCTGACGCGCATGGATCTGGTGGAGAAATATCGCGGCGGGGGCGAATCCGGGCCGCCTCTCGATCGTCTCGGCGGCGCCACCTGGACCCAGCGTAAGACCAAGGTCAAAGCCAAGATGCGCGACATGGCGGATGAGCTGTTAAAGCTCTACGCCCAGCGCCGCGTCGCGGAAGGCTACTCGTTTTCGAAGGACTCCAACTGGCAGCGCGAATTCGAAGATGCCTTCGAGTTCACCGAAACCAAGGATCAGGTTTCCGCCGCCAAAGAGATCAAGCGCGATATGGAATCGCCGCATCCGATGGACCGCCTACTCTGCGGCGATGTGGGCTTCGGCAAAACCGAAATCGCCATGCGTGCGGCCTTCAAGGCGCTGGGCGATGGCAAACAAGTGGCCGTGCTCGCGCCCACCACGGTGCTGGCCTTCCAGCACTTCGAGTCCTTCAAGCGGCGCTTCGCCGCGTTCCCTGTTCGCATCGCCATGTTCTCGCGCTTCGTGTCCAAGAAGGATCTTGCCGTATCGGTAGAAGAGTTGGCGCAGGGCAAGATCGACATCGCCATCGGCACGCATAGGCTGCTTTCGAAGGATATTGAGTTCCGCGATCTGGGCTTGCTGGTTTTCGACGAGGAACAACGTTTCGGTGTCCGCCACAAGGAGCGACTCAAGCAGATGCGCCAGAACGTGGACGTGCTCACCATGAGCGCGACACCCATCCCGCGCACTCTGCACATGTCCATGCTGGGCATCCGCGACATGAGCGTGATCGAAACGCCGCCCAAAGACCGCCTGGCGATTCAGACCGTGGTGGCGCATTTCGATAGCAATTTAATCCGCACCGCCATCGAACAGGAGCTGAGCCGCGGCGGTCAGGTCTATTTCGTTCACAACCGGGTGGACTCGATCTACATGCGAGCCTCGGCGATTCAGGATTTGGTGCCCAGCGCCCGCATCGGCGTGGGCCACGGCCAGATGGGGGAAGAAGAATTAGAACGCGTCCTGCTCGGCTTCATGCGCCACGAATACGACGTGTTTGTGTGCACCACCATTGTCGAGAATGGCCTGGATATTCCGCTGGCGAACACGATAATCATCGAAAACGCTGAGCGCTACGGGCTTTCGGAAATGTATCAGCTACGGGGGCGCGTGGGCCGCTCGAACCGGCGCGCGTACGCGTACCTGCTGGTTCCGGGCGACACGGAACTGAGTGAAGTCGCCCGCAAACGGCTGGCTGCGCTGCGCGAGTTTTCCGATCTCGGCGCAGGCTTCAAGATCGCCGCTTTGGATCTGGAGCTGCGGGGCGCGGGCAACCTGCTCGGTGGGGAGCAACACGGCCACATCGCCGCCGTGGGCTTCGACATGTACCTCCAAATGCTGGATGAGACCGTACAGGAACTCAAGGGCGAAGAGACACCGCTCGAGGTGCATTCGGCGTTGAACCTGGGCCTCGATATCCGCATCCCACCGGCATATATCGCGGACGAGCACCAGCGGCTGCGCGCTTATAAGCGAATCGCAGACGCGAAGGACATGGAACAAGCTGCCGCCTTCCGTGCCGAGCTAGAGGACCGCTACGGTCCGACGCCAGAAGCCGTAGGCACGTTGTTCGCGTTCGCGCTGCTTAAAACCGGGGCGGAGAAGCTAGGCGTTGAAGCCATCGATCGCCGCGGCAGCGCCGTGCAAATCAAATTTCATCCGGGATCGAAAATAGATCCGGTGCGGCTGATGACCCTGGTGTCAGCGGTCGAAGGCGCGCAGTTCACGCCTGCGGGGGTGTTGCGGTTGCCCTTCGATTCCTCGGCCGAAACTCCCACTGCCGTGCTGGCCTTTCTCGAGAAATCGCTCGAAACCTTGGCTGAGAAGCCTGTGGCGGAGCCACGGGCTTGAGGACGCGGTCGGCTATAATTGTTGGTATGCGGTATCAGCTAGTACTTCTGGGCGTAGCGATTGCCGGTTTGGCGTCCGCCGCCGAAATCACGGTAATCGACGAGATCATCGCCAAAGTCAACGGCGATATCATTACCCGTGGCGATTACGAGCGCACGCGCAAGCAACTCGAAGCCAGTCTGCGCCAGCAGGGCGCGACGGGGGATCGCCTGGAAGAAGCCCTAAAGGATGGCGAGAAGAACATTCTCCGCGAGCGTATCGATCAGCTTCTGCTGCAATCCAAGGCGAAGGAACTGAATCTGAATGTCGACTCCGAAGTAGCCAAGCAGCTTGCCGACATCCAGCGCAGCGCCAAGATTTCCGATCCCGAAAAGTTTCAACAGTTTGTCAAGGACGAATCCGGTATGTCCTATGAGGACTATAAAAACGATAAGAAGAATGAGTTGCTGACCAATCGTGTGATCCGTCAGGAAGTCGCCAGCAAACTGCAAATCAAGCGTGACCAGGCGCAGCAGTATTACGACGGCCATAAAGACGAGTTCCAGCGCCAGGAGCGGGTATTCCTGCGTGAGATCCTGGTGGCGATTCCAGCCGGCGCGGATACTGGGGCGGCCGAGAAAAAAGCCAAGGATCTGTCGGCTCGCGGCAAGAAAGGCGAGAAGTTCGATGAGTTGGCCAAAACCAATTCCGATGCGGCCAGCGCTCAGCAGGATGGCGACATCGGCGCGTACGAAAAAGGCAAGCTGCGTCCGGAGATCGAGAAAACGGTGTGGGATCAGCCGCGCGGGTTTGTTACCGATCCCATCAACGTGGGGAACGGTTTCCTGATCCTGAAAGTCGAGGAGCATCAGAAGGCCGGACTCGCCGGTTTCGAAGAAGTGTTGCCGGAGATCACAAATAAGCTGTTTAGTCCACGGTTCTCGCCGGAGCTGCGCCGCTATCTTACCCAACTACGCATGAACGCGTTCCTCGAAATTAAATCCGAGTATAAAGACAGCGGGGCCGCGCCCGGCAAGATTACCGATTGGGTGGATCCGGCACAGATCGAGCCCCCGAGGATTAGCAAGGAGGAGGTCGCTGCCAAGCAGCGGCACCGCCGTTTGCTGGGCCTAGTACCTATCCCTGGCACCAGCGTACAGAACACAGGCACCTCGTCGTCGCGCTAGGTTCGCGCAAGAATAATGAAGACTCCTTACGTTTCCGAGCTGGAGCCGAATCAGCTCGTGCAGGGCGTGTTTCTCGTCCAGCACAAAGAAATTCGCCAAAAGAAAACTGGCGAACCGTATCTTTCGCTGACCCTTACGGATCGTACCGGCGATCTGGACGCCAAGATGTGGGACAACGTCCCGGAGGTAATGGAAACCTTTGAGCGCGACTGCTTTCTGAAGGTGAAAGGCATGGTGCAGTTGTTCCAGAACAAGCCGCAGCTCACCATTTACCGCCTTCAGTTGCACGCCGAATCTGAAATCGATATTGCCGATTTCCTGCCCGCGTCGAAGCGCGACCGCGACCAGATGTTCGCGGAGCTGCAGGGCTGGATCGCGTCCCTTGCCAACCCGCATTTGAAGGCGCTGCTCGAAACCATTTTTGCTGACGAAGCCATTGCGCTGGCCTACCGTACGGCGCCCGCGGCCAAGTCCATCCATCACGGGTGGATCGGCGGTTTGATCGAACACGTGCTCTCGCTCTGTCAACTCGCGAAGGTGACAGCGGCGCATTATCCGGATATCGATTTCGATCTGCTGCTCACCGGAGTGATTCTGCATGATATCGGCAAGGTCTACGAGCTGACTTACTCACGCAGCCTGGGTTACAGCACCGCAGGCCAGTTGATCGGCCACATTAACATCGGCGTCCGTATGGTGGAGGACGCGCTGCGCAAACTGCCCGGATTCCCGCCTTTACTCCGCGATTTGGTGGAGCATATGATTTTGAGCCACCATGGTTCACTCGAATTCGGCTCGCCTCGACTGCCTATGTTCCTGGAGGCGATGTTGCTTCATCAGATCGATAATCTGGATTCGAAGATGGAAGCCATGCGCGCGCATGTCGCGAAGGACCGGCAGGCTACCGGCGTCTGGACCGGCTACAACCCCGCGCTCGAGCGCATTGTTTTGAAGAAGGAACGGTATCTGATGGAGCCGGACAAGCAAGCCGCGGCTGCCGCAGCGGCTCCGTTGCCCACGGCGGCCGCACTCATCGCGAATGTTCAGCCTGCTTCGGCCTTCGCTGCCAAGCTGCAGGGCGCGCTCAAGAGCGAGTCCTGATCAGCTATTGCGCGCGAGCGCATCCGCAATCTCTTCGCCGATGGCGAGCGAGGCTGTGGCCGCGGGGCTAGGGGCGTTGACCACATGCAATTCGCCGGGCCCTTCTATGAAGTGAAAATCCTCGACCAGCGCGCCATCCGCGGTGATAGCTTGCGCGCGCACTCCTGCGCCGCCTGGGACCAGGTCTTCAAGTTGGATTTCCGGTACCAGACGCTGGAGTGTGGCGCAGAATAGCTCCTTGCTAAAGGAGCGCCGCACTTCCATCCAGCATGTCGCCGAGTACTTGGCGAGAAACTTCCACAGGCCTGAAAACGCCAAAGCATCGGCCAGATCGCCGACGCGCACGTCGCTCTTCCGGTAGCCTTCCCGCGAGAGTGCCAGGACGGCGTTCGGGCCGGCTTCAATGCCTCCTTGGACCATGCGCGTATAGTGCACGCCCAGGAAGGGGAAGGCGGGGTCGGGCACCGGGTAGATCAGGTTGCGCACTAGATATTGGCGCTCCGGCCGGATGCCGTAGTATTCGCCGCGAAAAGGAACAATGCGGACGCCGCGGGGCTTGCCGGTCAGGGCGGCAACGCGGTCGGCATAGAGGCCGGCGCAGGTGACGATGCGGCCGGCCGGGTAATCGCCGGCGCCGGTCTCAACGCGCCAGGTCGAACCTTCGCGCCGGATCGCGCGCACTTCTGCACCCGTGATGACCTCGCCGCCGCGCGCTTGAATCTCGCGCGACAACGCACGGCAGACGGCGGGATAGTCGGCAATTCCTTCTTGCGGGACATGCACCGCGGCGACTCCCGAGGCATGGGGCTCGATTTCGTGCAGTTGCTCCGGTGTAAGCCAACGCAAACCTTCCAGGCCGTTGGCGGTGCCGCGGGCAAACAGCGCCTGCAACCGCGGAATTTCATCGGGGGTGACTGCGACCACTACTTTCCCGCACACATCATGCGCGATCGATTGGCTCTTACAAAATTCCACCATCTGGCGGATGCCGCGAACGGCCAGGCGCGCTTTGCGGGAACCGGTTTTGTAATACAGCCCGGCGTGGAGCACGCCGCTGTTATGGCTGCTCTGATGGCGGCCTACTTCGGGTTCCTTTTCGAGCACTGTCAGGCGTGTCCCCGGGAACCGCTCGCTGAGCCGCCACGCCGTAGCCAAGCCGACAATGCCTCCTCCCACCACGACAATGCGGTTGGTCATGGAGCGATGGTCTTCGGCCGCACCAAACGGTTCGCCGCCTCCACAATCTTTTCGCGAGCGTCCACCATTTCGATCAAGACCGGCGCACTTTCAGCGCCGTACCAGCCAGGTCCCACACCAAACCGCAAGGTAGCCCAGAATCACGCTCAACGCGACGTTCGCGAAACCGATCCAGCGGCTTCCTTCGTCCACTGCCTGGAAGGTTTCCCAAGCGAAACTGGAAAAAGTGGTGTAGCCGCCCAGAACTCCCACGATCAGAAACAGTCGCAGGTTGGGGCGGGGCTCGCCGCGTTCGGTAAGCAGCGGAAGCAGAATGCCGATGAGAAAACACCCCGTCACATTCACCACCAGCGTGCCCAGCGGAAACCGGCCAGAGAAGCGCTGCATCACCGCGGAGCCGACCAGGTAGCGCGCCAGTCCGCCAATCGCCGCGCCTAGCATTACCGTCAAATAGCGGTTCATATGCGATGGAAACTCTTCAGAATGTCGCGGGTAGAATAGCGCAACGCAATCGGCCGGCCATGCGGGCAGCTCATGGGCGAGGAAGTGGCGGCCAGGGCGCGCAGCAGCCAGTCCATCTTCGCCGGTTCCAGACGCATGTTGATCTTAATTGCGGCGCGGCAGGCGATGGATGCGGCCATGCCCCGGCGCAGATCGTCGAGCGAAGCTTTGCGCAGTTCCCGCTCGGAGATTTCCAGAATTTCGAAGATGACTTTTTCAACGTCGCTCGACCCGATGCCCGCCGGTGCGGATTTGACTGCCACGGTGCGGTTGCCGAATGGCTCCGTGTCGAAGCCCAGTGCATTGAGTTCACCGGCTATGCGCGCATATTCGAGCTGCTGGGCCGCAGTGAGCTGAATCACCAGCGGCATCAGCAGCCCCTGGGTTTCGACTGCGTTTCGGCCGCGGGCGGCGAGCACTTGTTCGAATAGAATCCGCTCGTGAGCTACGTGCTGGTCGATGATCCAGAGGCCATCACGTCCGGCGGCGATGATGAAGCTGTCGTGAATCTGGCCCAACGGCCGCAAGTCCTTTAACGCTTCCAGGCTCTCCGGTTCGGGCAGGGCCCCGCCCGGAAACAGGGGGCCGTGAGTATCGGGAACGGCGAGCCGGGCGGCGCCTTCGAGCGGCAGTGGGGCATCCGCGAACTCAAAGCGGGGATGCGGGGAGGGGGGACGTCTTAAAGTAAACTCCGGCAGGGCGGAGGGATTTTCCACCGCGCCTGGCATTTCGTCTACTGCCGGGAACCCCATATTCTCCGCGTGCTGGCTAAACTCCGAATACGGCAAAACAGCCGCCGGTTGCGCAGGCGATGGAATGCGCGACACGGGACGCTGCGCGATCAACGCATCACGAATTGTGTCGCGAACGAAATCATGCGCCAGCGATCCATGGCGGAAGCGGACTTCAGTTTTCGACGGATGCACATTGACGTCGATTTCTTCGAGGTCGCAATCGAGGAACAGCAGCGCGAAAGGAAAACACGCCGGCGGCATCAGGTTATGATAAGCCGACGAGAGCGCGTGCAGCAGGAGGCGATCGCGAATCAGACGTCCGTTTACGAACAGATAGATCGAATTTCGATTGAGTCGCTGCACCTGGGGGCCGCTGACAAACCCTCGCAGACGGAAGCGGCGAGGGCCCGCCTGTTCATCCTCGGCGGGAAGGGGAAAGACGCGCGACTGATCGCCCAGATCGAGTAAGTCTTCGAGAATCTGGCTGCCGAAGACCTGATAAATTCGCTCGCGCAGCGTGGCTACCGGCGTCACGTCCAGCAGTTCGGAATTGTTGTGGCGGAGCAGAAAACTCTTGTCGGGATGCGCCAGGCTGTAGTGAGTGACCAAGGAAGCAACGTGAGCGATTTCGGTTTGCTCGGTGCGCAAGAACTTCTTGCGCGCCGGAACGTTGTAGAACAGGTCGCGCACCGCAATCACGGTCCCGCCGCGAAGCGCGGCGTCGTCGCAACGAAGGATTTTGCCGCCCGCAAGTTCCACCGTGGTTCCCACCGCCTCTTCAGGCGCACGCGTTTCCAGCAATAGGCGCGAGACCGAAGCGATGGAAGGAAGCGCTTCGCCGCGGAAGCCTAAGGTGGCGATTGAGAGCAGATCTTTGACGTCGGAGAGTTTACTCGTGGCATGACGCTCGAAAGCCAGCAGAGCGTCGTCGCGCATCATTCCCATGCCGTTATCCGCCAGCCGGATCAAGCGGCGGCCACCGGCCTCGATGTCCAGGCGAAACTCGGTAGCGCCGGCATCGAGAGAGTTTTCGAGCAGCTCTTTGACCACGCTGGCGGGCCGTTCGACCACTTCTCCGGCAGCGATTTTGTTGGCGACGATGTCCGATAAAACGCGGATGCGGCCCATTTGTTAAGCGAAGCGAACCTCATTATTGCATGTGGGCTTTGGGCGGGCGCGGCTGTGAATATACGGTCTGAGGTCGGGACATGCTCACTAACTCGCATACCGGGACCAGAATCGACGAAGTTGCGGAAGGTGTTTACCGCATCAATACTCCACTCATGATCGATGCCATTCCCGGAGGCTTCAATCTCAGTCAATATCTGTTGCTGGATGACGAGCCGTTGGTGTTTCACACCGGCTGGAGACGCTGGTTCCCTTTTGTTTCCGAGGCCATATCGAAAGTGACGCCGCTCGCTGGCATTCGCCACGTAGGCTACTCGCACTTCGAGGGCGACGAATGCGGCGCGATGAATGAGTTTCTCGCCGCCGCCCCGCTCGCGGTCCCATTCGCGAGCCAGATCGGCGCGTTGACCTCATTACACGATTACGCCGACCGCCCTCCCCGCGGTCTTGCCGACGGCGACGAGTTCTTGATCGGCCGCAAAACCCTGCAGTGGATCTACACGCCTCATGTGCCGCACGGTTGGGATTGTGGTCTGCTTTTCGACCAGACCACCCGCACTCTGCTCTGCGGCGATTTATTTACGCAGCCGGGCGCCGACACGCCGCCGGTGACCGAATCTGAAGTGCTGACGGCGAGCGAAAGCATGCGCCAAACCCTGGAATATTACGCTCACGGGACCAATACCACCGCAATTCTGGGACGCTTGGCCGGGCTAGAGCCCGCCACGCTCGCCTGCCAGCGCGGGAGCGCCTATCGCGGCGACGGCGGCGCACTTTTGCGGGAATTATCGGGCATCCTCGCGCAGGAACAACCTAGCGCGATGACCGCGTCCGTGAGAGGATAGGCCGCCTTGTTACCCTGGAGTCATGAGGCCTAGTCTCCTGCTGTTTCTGCTGTTGTCTAGCTTTCTTGCGGCGCAGTCCGTCGCCCAACTGCAAAAGTCCTTCGAAAAGAAAGTCACCGAGTTCACGCTCGCGAATGGTCTGCATTTCATCGTCATTGAACGCCACGATGCGCCGGTGGTTTCATTCCATACGTATATGAATGTGGGGTCGGTGGATGATCCCGGCGGCCAGACCGGCTTAGCGCACATGTTCGAGCATATGGCCTTTAAAGGCACGCCTTTCATTGGAACCAAGAATTGGGCGGCCGAGAAAGCGGCCATGGATGCCGTCGAGCGGGTTTATGACCGGCTGGAGGCCGAGCGCAATCGGGGGCCGCGCGCAGAGGCTCAGAAAATCGCGGCGATTCAGGCCGAGCTCGAGGCCGCCATGGAGAAGGCCGACAGCTACATCGAACCCAACGAGTACGACCGGGTAGTGGAATCGAACGGCGGCGCGGATATGAACGCGAGCACTGGCGAGGATTCCACCAACTACTACTACAGTTTTCCTTCAAACCGCATCGAGCTGTGGTTTTTGCTGGAATCTGGACGCTTCCTGAATCCTGTGTTCCGGGAGTTTTATAAGGAACGCGATGTGGTGCGCGAGGAGCGCCGCATGCGCGTGGAATCGAGCTCACAGGGCAAGCTGGTGGAGGCCTTAGCCGCCACGGCATTCGCCGCCCACCCCTATCGCAACATGCCCGGTGGATGGGCCGGGGACATAGAGCACTTCCGCCGCCCGGATGCGGAGCGATTTTATAAGCAATATTATGTGCCCGCCAATATGACGCTCGGAATCGCAGGGGATGTCAACCCGGCGGAGGCGCGCCGCCTCGCCGAGAAGTATTTCGGACGCCTCGCCGCGCGCCCGCTGCCCTCGCAATATCGCACCGAGGAGCCCGTGCAGGAGGGCGAGAAGCGCGTCGCCGTATCGTCGCCGGCGCAACCTTTTCTGATCGTCGGCTACAAGCGTCCGGACCGGCATTCGGCAGATAACGCCGCGCTGGCGGTGCTGGACTCGGTCCTTTCAGACGGCCGGACCGGCATTGTCTACAAAGACATGGTGCGGGATAAACAGATGGCCCTCGGTGCGGGCAGCGAGCCTCAGTTCCCTGGGGGGAAGTATCCGCCGCTATTTCTGTTTTTCGTCGCGCCTTCGACGGGACATTCCGTGGCAGAGAACGAGAAGGAGTTGTATCAGATCATCGAACAGGTGCAGACCACCAAAGTGGATGAGGCGACACTCGATCGCGTGAAGACTAAATTACGCGCCGAACTGATTCGCAAACTGGCCAGCAATACCGGACTGGCTCTGGAATTATGCAGCTACTACGTGAATTTCGGCGACTGGCGCAGGCTGTTTACCGAACTCGCGGACTACAACAAAGTTTCCGCGGATGATGTCCAGCGCGTCGCCAAAATGTACCTGGTAAGAGAGCACCGCACGGTAGCCTACACGTTTGTTCCCGAAGGGAGCGCAAAGTGAAGCGGATTTTCCTGGCCTCGCTCGTCTGCGCCGTTTCCGCGGCGACGTCGGCGGCGCAAACAATTCCCTCCTACCAGCAACTGGTATATCCGGCCCTGAAGCAAGTGAAAATTCCGGAGCCGGTGACCTTCACACTCAAGAACGGAATGCGCGTTTTCCTGCTCGAAGACCATGAATTGCCGGTGATCAATGGCTTGGCTCTGGTGCGGACGGGAAATCTGTTCGATCCTCCCGATGAGCGCGGTCTTTCGAGCGTAATGGCGGATGTTCTGCGGGCTGGCGGTACGGGCTCCAAAACCGGCGATCAGATCGACGAGGAACTTGAAAATATCGCGGCGGCGGTTGAATCCAATATGGGTGAGACCAACGCCAGCATCAGTTTTTCCGGTCTCAAGGAAACCGCTGCCACGGTGCTGCGCGTCTTTAAAGACGTGATGACCGAACCGGAATTCCGGCACGACAAAATCGACCTGACCATTTCGCAAACGCATAGCGGGATCGACCGGCGCAACGATGACGCGCAGGCAATCGTCGAACGGGAAATTTCGGATATTCTCTATGGCCGCAATAATCCTTATGGATGGTCGGTCGAACACGCGGACATCGCTCGCATCCGGCGGGAGGATTTGCAGCAGTTTTACCGCCGCTACTATTTTCCGAAGAACATCATGCTGGCCATTTATGGAGATTTTTCAGCAGCCGAGATGAAGGATCAGCTCGAAAAACTTTTCGCCGGGTGGAACCCGGAGCAGCCGCCGGTTCCTCCTTTCCCAGCCGTCACGGCCAAGTCCGCCGCGGGTGTTTTCCTTGCCGAGAAGCCCGATGTGACGCAGACTTTCTTTGCGATGGGCCTGCTGGGCGGCACTCTGCGCGATCCGGACTACCCGGCGCTCCAGGTCGCGGCGAACATTTTGGGAAGCGGATTCACCAGCCGCCTGATGTCGCAGATTCGCACCAAAATGGGTCTGGCGTATTCGATCGGCGCGGGCTGGGGTGCGGCCTATGATCATCCGGGAACCTTCCGCATCGTAGGCAGCACGAAATCGGCAAGTACTACGGATGCCATCCTCGCCGCCCGCAAGGAAGTAGAAAAAATGCGCACCGCCGAAGTTACCGAGCAAGAACTCAAAACCGCCAAGGATTCGGTACTGAACAGTTTTGTTTTCTTTTTCGATAGTCCGGCGAAGAGCCTCAACCGAATGATGATGTACGAGTATTTCGGTTACCCCAAAGATTTTCTGTTCGAGTATCAGAAGCGACTGGCGGCGGTGACGCGCGCGGACGTATTGCGAGTTTTCCAGGAACACATCAACCCCGCGAATCTGAGTATCGTCGCGGTGGGGAATTCCAAAGACTTCGGCAAGCCGTTGAGCGCAGCGGGCAAAATTGAAACCATCGATTTGAGCATTCCGCCGATGCCGTCACAATAAGGCTCATCCGATGAAACCCATATTTATGGTTGCGCTGCTCGCCGTGGTAGCAACCGCGGAAACTCCCGAGGGCGCGCGCGGAAAGAAGGTTCTCGATGACGCCATCGCCGCGTTGGGCGGCGAAAAATTCCTTCAGATGCAGGATCGGGTCGAGACCGGCCGCGCTTATTCGTTCTATAGGGACAATCTTTCAGGGCTTTCCATCGCGAAAATCTATACCCGCTATCTCGCCGTCGATCCCACCAAATCCGCTCACGAGTTGGGCGTTCGCGAGCGCCAGTCTTTCGGAAAAAACGAAGATTCGGGAGCAGTTGTATTGCGCGAAGATGGCGGCGCGAATGTCACCTATCGCGGCCCCAAGCCGCTGCCGCAGGAAGAGTTCGATCGTCATCGCGAAACCACTTTGCACAATATCTTCTACATTCTGCGGCAGCGGCTGCGCGAGCGGGGAATGGAGTTTGAGTCGCGCGGCTCCGATGTGGTAGATCGTGTGCCCGTCGAAGTGGTGGACGTGATCGACGCCAGCAACTTCGTGGTACGCGTATACTTTCACCAGTCGACCAAACTGCCTGTAAAACAATCTTTTTCGCGTCTGGATCCGAAATCCAAGGAGCGCGACGAAGAGGTCACCCGCTTTGACCGGTATCGCGACAACCAGGGCATCCAGTGGCCGCAACAAATAACACGCGAACGCAACGGCGAAAAGATTTACCAGATTTTCGCGGACTCGGTGAGCTTTAATCAGGATCTTACCGACGACCTGTTTTCCATCACTACTTCGACGCGGAAAAAGTAAGCGGCGGATCCAGGCGCGCGCGTACTTCTTCCAGCAACTGCTGCTCGGTGTAGGGCGGTCGCAGACGCAGAACCGGAACTGCGTCCTGGTCGACGTCGCCTCCAATCACCAGGTCGACTTCGTGCAGGTCGAGCAGAGCGTTGGCCTGGGTCTCGTCGGCAGCCTCCAGCAAATTATAGCCGTTCGATTCGAACACGTTGTGCAGGCGCGCGCGGATGTGCTCCCGAGGCTCGATCAATAAGAGGGTGGGCGGGGTCCCCGCCGCGGCTGCAGAGTCGGTCCACTGCTCAAACGAAGCCTCCAGCCGGTTTCCGTCGCCGGTGAAGTAGCGCATCAAGGACAAATTTACGCTCTCGATATCTGCAGGGGAACCGGTATGTGTAACCGAGACCAAAACTCGATCGGCTGCAGCCACGGTGCTCAGACCCAACTGGCCGCCATCGGGCATCGCTTTGACGGCATAGAGGACGAATTGCATGATTAGTTCTTCGATGTGCGCCGCGTCGGCGTAGATTTTTCCGGCGTCCGGATCTGCGTGGAGTGTGACGGCGACCCGATCGCCGGCCACGGATTGAATGAACTTAAACATGCGCCGCAGAATTCCGTTGACACTGGTAAGTTGCAGCGGTCCGTGGGGCTGCGGGCCCAGGTCGGCTAAGCGGCGGTTCATTTTATCGGCCGCAACTGCCGCCTGATGGATTTCCTTGATGGCGGTAAACACCGGCGAGTAATCGGCGAACTGCCGCAGGAGTTGCGCGGAATGGTTGCGGATGGCCTCGATCGGGCTGGCAAAATCAACGGCTACGGCGGTGGCCAGCCGAGCCGCCATGTCGGCTTTTTCCAAATGCAGCAACCGCTGCTCCTCGCGGCGGCGGGCGGTAACATCCCGCAAAGTGACCACTCCGCCGATCGCCTCCCCGGATAGCTTAAGCGGCGATGCCGAGCCCTCCACCCACTGTTCGGCGAGCCGTGTCTCGATGGCCACGGGACGATCCTGAAGAATAGCCAGCGGCACCGGATCTTCGGGTAAAAACTGTGAAACTGCGGTCAAGGCGCGTCCACCCAGTGCCTCCGCTGCGGGATTCAGGAACCGGATCTGGCCCTCAAGATCGGTGACGATTACCGCATCCGCCGCCGAGGCGAGCGTAGCCCGCAGCCACGCTTCGCTTTCCTCCAGGCGAATTTCCATCTTGTGCTTATGCATCGCGATTTCGATACTCGGCTGCAGGGAAGCATGCACCAGCGGTTTGATCATGTAGCCGAACGGCGCCGCCAGTTTCGCGCGCTCCAGCGTCGAGGGATCGGCCTGAGCGGTCAGGAACAGCACCGGAAGGCGATACCGTTCGCGAATCTTGCTAGCGGCCTCGATGCCATCCACGGGCCCATCCAGGCGTATGTCCATCAGCACCACCTGCGCGTTGGGGGCTTGCTCGATCGCCTCGGCGGCGGTGCTTACCGTGGCGACGACGGTATGGCCCAACGCCTCGAGGTGCGCCGCGATATCCATGGCGATTAAGCCTTCATCTTCTGCGATGAGAACCTTGTAAGTATTCATTTGGGTAGCGGCGGAGGGCATTCTGCGTCGCCCTTGCTCCCAGGCATAGTGGCGAAACGGGCCACATTTTCTCAGCCAATTCCGCGCATCTGGTAGCATAGGAAGTTGTCAGGCTCCGGGCTTCGTGCAACGGGCGGCTGCAAACCCCGCCAGGTCCGGAAGGAAGCAACGGTAGCGGTTAAACCCGTGTGCCGCGGATCACCCGGGGTCTGGCATATCGGCGACACGCACCGCAACCTCCAACATGTACCAAGTCATCGCTCGCAAGTACCGGCCCCAGGGATTTGACGAGCTGATCAGCCAGGAACACGTCAAAACCACCCTCGGAAACGCGATTACCCAGGGACGCATCGCCCACGGCTACATTTTTTCGGGTCAGCGCGGCACTGGCAAAACCACGGTGGCGCGGATTTTTGCGCGTTGCCTTAACTGCGAACAGGGACCAACGCCCGCGCCCTGCGGCAAGTGCGTCAGTTGCCTCGAAATCGGCGAAGGATCGTCGATGGACGTGATCGAAATCGACGCCGCGTCGAATCGCGGGATCAACGAAATGCGCGAACTGCGCGAGAGCGTGCGCTTCCGGCCCGCGCGCGACCGCTACAAAGTTTTTATCGTCGACGAAGCCCATCAAATCACCAGCGAAGCCTTCAACGCCTTGCTTAAGACGCTGGAGGAACCGCCCGAGTGGGTGGTGTTCATCCTATGCACCACCGAGTCCCACAAAATTCCCTCGACCATCGTGTCGCGCTGCCAGCAGTTCAGTTTCCGCTCAGTCGATTTCGCGGAGCTCGTCGCGCGCATGGAATGGATCATGCAGCAGGAAGGCATCACTGCCGACGCCGATGCCGTGGCCGTTCTCGCGCGCGCCGGTGAGGGCAGCGTCCGGGATTCGCTTTCCGCGCTCGACCAGGCTATTGCGTGCTGCGGAAACAAGCTGGACGCGGCCGAGGTGCGTACGTTGCTCGGCATGTTTTCGCTCGAATCGCTGGGACGCGTGACTACCGCTCTCGCCGGGAATGACGCCCCGGAAATGTTTGCGGTAGTGGCGGAACTCGAAGCCAACGGCCGCAGCCTGCAACATTTCGCTCGCGAGCTGGCGCGGCATTTCCGCAACCTGGTGGTGGTGAAAATTAGCGGCGGCGAGACCCGGCTGGTGGCGGCATCCCAGGCCGAACAGCAAAAGCTGGCTGAAGCCGCCGCGCACTTCAGCGAAGAGGATCTCACGCGTTATTTGCAGTTATCGCTGGATTTGTTTCGTGACTTGCAAAGCTCGCTGCAGCCCCGGCTGCATTTGGAGATGGGTCTGCTGCGGATGGTCCAGGCGGGCCGATTACTGTCCATCGAAGAAGCGCTCGCGGGATTGCCGGGCGGAACAGCCGGGCCTGGGACGCGGTCTGCGTCGCGCGCCGCTCCCAAGCCCGCCCAACTGGCGGCCGCGCCGGCGGCAACCGCTCCGCTGGAAACGCTTGCCGGCGGCGATCTGCGGTCCCGTTTGCACGCCGCTCTGATCGACGCCAAATTGACGCACGTGGCGGACGCGCTCGAACATTCCGAACTAACCGAATCTGCTAATGAGCTGGTATTCATTACGCCGAAGATGTATCAACTTTACCTGAAGCAAAGCGAATTCGAAGCCGCTGCCAAGAGGGCGGCGGGCAGACCGGTCCGCATAACTATTAAAGTGGGGGAAACGGCGCGTTCCTCGGGGCAGGTTGTGGCCGCGCCGCAGCGGGAGCAAGAGGCCGCAACCCGCGCACTCTCGCACCCCGAAGTAAAACGATTTCAGGAGATTTTCCCGGACGCCCAGGTGCGCACGGTCAGAAATTTGAAAGATACCTGAGCGCAATCGAATCAGTGCGCGATTGGAGAACAACATGAAGATGCCCGGAAACATGCAAGCGATGATGCAGCAGGCCCAGAAGATGCAGCAGAAGATGCAGGAAGAGGTCGCGCTGATTCGCGTCGAAGGCTCCGCCGGCGGCGGCATGGTGACCATCAAAATGGATGGCCACAAAAACGTGACCGGGGTCAAGATCGATCCCGAAGTGATGGGCGACGTCGAGATGCTGCAGGACCTGGTGCAGGCCGCCTGTAACGAGGCCACCAAGAAGGTCGAAGAAGAGAGCCAGAAGAAAATGAGCGGGATGCTGGGAGGCATGGGCTTGCCTCCCGGGCTGCTCTAAGCCTCGATGCCCGACTTCGCCGCGCCATTGCAGCGTTTGATCGACGAACTCCGGCGTCTGCCGGGCGTGGGGCAGAAGTCCGCGCAGCGGCTGGCGTTCCATGTGTTGCGCACCTCGCGCGATGACGCAGCGCGCCTCGCGTCAGCGCTGCTGGACGTCAAAGACAATCTGGGAATTTGCGCTGAGTGCAATAATATCAGCGATTCGGAGTTGTGTCCCTATTGCCGCGATCACAACCGCGATCGCACCCAGATTTGTGTAGTAGAAGAGCCGCACAACATCCTGCCTTTTGAAACCACGCGGACTTTTCCTGGAATTTACCACGTGCTCAATGGAGCGATTTCTCCCCTGCGCGGAATCGGTCCGGAACAGCTCAAAATTAAGGGTCTGCTCGACCGCATCGCCCGCGGCGAAGCTCAGGAAATTATTTTGGCCACCAATCCCACGGTCGAAGGCGAGGCGACTGCAGTCTATCTTTCGCGCTTGCTGAAGCCGCTGGGGATGAAGGTGACCCGCATCGCCATGGGGATTCCGGTAGGCAGCGATATCGAATTCTCCGATGAGGTTACCATCTCTAAGTCGCTCGAGAATCGGCGAGAGATGTAGCGGTGGAACGCACTATAATGGTGAAGGAAACGGGATGGACAACGGGAAGCCAGTAACGAAGTCGGAACTTGACTCGGCGGTCGGCGATCTAAAGGACGAACTTATTGACGCCATGCGCCAAATTGAAACTAATCTGCTGACGGGGTTTCATCGCTACGCGAAAGGTCAGAACGCGCGAATACACAATGTCGAGGTGGGTGAAACTGATATGAAGCTCCGGCTCTCGGCGTTGGAAGACCGCGTACTCAACCTCGAGACGCGCATCCCACCTTCAGCACTTTAGCGCTAACCCAACACCGGCAGCGCCCCGATTTCGCACACCCCGCTTGAGGTCAACCCGCCGATGCGAATTCTTTCGATGCAATTGGCGGCGCGTGGAGCCGCTAGTGCGACTTTCACGTAGTTCTCGCTGAGCGCTGCCCCATTATCGAGCGTCACCACGGAAATCGTTTTACCTACCATCGAGCGGCGGAATTCCAAATTCTTAAGCGCGGCCAGATCCCGCAAAGCACGAGTTCGCTGCTTACGTATGAGAACGGGAACAGGGGAGGTGACTTCAGGCGCCGGCGTGCCCGGACGCTCGGAGTAGGTGAACACGTGCAAATAGGTGAACGGCAGGCTTTCGATGAAGGCATAGCTTTGAGTAAACTCTTCGTCGGTTTCGCCGGGAAAGCCAGTCATCACATCTGCGCCGACCGCGCACTCCGGCATCAGAGCGCGAGCCTTCCAGATACGATCGGCGTAGTGGTGCGGGCGATACTTGCGATGCATGCGTCGCAGCACGGTGTCCGAGCCAGATTGCAGTGGCGCGTGTACGTGCTTTGCGATGCGTGGAGAGCCCGCCATCAGATCGAGCAGATCGTCCGAAAAATCCATCGGCTCGACCGAGCTCAAGCGCAGCCGCTCGATCAGCGTTTCATCGAGCAGACTCCGCACCAGGTCCACCAGGCGCGTCTGCCCGCCCAAATCGCGTCCCCAGCGCCCCAGATTGATCCCGCTCAACACAACCTCGCGGTATTTCACCGCCAGCCCCCGCACCTGCTCCACTACACTTTCTAATGGCGCGCTACGGCTGCGGCCCCGCACATAAGGAATGATGCAGAACGAGCACCGGTTATTGCAGCCGTCCTGGATCTTAAGGTTGGGGCGCGTGCGGTCGCCCGCGGCATCCTCAACCGGCGCCGAGAGGAAATCCGTCTGCGCGAAAATGTCGCCGATCTCGATTTGTCCGTGATATTCCGCGGTGGAAACGTATTCCGGGATACGAGTCTTGTGCGAATTGCCCACCACCAGGCTTACCCCGTCAAGCGCCGCTAGTTCTTCCGGCGCGCGCTGGGCGTAGCAGCCGGTAATCAGAATCCGAGCATCCGGCCGCTCGCGGTGGATGCGCCGGACTACCTGCCGCACTTCGTCATCGGCAGTTGCCGTCACGGTGCACGTGTTGAGCACCACCAGGTCGGCATCCTGCAGATCCAACGTCGCAGCGAGACCTTTCGCCGCCAGCCCGGCTTCAATCGCCGCGCCATCGGCCTGCGACGCCCGGCAACCGAAATTCTTGACTAGAAAACGCTCCACTGCGCTCCAGTGTAACTTGGCGGCAAACGGTATACTGTTCCAGGGACTCGTATGAAAAAAACCATATTTGGAATCGCTCTGGGTTTGTGTGCCTTCGCCATCCTGGCCCAAACCAAGCGAGCGGAGGCCCCGCCCTGGGACGCTGGCCGCATGGATATGCAGGCGTCTCCGCCTGACGGCGTCGCGGTTCGCGCCGGTCGGCTATTCGACCCCAAATCCGGCACCAACCTCGCCAACCAGGTGATTCTGATCAAAGGCGACCGCATCGCCGACGTCGGGCCTGCGGATAAGATCCACATCCCGCCTGGCATGCTGGTCATCGACCTGAGCCGCGCCACTGTGCTGCCTGGATTGATTGACCGCCACGTGCACCTGATGCAGGGTCCGGACCCCAACGATGCGCGCGCGGTGTTTGTCGGAATGCATCACGCCCTCAGGGACCTCAACGCGGGTTTCACCACCATTCAGGACATGGGGTCTCCCTACACCTACGCCACCGTCGAGCTGCGCGACGCCATTAATAAAGGCATGGTACCCGGTCCTCGCATGCAAGTAACCGGGCCTGGGTTGACCCCGCGTGGCGCCACCTATTATCCGGCGCCACCGATGGTCGCGCCATTTGGTTTCAATCCCAGTCCCGTCTGGCAGAACGCCCAAAACATTAATGGTCCGTGGGCCGCCCGCGCGGCGGTGCGCGATCATTCTCACTACGGCGTCGACTGGATCAAGATTTATGAGACGGAAGACTACGAGGGCGGGGGACAGCCGCAGCCTGCAGGAGCGGGCGCCTTCCGGCGCGACGGCACGATGATTACGGTCCCATCGATTTCGCTCGAAGAGAACCAGGCCATTGTGGATGAAGCCCATAAACGTGGGTTGAAGGTCGCCTGTCATGCCTACGGCGGAGAAGGATTGCGGAATTGCCTCCAGGCCGGTGTCGATTTGCCGATTCATGTAATCGTGGGCGTCACTGGAGCCGAAGGCCTGGACGACGAGACCATTCGTCTGTTCAAACAGCCGCTCGCCGATGGAACCATGCGCCCGGTAAACCAGACGCTGTGGGATCTCATGGACGATCTGGAGGAGAAGGACCTCAAAGCCAGCGGCGGGCAGAAAACGCGTTTCATGCTGACGGAGAAAAGCTTCAAGCGCCTGGTAAAAGAAGGAATCACGCAAATATTCGGCAGCGGGGCTTATTTTCAGGGCCATGGTGTGCAGGCATCCCAGTTCGCCTGGTACGTAAAATGGGGCATGAAGCCGGCGGATGCGCTGCGCATGGCTACCACCAACGCCGCGGCGACGCTGAATTTCGATCTGGGCAAGAACCTTGGTATCGTCGAGAAAGGCCGGTTCGCCGACCTGGTGGCGGTCGCGGGAGATCCGCTGAACGACATCACGGAAATGGAGCGCGTTAAATTCGTGATGAAGGGCGGGGTCACCTTCAAGAACGAGATGAAGTGAGGAGATGAACATGAACACAACTCGACGAAATGTCTTGAAAAGCGCGGCGGCGCTGGCTCTGCCATTGCGGTTCGCACGCGCTGCGAATCCCCCCAGCCCGGTAATTGTCAAACTCGGCAGCTACATGGCCGAAGCCGCCGGCCGCGCGCTTCCTGAAGAGGTGGCCGAGAAAACCAAGCACCATATTCTGGACACCATCGCCGCCATGGTGTCGGGCGCCGAGTTGCCCCCTGGAAAAGTGGCGTTCGCAATGGCGAAAGCTCACACCGGCGAGAAAACCGCAACCGTGGTGGGTTCGAACATCCTGTGCGGTCCCATTGAAGCGTCCATGGTCAACGGGATGCTCGCGCATTCCGATGAGACCGACGATTCGCACGCCCCATCGCAATCGCATCCCGGCTGTTCCATCGTGCCCGCCAGCCTCGCTGCGAGTGAGCAGTTCGGGGTCGACGGAACGCGCATGATGCGCGCGGTGGCGCTGGGCTACGATATTGGCACCCGCATCACCATGACTCTTGGCGCTCTGGATTACCAGATGACGTCCCACCACAGCTCCCACAGCATCGCTGGCGATTTCGGATCCGCCGCGGCGGCCGGATGCGTGGCGGGCTTGAATCCACAACAGATGCGCTGGATTCTGGATTACGCCGCCCAGCAGGCCGCTGGTATCGCCGCGTGGCAGCGCGATACCGATCACATAGAAAAATCGCTGGTCTTCGCCGGTTGGCCCGCGCGCAACGGTGTATCGGCCGCGCTCCTGATCCAATTGGGTGGTACCGGTGTCGATGACATCATGGCCGGAGCCGACAACTTCCTGATGGCGTTTAATCCGAAGTCCAATCCCGAGGGGCTGATCGACAAGCTGGGCGAGCGTTTCGAAATCGCTCGCACAAACATCAAGAAATGGACCGTCGGATCGCCGATTCAAGCGCCGCTCGACGCTCTCGAACTGATCCGCAAGAAGCATCCGTTCGAGTCGGATCAGGTGAGGAAGGTGGTGGTTCGTGAAGGCACCAGCGATGCAAATACCGTGAATAACCGCGAAATGCCGGACATCTGTTTGCAACACATGGTGTCGGTGATGCTGCTCGATAAGACCGCGTCCTTCGCGGCCGCACACGACAAGCCACGCATGCAGGACGCTGCGATTTTGCGCGAGCGCGCCAAAGTGGAATTGATCGCCGATCCGGAGCTGGATAAACTGCATCCTGCCCGGGTAGCCATCGTTGAAGTAACCCTCGCGGACGGCACCAAGTTGACGGAACGCGTGGAAGCGGTACGCGGCACAGCGCAAAACCCCATGACTCGCGAAGAAGTTGTGACCAAGGCCCGCGAACTCATGTCGCCGCTGCTGGGCGCCGACAAAACCGGCAAGCTAATCCAGAAAGTTCTGGCGCTCGAGACCGTAAAAGACGTTCGCGAGCTGCGTCCTTTGCTGCAACGCTGATAAACGGGTGGCCTAGTCGCCCGTAATCAGCCGCGCGCCGCGGTCGAAACTGAGGTACTGGAATCCCCACCGTATGAACACCAGCACCCGGTTACGAAACTGCGCCAGATACATCAGGTGCACGAACAACCACAACAGCCACGCTGGCCACCCGTGAAAATGCAGGCGGCCGAAGTCGGCGACGCCGGCCGCACGTCCTATGACCGCGAGGCTGCCCTTATTGCGGTATCGAAAAGGCGCAATCGTTCGGCCCTGCGACTGTGCGCGGATCACCGCAGCGACATAGCGCCCCTGCTGCATCGCCACCGGCGCGACACCCGGTAACGGCTTTCCGTCCTGTTCGAGAAACGCCAAATCGCCGATCACGAAAATCTCGGGATGTCCGGGGATCGAAAGGTCGGGCGCAACCATTACTCGTCCTTGACGATCCAGCTTCGCCCCGGCACTTTCCGCCAGCACGCGCCCGAACGCAGACGGCTGCACACCGGCCGCCCACAACACCGTGCGCGTCGCCAGCCGCTCATCACCATCCGGAGTATCTAAAGTAAGCCCCTCGGCATCCATCGCTGTCACCTGGACGCCGGTGCGTGGCCGCACCCCCAAACGGATTAAGAGCCGGGCCGCTTGTTCCGACAGATCCGGGGGATAAGCCGGGAGCACGTCAGACGAGCCGTCGAGCAGCAGAATCTGCGCTTCCTCAGAACGAAAATGCCGGAAATCGCGCCGCAACGTGTCGCGGGCGATCTCGGCCAGCGCGCCCGCGAGCTCGACGCCGGTCGGCCCCGCACCCACCACTACAAATGTCAGCCACTCCCGGCGCACCGCTGGATCGGCCTCCCGCTCCGCGGCTTCGAATGCGTACAGGATCTTGTGCCGCATCGCCGTAGCGTCTTCGATGGACTTGAGTCCAGGTGCGATTGCCTGCCAGTCGTTATGTCCGAAATAGTGATTGCCCGAACCGGTGGCCACGATCAAATGCGTATAGCTGATCGGCGCTTCGTGGGTGAGCAACAATCGCCGATTGTCTGCGTCAAGGCCGACAGCTTCCTCCAGCAGAACAAACGTGTCAGGATATCCCCGCAGCAGCGAACGCAGCGGCGCCGCAATCTCTCCCGGCGAGAGCGACCCGGTTGCCACCTGATACAACAGAGGTTGGAATAGATGAAAGTTGCGCCGGTCGATCAGCGTAACCTTGGCATGGCCGCTCAGAGCCTTCGCCGCGTATAACCCGCCAAATCCCCCGCCTAAAATGACAACGTTTTGCATTACGTCAGATTAAATCAAGAATCTGCTGCAGGGCGTGGCCGAGGGCACGATAAAGGGGCGGATCTTGGCGATCTCATAGCCGAGCGTCGGATCAAGAGACGTCCACCAAACTTCACCGCGCCGGGACGTCACTCCAAGGCTCCTCTATCGGATCACGCACCTCGGCCCACTCTTGTTCAATCAGCTTGACCTCGGGATTCTGATTCGACGAAACGCATGAATGGATAAGAGCCTCATCATTATCGAGGGGTCCTTTTCCAAGACTGTCGCTAGGAAACCGGGCCGCTCGCGTCATCTTTCCAGTCATAACGCCATACTACCAAGGTGCAGCTCGCGGTTTATTGTTGGCGCAGCTTCGCCAACCAGTCAACCGGTCGTTATTCTTCGTCTTGCTGCGCCGCCAGATTCGTGACCACGCTCAGGTCCTCGAGCGTAGTCACATCTCCCGTAACCGTGTGCGAAGTCACGATCTCGCGCAGCAGACGCCGCATGATTTTTCCGCTGCGGGTCTTGGGCAGGGCGTCGGTGAAGCGGATCTCCTCGGGCCGCGCGAAGGCGCCGATCTCATGCGCCACCCACTGGCGCAGTTCCTGGCCAAGTTTGTCGTGGTCACCGCCTTGCCCTTTTTTCAGAGTGACGAAGCAGCATACGGCTTGTCCGGTGATCTCGTGCGGCTTACCCACCACAGCCGCTTCCGCCACCACTGGGTGCTTCACCAGTGCAGACTCCACTTCCATGGTGCTCAGGCGATGGCCGCTGACGTTCATGACGTCGTCCACGCGGCCCAGAATCCAATAATAGCCATCGTGATCGCAGCGCGCCGCGTCGCCCGTGAAGTATGCGCCGGGGACTTTAGTCCAATACTGCTCCTTGAAACGGTCCGGATCGCCCCAGATGTTGCGGATCATCCCCGGCCAGGGGCCGCGCAGGATCAGGAACCCTTCGTGACCGGGTTCTACGGGATAGCCGTGGAAATCCACAATGGCAGGAACCACGCCGGGCATCGGCAGCGTGCCGGAGCCGGGCTTGGCGGGCACGGCGCCCGGCATGGGGGCAATCAAAATGCCTCCGGTTTCGGTTTGCCACCAGGTATCTACAATGGGACAGCGGCCTTTGCCGATCACACGATTGTACCATTCCCAAGCCGCCGGATTGATCGGTTCGCCCACAGATCCCAACAATCGCAGGCTGGAAAGATCGTGCGCCTCCGGCCAGTGGTCGCCTTGGCGGATCAGCGCGCGGATAGCGGTCGGCGAGGTATATAAAATGTTCACGCGATACTTCTCGACCAGCCGCCACCACCGGTCAAACTGCGGGTAATCGAGCGTGCCTTCATACATCACCGAGGTCGCCCCCGCCGAGAGTGGTCCGTAGACGATATAACTGTGCCCCGTCACCCAGCCGATATCGGCCGAGCACCAGTAAGTGTCTTCGTCTTTTAAATCGAAAACCCATTTCATGGTGGCGGTCACGTGTGTCAAGTAGCCGCCGGTAGTGTGCAAAATACCTTTTGGTTTACCGGTGGTTCCGGAAGTGTAGAGCACAAACAGAGGGTGCTCGCTGTCGAGCGGCACCGCCGGGCAGTGTTCAGCGTCCGGTCCGGTTAAGGCCGCATCCAAATCATGCCACCACGAATCGCGGCCGGCCTGCATTGCCGTATCCGAACCAGTGCGCCGGTAGACGATCACGTCTCGCACTCCCGGGCATTCGGCCACAGCTTCATCCACAGCCGCCTTCAACTTCATTTCTTTAACGCGACGGAAGCCGCCGTCAGCCGTGATGACCACCGTCGCGCCCAAGTCCTGAATGCGGGCCTTAAGCGCCTCCGCCGAAAAGCCGCCGAACACCACGCTATGTGTGATCCCTAGCCGCGCGCACGCCAGCATGGCGATAGGAAGCTCCGGTATCATCGGCATGTAGATGATGGAGCGGTCCCCAGCCTTATAGCCGCGAGCCTTCAGCACATTCGCGAAACGCGACACCAGCCGCAGCAGTTCCTGATAAGTGAGAAAGCGCTGCTCCCCCGGCTCACCCTCCCACAGGATCGCGACCTTGTTCTTGCGGTGCGATGCGGCGTGGCGATCCAGGCAATTATAGGAAACGTTGGTCTTCGCGCCCACGAACCACTGCGCAAAAGGAGGCTTCCAATCAAGCACTTCTTTCCATTTTTCAAACCAGTGAATTTCGCGCGCGGCAATATCGCCCCAGAAGGCTTCCGGATCCTGCTCCGCGCGCCGGTAAAGCTCGCGGTAGCCTTCCATGCCTTGGACGTGCGCCTGGCGAACGAACTCGTCGCTCGGTGGGTAGATCCCCGTTATACTCATCGAAACGGATTGTAGCAAAATGCGACCGCGTCAGAAGCGCGATTCAGGATTTGTTCTTGCGCAATTTGCGTTTCCAATCCGGCCAGAATTCTTTGAGTACTTGAGAAAACGCATCCGTGCCGATCTGCAAGCCTAGTTTCTGCACATTGTCGGTAACGTTTCGGGTTTCGGCAGGATAATACAAATTCGACAGCCCCACAGTGACGCCATTGCCAAGCCACTCCGAAAAATTGAAACGCCAGTTGCCTTTATCGGTGCGGACGACAAACACGCGCGTCACCGCATAGCGGGTCCTGTGCCAGGTGCTGCCACCGCCCGCTCCCATGCGAAAGTAGCGCGGGTCTTCGTGAAGGAAGGACGGAAAGATTGCCTCCGTCATCAGGTTTCCGATGGCTTGATCGCCGTACGACGCAGCCATGCGCTTGCCGTAGCCTTTGAGGCCTTGCCCGAACGAAGGATCCTGATCTTCGAGTTGATACAGCGCAGCAAACGCGCCGGAAAGCAGGATCACCGGGTAGTCGAAGGAATCCTTCGATGCAATATAGAATTTATGTTTAGAGGTGATGGGCACAAAGGGAGCCGAACCATCCACGGTTCGATAGTTGGGCAGAACCCCGAAGATGCGCTTGTCGGCGGGCTGAGCGGGCGCTGATTCTGCCGATGGGGATGCGGCCACGCTCTCCGGGTTATCGGCGCCCTGCGCAAGCGCAGACGACGGCCGGAGTAAAAACGCGGCACACAAAAGAACACTCTGAAGAACTCTGAAGCGACACACTACTCTTATTTAAACGCATCGGAGGCGCTTCCGGTTACGGCGTCGCTACGAATCAGGCCGGATAACTGCCGGCAATATAGTGGTGCAAGTGGTGAATTTCTTCCTCTTGCCGGCGGATAATCCAATTCACCAGGTCGCCGATCGAGAGCACCCCGATCACCGCGTCCTCGCCCGTCACCGGAAGATGGCGGATTCGGTAATCCGTCATCAGGCGCATGCAATCGTCGACACTCAGATCGAGAGTCGCCACAATTGCGGGGCTGGTCATAATTTCGCCCACCGTTGTGGCGCGCGAAGCCTTGCCTTGCAGAATCACCTTCCGCGCGTAATCGCGCTCGGAGAAGATCCCACAGAGATCGGCGTCTTCCATGACCAGCACGGCTCCAATGTCCCGGTCCGCCATAATTTCCAGCGCTTCGTAAACCGGCGTCTCCGGCGCGACGGCACAAACGCCTATTCCTTTGTGGTCGAGAACCGCGCGAACGGTGTCATTCAGTCCCATCTGCGACCTCCGTGTGAATCATATCCCTCCTGGCGCTTGTGTCAAGGGGGACTGCTACCCGAACGGCGCAGGTCTAGGTGAGACTGCAGGGTCAGTCTTGGAGCCGAGTCTAGGCTAGGTCGTAGCGATCGAGGTTCATCACCTTGTTCCATGCAGCCACGAAGTCCTTCACAAACGCATCCTTCGAGTCGTCGCACGCGTAGACTTCTGCGAGCGCCCGGAGCTGGGAGTTCCAACCAAAGAGAAGATCGATACGGGTACCGGTCCATTTGATTTCGCCCGTGGTGCGATCGCGCCCCTCAAATACGCCTTCGGATGCAGAGGAGGCCTGCCACTTGGTGCGCATGTCGAGCAGATTGACGAAGAAATCATTCGTCAGCGTCTCGGGCCGGTTGGTGAACACGCCATGTTTAGTCTGCCCGGCGTTTACATTTAAGGCGCGCAATCCGCCAATGAGAACCGTCATCTCGGGGGCCGTCAGCGTCAGCAACTGTGCGCGATCCACTAACAACTCCTCAGCCGGCACCGGCTGTCCGCTACGGAGATAGTTGCGGAACCCGTCTGCCATCGGTTCGAGCGGCGCGAAAGAGTGCGCAGCGGTCTGCTCCTGCGAAGCATCCGTACGCCCCGGCGTGAAAGGCACCTTCACATCGTGTCCGGCTTTCTTCGCGGCCGCCTCGACTGCCGCGCAGCCTCCTAGAACAATAAGATCGGCAAGCGAGACCTTTTTCCCTCCGGCGTTGAACTCCTTTTGGATCGCATCGAGCGTCTGCAGCACCTTCGCCAGTTGAGCCGGCTGGTTCACTTCCCAATCTTTCTGCGGTGTCAGGCGAATGCGCGCGCCATTCGCGCCACCGCGTTTGTCGGAACCGCGGAACGTCACGGCCGACGCCCACGCTGTCTCGGCCAGTTGGGAGATGGACAGTCCCGACGCGAGGATCTTGGCCTTAAGAGCGGCCATGTCCTCATCCCCGATCAACGCATGATCCACCGCAGGAACCGGATCCTGCCAGAGCAGCGATTCCTTCGGCACCAGCGGGCCGAGGTACCGCGAGACCGGCCCCATATCGCGGTGCGTCAGCTTGTACCAGGCCTTGGCGAACGCGTCCGCGAACTCCTGCGGGTTCTCGTGAAAGCGCTTCGAGATGGGCGCATAGTTCGGGTCCATCTTCAGGGAGAGGTCCGTCGTGAGCATGGTCGGTGCGTGCCGCTTCGACGGATCGTGCGCATCCGGCACGGTGCCGGCGCTGGCGCCGTTCTTGGGCTTCCACTGATGCGCGCCGGCAGGGCTCTTGGTCAGTTCCCACTCGTGTCCGAACAGGGTGTCGAAATATAGATTGCCCCACTTTATCGGGTTAGATGTCCATGCGCCTTCCAAACCGCTGGTGATGGCGTCCGCGCCTTTTCCGCTGCCGAAGGTGTTGGTCCAGCCGAAGCCTTGCTCCTCGATAGGGGCGCCTTCGGGTTCAGCGCCTACATATTTGCCCGCATCGGCAGCGCCGTGGGTTTTACCAAAGGTGTGCCCGCCGGCAATGAGCGCAACTGTCTCCTCGTCATTCATCGCCATGCGAGCAAACGTTTCGCGGATATCGCGTGCGGCTGCGATGGGATCGGGCACGCCATTCGGACCTTGCGGATTCACATAAATCAATCCCATTTGAACCGCAGCTAGTGGATTATCGAGCTGACGATCGCCCTTGTAGCGCTCGTCCCCCAGCCAGGTGCCCTCCGGCCCCCAGTAAATATCTTCTTCGGGCTCCCAGACGTCCGCGCGCCCACCGCCGTAACCGAAGGTCTTGAACCCCATCGATTCCAGCGAGACGTTACCGGCGAGAATCATCAGATCGGCCCAGGAGATTTTCCGGCCGTATTTCTGTTTGACCGGCCAGAGCAGCCGGCGGGCCTTATCCAGACTTGCATTGTCCGGCCAGCTATTGAGCGGCGCAAAACGCTGTGTGCCGGAGCCGGCTCCCCCGCGGCCGTCGCCGATGCGGTACGTGCCTGCGCTATGCCACGCCATGCGAATGAAGAACGGCCCATAGTGGCCATAGTCGGCCGGCCACCAATCCTGTGAATCCGTCATCAAGGCATGCAGGTCCTTGATCACGGCGTTGAGATCTAGGCTCTTGAACTCCTCGGCGTAGTTGAACGCTTTTCCCATCGGATCGGAGAGCGGCGAGTTCTGATGCAAGATCTTGAGATTGAGCTGGTCCGGCCACCACCCCGCATTCGTCGGGGCCCCCGCCACCGTGTGTCTCCGAGGTCCCACCTTTACCGGGCACTTGGCTTCGGTTGGATTACTGGGGACGGACGCCGCCGTCCCTGTGAGTTCTTTTTCCATCTGTCATTCTCCTTCGAATTAGTCCACAAAACTGTGACGAAACACGGACCCGCCCTGGCTTTCCATCAGTTTTTTCTTTTCTGATTTAAACAGGCGTCGCAAACGCCATGAAATACCAATTCCCATGCCCGCACGCTTCGCGAGTCCAGGCCGGCTTTTTGGGCGACACCAGGCACATCGAACCAAGCCAGGTCCCGGATCCGCCCGCACTGCGCGCAGACGAAATGGTGATGGTGCTCGACGTGACTCTCAAAACGCGCGGCATGCCCCGAGACGCTGACTTCGCGGACCAATCCGGCGCGAGTCAGCGCATGCAGCCCGTTATAAACCGTCGCTCGGGAAGCCTGTGGATTCACCCGGTTGAGCGCCTGGTAAATCTCGTCCGCAGTCGGGTGCAGGGGGTGCTTTAAAAGGTATTTCATGATAGCGTATCTCTGCGCGGTGCAGCGGAGACCTTGTGTGCGGAACGCGACCATGATTTCGGGCCGTTCGGCATTCACGTGTTTTAGAATACTTCTAGAAATAGACGAAGTCAAGCCTGAATAATGAAAGGCCGCGCGAACGGGAAAGGAATCCTTTCCCG
>JANXXL010000116.1 GCA_025350625.1 Bryobacterales bacterium | reverse complement strand
GAACAGGAATTCCAGATTGTAGACGGCGAAGCCCAGCGGTGCCGGGGAGTGCTCATGCGCCAGCCGCCCGCAAAACCCGCTCCTGCGGCCCCCAAGCCGGCGCCCGCCAAGTAATCCAGAACCAGACTCATGGCCGACACTCTCATTTTCGTGTGCAGTATATGTGACGAACCCTCTAGCGAAATCTGCGTTTATTGCACCAAGGACACTTGCAACAACCACCTGTGCGAGAAATGCAAACGCTGCAGCGATTGCTGCCAGTGCGACTTCCGGCGCAATAACGATTAGCCGCGCGCCGCCGGTGCGAGGGTCCCTCGCGATAGAATTGATCGAAATGCAATTTCTTTCCGAGAGCCTCATCGAACTGATCACCCAGACGTCCACCAATTTGCCTCCCGACGTCCGCGAAGCCATGGGCGGCGCGCTAGCGAAGGAATCGCCTCACACCCAGGCCTCGCAAGCGCTGAACATTATCGCCTCGAATATCGACATGGCAGCCGAAGACGAAGGCCCCATGTGCCAGGACACCGGCATGCCCACCTTCGTGGTGCACACTCCCGTAGGCGTGAGCCAGATGGTGCTCAAAATGGCGATCCGCGAAGCCGTGGCGGAAGCCACCCGGCGCGGCAAACTGCGCCCCAACTCCGTCGATTCTCTAACCGGTAAGAACAGCGGCGACAACCTCGGTCCGGAAACTCCCGTCATTCACTTCGAGCAGTGGGAGCAGGATCAGATCGAAGTCAAACTGATCCTCAAAGGCGGCGGCTGCGAGAACAAAAACATCCAGTATTCGCTGCCCTGCAGTCTGGAGCACCTGGGCAAGGCCGGACGCGACCTCGCAGGCGTTCGCAAGTGCATTCTGCATGCGGTGTGGCAGGCGCAGGGACAAGGCTGCGCACCGGGCGCGCTCGGCGTATGCATCGGCAGCGATCGCGCGCACGGCTACGTGCTCGCGAAAGACCAGTTGTTTCGCACTTTGGACGATGTGAATCCCATTCCTGAGCTGGCTGCGCTCGAAACCGAAATCATGGACGAAGCCAACCGCCTGGGAATCGGCGCCATGGGTTTTGGCGGCAAAGTGTCGCTGATCGGCTGCAAGGTCACCGCGGCCAACCGTCTGCCTGCGTCTTTCTTCGTATCGGTGGCCTATGAATGCTGGGCCTTTCGCCGCTTAGGAGTGCGGCTCGATCCCGCGAGCGGCGCCATCACTCAGTGGCTTTACCGCGATCCGTCGCGCCCTGCCGAAAAAATGGCCGCCGGTTCCGGCTTCCCGCTTACCGGACGCGAAATCGTTCTGCGGACGCCGCTCACAGAGGGGCAAGTCCGCGCGCTGAAGGTCGGCGATGTGGTCCTGATCACCGGCGAGTGCTACACCGGACGCGACGCCGTGCACGCGCACCTGATGAACCACCCGCTGCCCGAAGGCGTCGATCTCACAGGCGCGCTGCTCTACCACTGCGGCCCCGTCATGCTCCAGAGCGGCGGCCAGTGGACCGTCAAGGCCGCCGGACCGACCACCAGTATTCGCGAAGAACCTTATCAGGCCGATATCATCAAGAACTTCGGAGTGCGCGCCGTGATGGGCAAGGGTGGCATGGGCAAGAAGACCCTGGCCGCGCTCGAGGAGCACGGCGCGGTTTATCTCAACGGCATCGGCGGCGCGGCCCAATATTACGCGCGCGCGATCGACCGTGTGCTGGGGGTAAGCCTGCTCGACTTTGGAATCCCCGAAGCCATGTGGAAACTCCACGTGCACGACTTCATGGCCATCGTAACCATGGATGCCCACGGCCACAGCCTGCATGCGGATCTGGAGCGGGAAACCGGCGAAAATCTGCAAGCGCTGGAGACTATTTCGGCGCGCTAACAGTCCGCGTCAAATACAAAACGAAAGGCGTGACCTCGAACGGCATTTTCTCGCGCGGCGCGAGCAGCGCAAGCGGCCGGGTCTTCACCAGGTCCAACTGGTTATTCCACGGATTCACTTTCACGCGCGACCCCAAAGGCAGCGCCGCAATCTGTTCCAGCTTATTTTCTTCCAAGGGCGGCGCGGAAGCCGCGAACCCCGCCAGACGCGCGAGCGCTTCCGGGTCTGCCACCTGGTCGCCGAGATTGGCCTGCAGCAGTCGCGGAAGGGCCGCGTTGCGCGCCCCCAGCGCTTTCAGGAACAGACCCGCATTCGCAGTATTCTGATACGGCGAAGACTGCATGATAGAAATGGTTTTATCCGAGGCAGCCTGCATCTCCGCACTCGGGTGCTGAAACCGAAGATGTTGCAAAACGTCGAAATCGCTCATCATCGTCCGGTTGGTGAACGCAAACTGAGTAGGCGTGCGATGCGCCAGCGCAATATGCGCCAATTCACTGGCGAGCGCCACCGCCAGACTGGCTTCGTCCGGCAGCACATCGATCAACCCGCGGCTGATGACGATAGTATGGCCGACCGTGAACGTTTCAAATGGCGTGGTAAGCAGCACCCGGCAACGGGCCTCGACATTCAGCTTGGCCGATACGATCAGATTTTGGACCACGGTATTCAAAACGTCATCCACCGCTCCCGGGGGCGCGAGAAGGCCGCCCTTTTCGAGGCGCGCCATCAAATTGTCTTCGGCCTGCCGCTCCCAGGACCGCTGGCTTTCAAGCGGCGAAACGTCGGTCGGCGCGTCCCGATCTTTGACCGCGGAATCGCTTTCGATCAGGATACTGGTCAGTTCGTCAATTTTGCGCGAAGGCGCAGCCGCATAATCCCAGATGCGCGTTTGCGCCTTGAAACGCGGTATGGCGCCGGCGCCGTTCGCCTCGCGTCCCGGCGAGGCCTCTTCCTCGGTGTAGATCTGGGCGGGAACCCAGAGCGCGCCCGCCACATTCACGCGCCAGCTATCGAAGTGGAAGTAACGCTCGATGACCACGCCTTTGCGGGCAGCAGGCTGCACATAAGTCCCATTGAAACGGACAATCGCGGCATCGCGTTCTTCCACCCATAGTCGGCCGACAAATTTGCCGGCCGCCTGGCGATGAATCGGCGTCACATCGAACACCAGGCAGCGCACTTCCCCCAGGAATTCCCGCCGCACGTACTCAAAGCGGTAGGTGTCGCGATTGAAATCGTGCAGATCGACCACCGCCATCTGCGCGAAACCCCGCGGCAGGAATGTGATCGCACGCCTCTTCGGAGCGCTGGAGCGAAACAACAGCCGCGAACCGGATTTCTGCGCTGGGGCATCCGTGCGCTCCACCAGCGACTCATAAGTGACGGCGCCGGTAAGGCCGAAACGGCCCAGGAAATAATGGTCTTTCGTAGGCCGCGCCGCATCGCCGCCATTTTCGGGCGTCTCCTGGATGTAGGTTTCCACTAACGGAGTCCGCGTAGCGATCGCCTCCAAAAACGCGCGCTCCCGCTCGATGATCCGGTCGAGAAGTTTCTCCACCGCCAGGTCTGCAGTTTCCGTTGCCCGAAGCGCCGTAGCGCCGAAAAGGATAAAGACTAGCGCAGTTTTCATTCAATAAGCCAACTGAAAAACAATGTGCACGATAGCAGTCGAGTCAGTCGCCACGAGGGCCTGTTCCGCGGGCCGGAAGCGGATGGCTGCAGCGGCCGCGATGGCGTTTTCATCCAGGCCATGTCCCAATCCGCGAACAATCCTGAGGATGTGTACTTGGCCCCCGGCCGAAAACAATACTTCCAGCAAGACTTCCCCCTCAATTTGCAAGCGTCGCGCTTCGTCGCTATAAACCGGCCTCGGTTTCGAAAGAACTTCCACCGGCCTGGTTGCGCCGCGCGCAGCCGGCATCACCGCACTGCGAGCCGGATCGATGGCCGCGTCGGCCATCACAGCGTCTCCGAATCCCGCGCGCGAAATCGGCGATTGCGTCCGGCGCCGCGCCGTGTCATCCGCGGTTGCGACGCTCGCAAAGCCGCCAGTGCGCCGCGACCCTCGCGTGGTTGCCTCCACTGGTTGGGCAGTAGTAAATCCGGCTAACTGTACTGCCGCCCGCGGCGTCCCCACCTGAGACACCACTACTGGCCCCGCCAGGTTGTCGATTTTAAGCGCCGGCGGCGCAACTGCGGCAACGGGCCTCAGTTCCACAACGGGAAGCAGCGGCCGGGGGATGTCGAGCGCCGGAGCAAACACCAGTGGAGCGCTGGGCGCCGGGGCGCCCGGCACCACCGCCGGATGAAACACACGCAGCAGTGGCGCAGGTGCACGGCGACTCGCCATCCGAACCGGCGCGGCAATGTGAACTGGTGTCGGGACCGGCTCGAGCAAAGTCATCGCGCGCATTCGAGGGCGCGGCGCCGCGATCGGTGCATCCGTCAGGCTGATCGTGAAGAGCGCCATCACGCCCATCGCGTGAACCGCCAGGCTGATTACCAGCGGTAAAGCAGCACGCCGAGGCGCCCGAGGATTCGGGTCAACTATGAATTCGCACACTTTTGCGGGCACCGGAATCTCTTTAGACACGCATCGGATAGAGCCGCGAAAGTTTGAACGCTTCAGGAAGGCCTCACTGCAAACCGCGCGATCATCCAAACCACCAGCACCAACAGTGCGCCCCCGCTGCCGAGGATCGCGATCCCCACCCACGGCGAGCCCTCCGGGTCGCGATTTCCGATCGGCATAGGCGAGACCCCAAACCAGGCCTTTCTCGCGCAACAATCGTGGCAGCGGCAGATTTCACCGCCCAGTGACGCGATCAACGCTTCGAGCGGACCACGGCATCGCGAACCCCTTACCCGCACCGAACCACACTTGGGACAGTGCCGAACCAGATTTTCAGTGCCGGTCATAAAATTGCCAGTCCGAGAGAACCAAATTCCGCGCGGCCTTGCCGGTGCGTGGTTCCCGGCACTCGGCTGTAAACTAATCGCAGCTCGAACAAGCCGGATTGGGCGACCTGAAAATTCCACTCCGTCGTTCCACCACCCCCCGCCGCCAACACCCCGCTCTGCGCCTCCTCGCGCGCGTTCCTGACCAGGCTCCAGCGGAGCCCCGTCTGCGGCGCCAGTCCTTCGCTCCGGTAGAAAAACTTTAGGCGATAGCTCCCTCGCCCTAGCAAGATCCACTGGTCGAGTAAGCCACATGTATCCGGCGTTAACTCCGTCAAGGTGAAGCGGATTCTGGCAGCATCCCAGTGAGCCGATCCCGCTGGCGGCGCTGTCATCCTCCAGTCAAAGCCATGCCCTGACGGGTTGGTCTTCAGGTCGCCATTGGTCAAACCGCGCGCACCGCCGCTGCGAACTCCGGTCCATACCTCCCACGCCGCGCTTCCCTCTCCGGCTGCGATCAGACGATCGGCTAAGGCCAGCAGCAGTTCGGAGTCCTGCGGGTGGTGGCGCGAAATCAATCGCGCTGCTACGTCCTGTGCCTCCCGCCACCGGTTTTCGCGGATCAGAAAATGCAAATATCCACGTTCCAGGCGCGCGCTATCCCCCAGGCGTTCGAGAGCAGCCATTGCCCGTGGCTCCCGGCGGTCGGCCAGCGCAATCAGCGGCGCGGGGTCATCGTAGGACATCGCCGCCGCGCGCGCCGCAGCCCGCCAGAACTGGGGATCGTTGGCTTGGCGGAAGAAGAAATTGGCGGAGCTCCACGCCGGCAGATACTGCCGGTCGATTTTCTCCGCTTCTAACAAGCAGCTCTCAGCTTCCTTTAGATCGCCCGCCTGTTCCGCCTCGAGGCCCAGCGCGATCCACGCACTAGCCGCCCGTGGATTTAGCCGTACCGCCTCGCGTAACCAGGTCCTGGCTAGCTGTGGCTGCCGAGCGGCGCGCTCTTGGTAATCACCGGCGTTTCCTGCCGGGCGCGACATTGATTCGGAGATCGCCAATCGCAGCGTGCCTCCCACCGCGAAAACAAAACCTAGAAAGAACACCCCCGCGAATAGACGTGTCCGCAGCATCCGTTCAACGGCTCACCGGCGCCGCAGCGCCACCCCCCAGGCCGCCGGTAGCCGCCAGACCGCCGACTACAGCAGCGGCAGCGACGCCCCCAATGATCGCGATCAAGGTTACGGATACAGCCGAACCAGAGGCCGCTCCGCCGGTTCCGCCTCCTGCCGTACCGCCCGCCGCGCCTCCACCCGTACCGCCGGATCCGGCCGGCGCCGTTCCGCCTCCTGCTCCGCCGGGCGCGGTCCCGTCAGGCGCCTGCATGACTCGGGCTACCCGGATCACTTGCGTAGCGTCGCTCACCGGCGTTGCCGCGGCGTCCGTCACTCCCGTCACCTCCACGCGCCGTCCCGTATTTCCCTTCAGTTGAGGACCCGTGACCTCCACTGTTACCCGGGTAGTCTCGTCCTTCAGCAGGTAATGGCCGCCGCGATTCATCAGCCGTCCGGTCAATCGTGACGGGCCCATGACCGGCTGCGGCTCGAGCGCGAGCGCCGTCCCCGCAGCCACATTGGCCACCGTCAATCCCCGGGAATTCAGCACCCGCAAAGAACCCGTCAGCGCCGCCACTTCCACTCGCGCAGTGCCTGCCAGGAGAACCCGCCCGGTGGAAGCGCCGGTCTCCGGAAGAATCGTCAACCCCCGCGCTTCGACGCGGAATCCGTCGGCCTTGTCGATCCAGCTTTGGCCGCGATCGAGCACCAGATGGTCGCCGAAAACCCGGCCCTTGGACTCAGTTCCCATGAGCAGCCGCGTGCCGCTTGAAAAGGTCACGCGTGAGACCACGGCTCCGGTTTCAATCGTGGCTCCCTCAAATAATGTCGCGTTGTTGATCACGGTCGCCTGGTTCAAGCGGAACGCCCCATTCGTCACGATAGTTCCGATGGCGCCAGACCGAGGTTCCGCCCCCCATCCCGGGCCGCTTCCCAGTTGTAGAATCACCAAGACCGCCAATGATGCCCGCATAGATTCTAGTCTCGAGGCCTCTTCTCTCCGTCTCTAGTTGAGTGGACCCACCGCTTCTCTTCTCTCACCGGGGCCGAACTTACTGCGCCCAGGAGCATGAAATTCCACGCGGTCAAGCCAAATCGCGCAAACGGATAATCCACCAGGGCATGTAAAAACGCCGCGACGATTCCAATGGCCCAAACCGATCGCACCGCCGGCCCCGAAACTCCCAGCGCCAGCGCCAGCCAAGCCAGCGCGAACGGAATCCCCCCCTCGGCAGCCCATTCGAGCCATTGATTATGCGCGTGTTCGACCACTCCCCCTATGTCGAAGGTGGCGTACGCCGGATAGACATTGGCATAGGTGCCTAGTCCGAATCCCCGCCAAGGATGTTCCGCAATCATCGCTACCGTCGAGGCCGCCATCTCGCGGCGGTAGCGCCACGGGTCCTTTTCAGCAAAACGCCCCGCCAAAGTGCCCGCACCCGCCACCACCGCCAGCGCGCCCGCGAGTATTGCAAATCTCACCGCCGGTTGCAGCCTGCAACTTAGCGCCAATCACTCCCGCTTCCGACAGCAACAGGATCGCCCCCGCCCGTGAGCCCGCAGCCAGCCCTGCCGCGAGCATCCAAGCCGGAACCCATATTGGAACTCGACCCGCCGTTTGCGAAATTGACAACCATAAAGCCACCGGAAAACTCAGTTCCATAAATCCCGCAAAATCGTTGCGGCTCAAAAATGGACCCCACACGTCCGGATAAGGACTGAAGAAAAACCACAACACTCGTCCCGGCGACGTGAAATAGGACACCACGGAAATCAGGCTCACCCCAAATCCGAACCACGCAAACCAGCGCAGGAAGCGGAGCCGCAAACTAGTGTTATAAAAGGTTCCCGCCGCGATCCACGCCGTCGCGGCCAGCGCCGCCGCCTGCAGCGAGGCGTTCCAGGTCGCGTAGCAGTATACCGTAGTTCCGGCGGCGAGCTCTAAGAAGCCCGCGAGCGCGATCACCGCCAGAGCCACCCCGGTGACGTTCACGCGGAAGGTCGTTGGCATCAGAATTTGCCTCGCCGCGGAGTATCCCCCTAATAGGAATATCCCTAGCTCATAAATCCAGCTTCCGAACGAATTGCGCAAAAAAATCGTGAGGGTTGCGCCCACGGCTAAGCCAAAAAGCCCAATGGCGTTAACGTTTGTCGCCCTTCCGGCAAGCGCGCAAGTACTTTCGATCCAGAGCGTACTCAAACCAATTCGGTGGAAGGGTTTCCCGACTAGGATTACTCTCACGACTTAAGACCGTCCCCGCGTGGGATAAAGGAGCCACTCATGAAAATACTTACTACCTTATTGACCCCGGTTATACTCCTCGGCGTGCTGATCCCGACAGCTCGGGCGAGCGACGCTGTCACTTTCCTCCCGGCTGCCGCCGCGGCCATTCTCCCGCCTCGATCGACCATCGATCAACTATCGAGTAGCCAATTCGTGACTGCGTCCACCGAAGAAAGCGTTTCAAAGAGCGACGCCAAGTGGCGCCGCCAGTGGGCCATCAGCCTCGCGCCGCTATTCGCCAGCGAAGCGCTCGACGCCGCCAGTTCCTACGGAATGCGCGAGCTCAACCCTCTGCTCGCCGGCTCCAACGGAGGTTTCGGCATGAAAGCAACCGGCATTAAGTTTGGCGTGATCGGCGCGCTGGCCGGCGTCGAATATCTCCTGGTCAAGAAATATCCCCGTTCGGCGAAAGTCTTTACCATCGTCAACTGGACCACCGCGGGCGCAACCACCGGTCTGGCCGTCCACAATTACGGCCTCCACTAAACGGCTCTCGCCATGGCGCGGTCAGACGGCTGCGCCAGAGCCCGCCGTAATATAAACGTGCTCGGATTGTAGTCCGGGATCAACTCCTTCAAACACAACACCACACCCGCCGCGTCGCGCGCGTCAACGCATTTGCGGAGTTTGCCCAAATATCCCATCAGGACTTCCTGCGCCACGCCCTTTCCGTTAAAAATGCGGACCTGCGAATGTCGCGTGGGCAGCGTGTCCTCTTCATACGCGCTTAATTCCTCGTACAATTTCTCTCCCGGCCGGACGCCGGAAAATTCAATGCGAATATCGATGTCCGGCCGCAGCCCGCTGAGTAACACCATTTTTCGCGCCAGATCCAGAATGCGCACCGGCTCGCCCATGTTGAGCACCAATACCTCCCCGCCCGATCCCATAGCGGCCGACTGCAGCACCAGTTGAGCCGCCTCCGGAATGGTCATGAAGAAACGCCGCATCTCCGGATGCGTGACCGTCACCGGCCCGCCCGCCGCGATCTGCCGCTGGAATCGTGGAATCACGCTGCCGCTCGACCCCAGCACGTTGCCGAAACGGACCGCCAAAAATTTGATTCGTGGCTCCGCTTCTGCGGCGGAGAGCCATACCAGCTCAGCCATGCGTTTGCTCGCGCCCATAATATTCACCGGCCGTACAGCCTTGTCGGAACTTACCAGCACCACGGACGCAGCGCCCGCGATGATCGCCGCGCGCGCCACTTCGTGGGTCCCCAGGACATTATTTTCGATTGCCTCAAACACATGCGCCTCCATCAGAGGCACATGCTTATAAGCCGCAGCGTGATACACCACCCGCGGCCGATGTTCGCGAAAAATCTCTTCCAAACGCCGCCGGTTTTGAACGCTGCCCACCTCCGCGCGGAACGCTGCGCGCGGAAACCGTTCGTGCATTTCCTGATCGATGTGATAAAGCGCCGTCTCGGATTGATCCAGTCCCACAATCGCCGCCGGCTGATAGCGCGCAATCTGCCGGCACAGTTCGCTCCCAATGGACCCGCCCGCCCCGGTCACCAAAACCACTTTGCCGGCCAACCCCGAAGAGATGGAAGTCTCATCCAGTTGAACCGCCGGCCGCCCCAGTAGGTCCTCCACACGCACTTCGCGGATCTGACCGACCAGGACACGGTCCTCCATCAACTCCGCCAGCGGCGGAATTCGCCGCGTCGTCACCTTGACCGCGTGGCACTGTTCAAAAATCGACGCGATCTCGGTTCCCGAAGCCGCCGGCAGTGCCAGCAGCACTTCTTCAATGCGCTCCCTTCGAACCACCTCAGCGAGCACCGCGCGCCCGCCCCACACGCGCACTCCGCGCATACGCAAATCGCGTTTAAGCGGATTGTCATCCAGAAATCCAGCGACTTGATAACCCAGTTCCGGATGCGCGCGGATTTCAGAAAGCAGCGTGACCCCGGCCCTGCCCGCTCCGTAAATCAGAATGCGGCGTCCCCCTGCCCGCACGCTACGGCTCCGTTCGAGTTGGAGACGAACTGCCAGCCGCATTCCGGTCATGAACGCGAGGCATAGCAGAAAATCCAGCAAATGAACGGAGCGCGGAAATCCCGAGCCGAGTTGCCAGCGCAGCAGCGGCACGGCGAGAAGGCTCGCCACAGCGTTAGCCGCCGTCATGCGCGTGATTCCTTCGATCCCGATATAGCGCCACGGCAAATCGCTGAGTCCGAACCCTCGGAATACCGCCAGTTTGAGCACCACGGCGAGTGGCAGCGCCAGCGCCAGCATCCGGCCGTAGCCCGCATCCAGCATAAATTCAAAGCGCAATAGAAATGCGGCGGTAAGTGCGCCCGCGACCACCATCGCGTGAAACACGGCGCATGCCGCGCGCCGATGCCGCCATAGAATTGCCGTCATGCCGTTTTTGTCCGATACTTCTGCGGCGGCGGATACGCCCTCAACGGCACTCCGCGCCCGGCTATACCCAGCAGCGGCTCTCCCACGCCCCAACCGTCGAGAAATTTCACGACGCGCCGCAGCGCCCACGGCCGCGAGACCAGCGCACCGGCGGTCCATGCGAGAATTCGCAGATCGGTGGTCCAGCAAACCCGGTCCACGTAAAGTAATGCAAGCCGGCTTTTCCACGGCCGGATGATCTGGTTGTACAGCAGATCCGGATCGACGCTTCCTTCAAGGATTTCACCTTCATCGGAGAACACAATCGACGCCAGGTCCGTAATTCCCGGCCGCACGTCCAACATTCGTAGTTCTTCATCCGTATAGAGCGCCACCTCCGAAGGTACTTGCGGCCGTGGACCCACCAGACTCATGTCCCCCGCGATTACGTTCCACAGTTGCGGCAATTCGTCGAGTTTCAGCGCGCGCAGGAACCGTCCCACTCGCGTGATGCGTCGATCCCCAATCGCGGTAGAGTTTACTCCGGCCTTCGACGCCCCCGGCCGCATGCTGCGAAATTTCAGCATTCGGAATTCCCGGCCCGCGCGCCCCACCCGTACGCCGCGAAACCAGGGCGAGCCGCGATCTTCGAGCCACACCGCCAGCGCGATACAGAAAAACGCGGGTGCGAGCACCAGCAATCCGCACCCTGCGAGCGACAAGTCCAGCAAGCGTTTCAAGCCGCCACCCGTCTCGCCCGCCGGCTCCGTGCGAGTAAGCCCCGCGCCGCCGAGACGATCTGATCCGCCCCCGGATAATATGCCTGCTCTTCTGCGCGGCTAGCGGGCGCGGGCGCGTCCGGCAGTGTCACCCGCGCGATGGGTGCAAGCAGATCGTCAAAGGCGCGCTCGGCCACCTCTGCAGCAATTTCCGCCGAAGCTCCCGCAGTGCGCCATCCCCCATCCGCCACCACGGCTCTTCCGGTGCGTGCGACACTCGCCGCCACCGTGGCTTTATCCCAAGGCTTTAAGCTGCGCAAGTCGATGACTTCAGCGTCGATCCCTTCGCGTTCCAGAATCCCCGCCGCCCGCAGGCACTCGGAAGCCATCCAAGACACCCCGATTAACGTCACATCGGACCCGCTGCGCCGCACCGCCGCTTCCCCAATCGGCACCGTAAAAGGCTCCGCTGGAACCTCGCCGCTCTCCCCATACAACCAGCGGTCGTCTATATAAAGGACCGGGTTCGGATCCGCCATCGCCGCCATCAGTAGTCCCTTGGCATCATAGGGCGTCGCCGGCATCACTACCTTCAACCCCGGCACGTGCATGAACAGGGCGTGCAAGGCCTGCGAATGTTGCGCCCCTTGCTCGCCGCCGCGATTGATCACCGCGCGAATCACCAGCGGGACCCCGCTCTTACCCGCAAACAAATACGACCAGTTCGCCGCCTGATTTACGATGGGGTCCATCGCCAGCAGCATGAAATCCATGCGCGGATGAAACACGACAGGCCGCAGGCCCGCCAGCGCCGCCCCCACCGCCATGCCAGTCACCGCGTTCTCAGAAACCGGGCTGTCCACTATACGCTCGCGCCCGAATTCGCGATCCAGTCCCTCCAGACTCGATCCCGCATACCACGGACTCCACAACCCCTGGCCCACGATAAACACGCGCGGGTCGAGCGCAAGCATCTGCGCGTGCGCTTCGCGAATCGCCTGCGCGTAGGTCAGCCGCCGCATGCCGCCTCCCTCCAGACATATTGGTTAACCCGGCTGGCATCGGGGCGCGCGGCGCTGCGAGCCGCCGCCACCGCGCCATTGATCCGGATCCCGATCTCTTGTTCCCGCGACGCCAAATCCATTACTCCACGCTCGATCAACCGCTCCCGCAGCCTCCCCAACGGATCGCGAGGCAGCCATTCCGAAAGTTCCCCGCGCCGCTCCACTCCCACGTCCAGGTCAAAGCTCGCGCCCACGTGTCCCCGCCAGCGAAACGTCCGGCACTCGATCAACGCCGGTCCGCCGCCGCGCCGCGCTCGCTCCACCGCCCCGCGTGCCGCCTCTTCGACCGCCTCTACATCGTTGCCATCCACCCGTTCCCCGGGTATGGAATGAAATTCGCCCGCGCGATAGAGGTTATCCGCCACCCGCCGCTCCGTCCAGTGCAGGTGGCTGGCGTACAGATTGTTTTCGCAGACCAACACCAGCGGCAGCCGGTAAAGCGCCGCCAGATTCATGGACTCATGCACGTGCCCCTCCTCCAGCGTCCCGTCGCCAAAAAACGCCACCGCCACTGTCTTCTCGCCGCGCATTTTGTAGGCGAAAGCCGCGCCTGCCGCAAGCGGCACCGTCCCCGCGACAATCGGCACCGTTCCCAAGATGCCCACCTCCGGCGCAGCCAGGTGCATGGAGCCGCCGCGCCCTTCGGCGCACCCCGTGGTCCTGAGCAGCACTTCGCCGAACAACCCTGTAAGCGAACCGCCTTTGGCCAGATAGTGGCCGTGCGAGCGATGCCCTCCCCACACCGTGTCCTCCCTTTCGAGCACCGCGCAAACTCCCGCAGCAATCGCCTCCTGCCCGATATAGAGATGACAAGGGCACCCCACCTCGCCCGTCTCAACCATCTGCGCGATGCGTTCCTCCACGCGCCGAATTAGCGTCATGGTCTCCCACAATCCGATGAGCCTCCGCGTGTCGATCATACTCGCCCCCTGTAAAATTCACGCATTGAAGCCGCGATCATCTCGACTTCGTCATCCGTGAGCCAGACATGCATCGGCAGCAGTAGCACTCTTTCAAATAATCTTTCGGTCTCAGGTAAGCGCCAGCTTCCCAGGCCCAGCGCTTGGAGTTGATGGACCGCCTCGCCGCCCCACGGAAGCAGCGTCCCAATCCCCCGCGCTCTCAAAAATTCCCGGAGCCCGTCGCGCCGCTCGGCTTCAATCTCATAGTTCTGATACACGTCAAAGTGGGCCGCATCGGCATCCGGCGCCGCAGGACGCACCACCTCCGCCAGGTCTTCGAGAGCCGCCTCGTACGCCCGCGCCAGGTGGCGCCGCCTCTCGATCGCAGCGTCATATTTCCGCAAACGGTAATCCAAAATCGCCGCCTGTAGGTTGTCGAGGCGCGAATTGAAACCCCACCCGGTGACGTTCCCCTCCGCATCGAATCCGTGGTTGTGCAGTGCGGCTACGCGCTTCGCCACGCCATCGTCGTTGGCGATTACCGCCCCGCCATCCCCCAAACAACCCAGCAGCTTGGCCGGAAAAAAGCTGACGGCCGCAGCCGCCCCGAAAGTTCCCGCGCATTGTCCTCTAAAACGCGAACCCAGCGCCTGCGCCGCGTCTTCGATCAACACTAATCCATGCCGCGAGGCCGCTTCTCCCAGCGCATCCATGTCCGCCGTTCGCCCGTTCAACTGCGTCGGCAGAATCGCGGAAGTGCGCGGTGTTATCGCCGCCTCGGCCGCCGCCGCGTCCATCAAATGATCGGATCCGCAATCGACCGGCACCGGAATCGCGCCGGCGAAATGAATGGCCGCCGCCGTCGCCACCATAGTGTGCGAACTGAAAATGACCTCGCTCCCCGGCTCCACACCCGCCGCCAGCAGCGCGATCAACAGACCGTCGGTGGCATTCGCCACGCCGATCGCCCACCGCGCTCCCAAAAACCGCGCGAGATTTTCTTCAAACCGCCGCAGATCTTCCTGCAGGATAAAAGCCCCGCGCCGGCCCACATCGCGTAAAATCCCGACTAACCGGTCTTCCTCCGGCTGAAACACTTGGGCATACGGGAAAAAGGGAATCGCGCGCGACAGCAGAGGAGTCATGGCGCAGCCCTCCGCGCTTCGAAATAAAGATTCCGGTATTGCGTCAGATTGGTGTCGGAATAAACCGGAATCATTGGTTCCGGCTCGAGTTCACCCGGTTCGAGCCGGGTGGGAATGCTCTCCAGCCGCCCATAGAAGATTCGTTTCAAAACCGCCTTTCCGCGCATCGTCCGCGGCAAACACCCGCAGCGCGCCGCCCACCAGCGCATGCGGTTTCGCAGATCGCCCGCGCTCGCCTCACCGTCAGGGAAACCGGCAAAGAGACGCGCCTCGAAGCCTGCCTGATCGAAAGCTTCCAGAAGCTCCGCGGCAGTCCAATACCTGGTGTGAAAAGGACTTGGATGAAACCCCTTCCACTCGCAGTTGACGCTCGAAATAAGCAGCGTCCCGCCCGGCCGCAGCACCCGCAGCGTTTCCCGAAGAAACCGCGGAACGTCCGCCAGGTAATATAACGCCTCGAACAACACAGCCAGATCGAAGGACCCCTCTTCAAACGGCAGCTCCTGCGCGTCCATTCGCCCGACACAAACATTCGCTTGCGTGCGATACGTCTCCCGCGCAATGCAGCAATTTTGCTCCTCGATATCGCCGGCTTCAACCCGCCGCGCCCCAGCCGCCAGCCACCCCAAGCCGAGGCCCGCGCCCGCAGCAACCTCCAGCACATCTTTTCCCGAAGCCTTTTCCGCCGCCCACGCGTAACGGGTCCGCAGCATAGCCATCTGCGTTCGCGTCGCACCCTGCCCGGGTTGTTCCGTCACGCGCGCATAATCCGGAGCCTTCGCCGCGCTGCTTCGACGCATCCTACCCGCCTTCCCCCTCAGCCCCGCGCCAACCCGCCGCAGTGCGATCCCTGCCAACGCCAGCGCTCCCCATAAACTTCCCGCGCCGTAAGACAAATGCAAACTGGCGAAAGCCACCGGCATCTGCGCCAGATAACGCCAGTTCCGCCGCCTGGCCGCTACCTCAGCCGAGGCCGCCAGATTCGCCGCGAAATAAACCACGGCCATCCAGGGAACGATCAGCATCGCCAGCACCAAGGACAGCGGCGCCAGGTGGCGCGCGCGCACCGGCACACCCCGCGAGTAAGCAAACGGCAACACCGCCCACACTCCATTAGTCCAGTTGTGCCTCCAAAAAGACCGTAATTCGGTGTGCGCGTAATACTCGCTTACTAAATCGGGCGCCAGCAGGACTCTTCCGCCAGCTCTTCGCAGACGCAGATTGAACTCCATATCCTGCCCGCGCACCAGCCGTTCGTTGAAGCGGCCGATCTGCTCGAACACATCGCGCCGCCAGCACCCTCCATAGACTGTGTCAACCGAGCGTGGCTCCTCTCCCGCTTCGGGCAGGCCGATGCGGAATTGCGATCCGCCTACCCCAAAGGGATGCGTGAGTGCCGCGATCACCGGCCCCGCCCAGGGACCCTCGCGCTGGGCGCGCGTGCGCATGACACCGCCCACGTTATCGGCGCGGCCCGCTTCGAGATACGCCACCGCGCGCGAAAGGTAGTTGGGCGCAAGCGCTGCGTGGGCATCCACGCGGGCGATCACATCCCCACGCGCCGCATCAATGCCCAGATTGAGCGCCGCCGGCGTAGTCCCTCGCGGATTCTCCACCATCCGCACGCGCTCATCGCTAGCCGCCCAGGCCGCGATCACTTCGCGCGTGCCATCCGTGCTTGCCCCGTCAACCACCAACACTTCCATGCGCTCCGGGGGATAGTCATTCGCGATCACCGAAGCCAGGCAACGCCCCAAAGACCGTACTTCGTTGCGGCATGGGATCAGCACCGAAAGAAACGGCGTCATGAGATCCCCGCCCCCGCCAGCACCCGGCGCGTTGCTCTCTCCGGCCGGCAGGCAAACACTAATACCGCTAGCGGAATCAGAAAGCTTTCTAAGATCAGGCCCTTGTAGCCCTCGGGTCCGGCGCGAATCAACGGCGGCAATCCCGCCACCAGCACCCACGGCGCGATCGTCGCGTAGAGACGATAGAGCAGTCCGGAGCGCCGCCGGATTTTTTGATGCGCATTCAAACATCCCGCCCAGACCAGTCCCAATACCACCGCGCCCACCGCCACCCCCGCATAGCCGAAATTCAAATACCAGCCGGTAGCATGATGCAGTGAATACCCTTGGTTTTGGATGGTGCCCACGCTCTCGCTGTAGTACCGGTAAATGTCCCGCGGCCGCTCCGGCCAGAGGACCCGCGGCACCACCGACAACGCCAGACTATACAGGCTGTAGCCGAACTGCGGCTCCGTCCCGGCAGCCAGCACGCCATACATCGAGAAATGCGCCGCGAAAGCCTCGTTGCTGGTGGTCACAAAGTGGCTCACATCGCCCGCATCCTGACCCCGCGCCAGCAGCGCCTCCCCAATCCCCGCGATGGGAGTCGCGCGAAAGAAATCCACCGCCGCCAAAAACCACAGCCCACAAGCCAGCACCAGCCCGATCTTCCACCACTGCGGCCGCCGTACCGATCCCGCATACGCCAGAATGCCCGCCACCAGTGCCGTCAAGATTTCGTTCTTGTTTCCCAGGATGAAAGTAAACGTGCACATAGACGCCATTAGCAGCGCGTAACCCGGCCAGGTATAACGCCGCTCTACATTCACGAAAAATCGCGAGCGCCGGCCGGCGGCAAGCGTCGCCATGCCAATCGCCGGCGGAATGAGCGCTGCGCGATTCAGCACCTGATGCAGCGTGAACCACTGGTCGCCCTGCGATCGCGTGTACCAGTAAACCGAAGTGTTGACAGCCCACGCCATGCTTAACTTGTCGCGAATAACCAGGTAGCTGGCAATTCCCGCCGCAAAACCCGCCAGCAGGATCGCTTCATGCCGCAGCACCAGGCGAGGAATCCGCTGCGGACGCCGGCGCGACAGCGCTCCGAGCAGCGTCAGTTCCACCAGAATGATGAATCCCGCGTACAGCCCGATGGTAAGCAGATAATGCCCGTCGAGCGCGATCGGGAACATCTTATATTCCAGGTATTGATAGTGTTGGCCGCTAAATCCACCGGTCTTGTCAATCACAATCGACCAAGCCCCGTAGAGCGACCAGTAATACAGCGCCGCTATCCCCACCACCACGCTCAATTCCCGGTGCTGGCGATACAACACCGCTGCCAGCAGGGCGATGACCAGCGTAGCTGCTCCTAGTAACGTGAAATATTCCATGCTCCACCCGCATCGAGCCCGCTATAGATCCGCCGCAATTCGCCGGCAATCTTTCGCGCCGAGAACTCGTCCACTTTGCGCCGCCCGTTGCTTCTGCCGGGCACCGCCAAAACTCGCACCAGTTCCGCGGCGATGGCCGCAGGATCGCGCGGCACAATCGCCGACCAGCTCACCCCGCTCAATCGTTCCCCGGTATCGCCCGCGTCCACGCTCACTACCGGCAGATTGCAGGCCAGCGCCTCCTGAATGACGGTGGGCGATCCCTCGCTATCGCTGGTAAGCAAAAAGCAATCGGCCGCGTTAAACAGGCTCGGGATCTGCGAGGGCGGTGTACCGCCGTACAAAACCACCATGCGCACGCGTTCTAAAAGACCCTGCGTGAGCGCCAGGGCAGCGTTCGCCAGATCCAGCCGCTTCACCCCCGGATGATGCCCCGCGTTAAACACCACCACGCGCTCGGTGTCGCTCCAACCCAGGCGCTCACGGGCGCGTGCTCGCGGTTCCGGCCGGAATATTTCGGGATCGACGCCGCTCGGCAGCACCGTGACGCTCCCCCGCCGCCACCACAGGCGGTCCCGCAGCTGACGGCTGACACAGACGATATGCCCGGCGCGCAGAGCGGCCAGTTGCGAAAACGTATGCCCCGCGAAGGCGCGGACTCGCGGGCCCCACCCCGCCGTCGAAGAAACCGGATTGAGGTCGCCGCCGCGAAACGTAATCACCAGCGGTTTCCCCGGCGCCGCTAGAGCCGTAAACAGCGCTGTCACCGTTCCAAAGTGCGCGTGGATCACGTGCGGAGCCGTGCGCCGCACCCGGCGCCTGAACCGCAGCCATTCGCGGACCATTTCCCGCAGGGATGTCCGCGAGCGCAGGTGAAACAAATCTACTTCCACACCTTCCCGCTCCAGACTCTTCGCTTGCCGCCGCGCAAAAATCATGGAGCTGCCGTGAGCTTCCCCGGGAATGACGAACAGAACCCGCATTGGCTGTACGCGCGCAGCCCCCACCTGCGGAGCCCGCGTCGTCATCGGCAACGCCTCATTGGAAGCACCAGCTTCGCGCCGGCGGCACACCCGAAAACACCGCCCACCGCAACAGTTTTCCCCAAGCCATGCAGCTTGCCGGATGCTCCGCCAGAAGTTCGGCGTAAGCGCGTCCTGAGGCCCTCAATTCCCCCGCCAGCATGCGGTGGTCGATTTGTTTCAGCGCTAGACGCAACGGCACGCCACCTTTTTGAATCTCCTCGGCCGCGCGCTCGATCGAGCCGGCCACGTCTTCCGCCACTCCCAACCGCCGTGCCTCGCCCAGAAACTGCGCCGCCCGGTGCGTGAGCGCCTGCTGCGCCGCGCGGCGGGCGCTCACCGTCCCACTGCCGTAGCGATAGTGATAGAGAGGCTCCCGCAAATTCGCGCCGCCGCCCGCGTCACTCAATCGCCAGAAAAAGTCGTAGTCTTGCGAGCAGGAAAACTCCTGCCGGTACCCGCCCACCGCGCGCGCCGCTTCCCGGCGAAACATCGTAGAGCCATGCGTAAACGGATTCCCACGCCATAGCGCCGCGCGGATTGCTGCCGCGTTTTCGGGTAAACGCGTGGCCCACAACGGCCGCCCATCCTGGCGGTGGGTCCAGGCATTGCTGCCGCACAAACTCAACTCGGAATGTTCGCGCAGGAACCCCGCCTGCCGGTCCAGCCGTTCCGGTTCACTCCAGTCATCGGCATCCTGCCGCGCGATCAGCCCGCAGTGGGCCAACGCCAGCCCTCGATTGAGCGTCGCCGTCAAGCCCGCCGCCACTCCCCGCACCAACCGGATCCGCGAATCGGCAGTCGCCTGCCGGTCCAGTTCTGCGAGCGTGTCCGTCCGCTCGCTGCCATCGTCCAAAATGAGAAACTCAAAATCCCGCAAAGTCTGCTGGCGAATGGAAGCGATGGCTTCGCCCAGCATTCCGGACGGCGTATCGCGCACCGCCATCAGCACCGTTACCATGACGCCTTCCATTCGCGCGCCCACAGCGCGAACATCAGCAGCGTCCACAACTGTTGTCCGCTTCGCCCGCGTTGTTGCTGGGGGTCAAGCAGCGGGCAGGGGAGCACATCCCCCGCCAGTTCCCGCAGCGGACCGCACAGCCATTGCTCGATCGGCGCGCCGAATCCCTGCTTGGGCCGGCTCAGCACCCCCGCCGGCAAATCGTCCGCATACGCCGCCCGCAGCAGAATCTTTTTTTCGCGCCCGCGGACCAGATGGCGCGCCGCCAGCGTTTGCGCCCACCGCCCCAGCCGGTGATCCAGAAACGGCGCTCGCCCCTCGATGCCATAGGCTCCATAGGCGATGTCCGTCTTATAGTTCAAGCCATTCGCGAGCGGCAGATAACGATCCACCCACAACGCTTGCTCCAAGGCGCCCGTGGGAGCAGCGGATAGCGCCGCCGCTGCCGTTAACTCTGCCAGCGAATTACCGGTCGCGTGGCGATGTGAGAAGCGGCCGCGCTCACGGGCCCGAAACGTAACCTTCGATTGCACATACACGCCCACACTGCCGGCATTACGCCCGTCGCATAATCCCACCGCCGCCGCGGCCGCTTTAAGCGTCTGCTTGAGTTGTATATGTTGGTAATGCCGGTACCCGCCGAACACCTCATCGCCTCCATCGCCATTCAAGATCACCTTGTAGCGGCCTGCGATCGCCTTCGCCAACGCGAGCGAGGGAACCGCGGAACTATCCGCAAACGGCTCGTCATAATGCCGCCATATCTGCTCGATCCCCTGACCATCGAGGGCACTCTCAGCCTCTAGCACCCGGTGGCGAAGTCCCAGATGCCGCGCCACGCAACACGCGCTCTCGACATCGCCCGATCGCTCCCCAAAGGACACCGTGAAGGCTTCAGGCGACGCCCCTTGTCGCAGGCATTCCGCGGCAATCACCGATGAATCCACGCCGCCGCTCAGACTAAGCGCCACCGGGACGTCCGCCCGTAAGCGCTGTCCCACCGCCTCTCGCAGATTTTCGCTCAGCGCCGCGCGCGAATCTGGAACGCATTCGCGCAACTCCGCCATCCGCTCCGCATACCACCAGCGCACCGGCCGCGGCTCGCTGCCTTTTTTCGCGCGTATTAAATAGCCGGGCTCGAGTTTCCGGCATTCCCGAAAAATCGACAGGGGCGCGGGTATATACCCCAGCGCCAGGTAGGCGTCGACCGCCGCCGGATCGAGCCTCCCCGCGTGAAACCCGCGCAGGGCTTTCATCTCACTCGCGAACGCCAAGCTCCGGCCGTCTGAAAAGTAGACCAGCGGCTTCTCCCCCAAACGGTCGCGCGCGAGCGTCAACTCCCGGTCACGATGGTCCCAAGCCGCCAAGGCAAACATTCCGGCCGCACACTCCAGCGCCGCTTCAACCCCCCAAGCTGCAATGGCTTCGAGCAGGACCTCGGTGTCCGTTCCGCTCCGGAATGGGCCGCTAAGCGCCGTCTGCAGTTGCCCCTTCAACTCCAGATAATTGAACATCTCGCCGTTGAATACCATGCTCCAGCGTCCATCGCGGGACGTCATCGGCTGCCGGCCGGCGTCTCCCAACCCAAGAATCGCCAGTCGGGAGTGACCGATCACTGTCTCCCCATCCGCCAACACTCCGCTTCCATCCGGCCCGCGATGGCGCTGGAGCAGAAGCATCTCTTCGACGCACGATACTGCGCGCGGGTCCGGTCGGCCGTCCAATCGCATTAAACCTGCAATGGCACACATAAGCGGAAATACGTTAAAGCGGACTCACACCCTTGCGCCGGCGTCCAGTTCTCATACCCCGCAGCGCGTCGTAGTATCCATGCGCTCATAGCACCATCAAAACCCGCCCCTACCCGCATGCCCGTATGGCGCGTGAGCGTCTCCCAGGCGGCTTTCGCGGCATCGCCGTGTCCGCTGCGGATGCGGGCATTAACGGTCAGCAGCAGCCGTAGGCGCACGTTCGCCCGCCACAGCGCACGCCACCCCACTCGCCGGATGCACCACCGCGGCCAGCGCCGTACTAACGCCCACTCCACAATCTCAAAGATTTCAGCTTGCATCCGCGCACTGCCCACGCGATTGCTCCAGTTGCCCGGATGACGCCGGTTCAAAACCCCATAGCGCGGCAGCATGGCGATGCGGAACCGCTCGGCAGCCCGCACAAACCAATCCGTGTCGGCGAGGGCGTACGCCGGATCGAAGGGACCGGTCTGCTCCCAGACGGCACGGCGCATCACCAGCGTGGAAGGATGAAACGGCCAGTCGTAATAACGAATCAGGTAGCCCCACAAGTTTCGCCGGTCGAGCAGCAGCGGCCGCGCACTCCGCAGCATACGAGCTTCCTCGCCCGTGCCACGCGGAGTTTCCCAGGTATCGACAAAACCCGAATGCACCATGTCAATCTCCGGATGAGTGGCCAGGTAAGCGGCCGAAGCTTCTAAGTGACCCGGCAGAAAACGGTCATCGTCGGAGCACCACGCAATAAGATCCCCGCGCGTTGCCGCCATCGCCTGGTTCCAGTTCGCCACTCCGCCGGAGTTTACCGTCCGCCGGATCACCCGCACCCGCCGGTCCCCGGCAGCGAATTGATCCAACACCGGTATGGTGTCGTCTGTCGAAGCGTCGTCCGCCACCACAATCTCATCGGGGGCCTGCGATTGCCCGAGTGCCGCCTGTATAGCCTGCCGCACCATGGCGGCGCGATTATAGGTTGCAATGGCCACCGACAGGCTCACGTCTGCCTCCAGGTCAACGCCGAAACCGCCGCCACCAGGCAAAGTCCGCTGGCCCAGGCGGCCGTCGCCCGAAGCGTAGGAACATAGCGCAGCTTTCCCCACAAATAGAGACCACAGAGTAATAGATGTACGGCGTACATCGCCACAAAAGCCACTGCCGCACTCACCGCCGCTGTCAAAGAGGAGGCGAGCCCAAACGCTACCGTCACAAATACGCCAAAAGCCGCCACGTCCGCCGCCAGGAACATCTTCATGTCCGCTGCCGCGAGGATGGGGATGGATAAAATCCAGCTGCTGATTTTCAGGTAATCGCCCAGCAGAGTCCAGCGCAAATAAACCGCCGCCGGACGAAACGCAGCGGAGTAAAACAACGTGAGCAGCCACGGCTTCAGCACCGCGATCGCGGCAATCGCCGCAGCCCCCGCCAGCGCCGCCACCGTGAGAACGCTCGAAATGTGGGCATCCCGCTCGGCGGCGGAGCGCGACCGCGCCACCGCCGGAAAGTAATAGGTTTGCAGCGACGAGAGCACCACCGTGACCTGATTCATGCTGAGCCCCCAGGCCGCGTCAAATTGTCCGGTCACAGCCATGCCCTGAGCGCCGGCAATATGCCCGCGCACCAGCAGCAGCGCCCCCGATGAGATCAATCCGCTCGCGAACATTGCCGCCGACATCGCGCCGAAGCTGCGCGCCTCCCGCGAGATCCACCACCGCCCCGCTCCCCAGAACCAGCTCGCGAGTTCGCGGCGAAAGCCTGCCAGCGCCGCCACCGCTCCCGCGCCCATCACCGCCGGCGCAAAAATGAGCAGCGCTACCAGAGCGTTAGACTGCCCTCGCGCGAAGGCCCGCGCCGCCGGCCACGTCCCTACTGCCATGGCGCCGGATGCCACCACCGAGAGCACCGCAAGCCGCCCCACCCCGCCTAGTGTGTTGAGCAGCGCGCCTAAAAAGACCGCCACACTCGACAAAATCACGGACACCGCCAGCCACGGGATCATATCGGTCCCAAGCCGCCTCAATCCAGCCATCATTCCCAGCGGCTGCGGCCAGAAGACCATCGCGGCCACCACCAAACTCGTCATCCCGGTAAACATCAAAGCGACAGTCCGCACATATTCGGCGCGCCTGACGCCCGAAAGCGCGCTCGATCCTTGCACCAGAGCCGTGTGCCCGTTAGCAGTCGCACCCACCACCGCCGCTTGACGAAGCTGCTGCAGCGTGGTCAGCATGGCCACCGCCGCCGGGCCGCCCACAGTAGCCATGGTCTTCGCCGCCACCGCGCTCAAAAGTCCGCTCAAAAGCGAAGCTGAGCCGGTCACACTCATCGCCCGAACCACCGGAGTGTGAATCCAAGCCTTCGCCTCCGCTCGTTCGACCGCAACGCTCGCCCCACGCGTCATGCCGCCGCCCCCGCCGGCGGACAGGCCGCCAGACATACCGATTGAATGATTTCGTCCACCTGTTTCCCAGTGAGATGCGGATGGAGCGGCAAGCTCAGTTCCTCCTCAGCCATCTCTTCGGCGATCGGAAACGAGCCCCGCCCGAACCCCGCATCGCGATACGCTCCGGAAAGATGCGGCGGCACCGGATAGTGGATCATCGTGCCGATCCCCTTCTCGCGCAGCCGGCGCGCCAGCCAATCGCGCTGCGGATGCCGGACCGCGAAAATATGCCACACCGAGTCGCCGCCATCGTCTACGCCGGGCAACACCAGACCCGGAATTCCGTCCAGTTGATCCAGGTAGCGCGCCGCAATCCGCAGTCTTCGCAGATTCCACTGGTCCAGATGCTTGAGCTTGACGCGCAGCACGGCAGCCTGCAATGGATCCAGGCGCGAGTTCACTCCCCTCACTTCATGCAGGTATTTCTCGCGCGCCCCATAGTTCGCCAGTTGCCGGATGCGTCCCGCCAGCGCCCCGTCGTCGGTAACCACGGCGCCACCGTCGCCAAGCGCCCCCAGATTCTTGCTGGGATAAAAACTGAATGCCGAAGAATAGCCGCCCAAATCCGCCCCGTGAGCCTGCGCCGCATCCGCCACCAACGCCACGCCCCGCCGTCGCGCTATCGCGCCGAGCGTTTCCATGGCCGCCCTCTGCCCAAACAAATGCACCGCGACAATCGCGCGAGTCCGCGGACCGATCGCCGCTTCCACCCGCTCCGGGTCGAGATTGTAAGTGACCGGGTCCGGTTCTACCGGTACCACCCCCGCGCCCACCGCCGATACCGCGAGCCAGGTTGCAATATAAGTGTTCGACGGCACAATCACGTCATCGCCCACGCCGATCCCGAACCCCCGCAGCAGCAGCGTCAACGCATCCAGGCCATTGCCGGTTCCCACGCAATAACGCATCCCGCAATAGCCGGCGAATTCCTCCTCAAAAGCCTCCACCTCCGGGCCCAGAATGTACCGCCCCGACTGCACCACCCGCTCGATCGCCCGCTCCATTTCCGGCCCCAACTCCGCGCTCGCCTCCCGCAGATCAAGAAACGGGATCATGCACTTCTCCCTTCAACGCCAGGTATTCATCCACCTCGCGGATGTAATCCTCCTCGCGATAAACATCGGACGCCAGCACCAGCAGCACCGCATCCGGCGAATACTTGTATTCGGTGGTCCACACCAGCGGCGGCACGTGCAGTCCCAGGTCCGGCCGGTTGAGCAGAATCTCTTCGCTCGCGTCGCCGTCAAACAGGCGCACCGAGCAATTCCCATGCACACACACCAGAAACTGATCGAGCGTGCGGTGCGCGTGCTCGCCGCGGATCTCCCGGCTCGGCACCCCGAACACCAGAAAGTAGCGCACTACCGGAAAGGGCAGCGAGTGGTTGGTCTCGGCAAACGACAGATGCCCCCGCCCATCGGTGACGCGCGGCAATTCGTAGAGTCCGGCGCCCGCAATCAAGGGCGTCTTCCCCCAAGAAGCGGCCGGTGCCCTGGGCTCACGCGGCTCGATTCCTTCATTTACATCGTTCACAAAACCGCTGACCGCCGCCGGATTCCCCACCACAATGGCGCGCGGCGGAACATCCCGCGTGACTACCGCCCCCGCGCCCACCATCGCCCCCGCGCCCACCGTAATGCCGGGGAGCAGAGTCGCATTAGCTCCAATCGACGCGCCCCGCTTTACTAAGGTGCGGGCGTATTCGGCGGGCGCCCGCCGGCTCCGCGGCAACGGATCGTTGGTGAAAGTGGCGTTGGGTCCGACAAACACATCGTCTTCGAGCGTCACGCCGTTCCATAGCTGCACGCCGCATTTGATAGTCACGCGATCGCCCACTACCGCGCCGCCCTCTATGAAAGTGTGGTCGCAGATATTGCAATCGGCCCCGATGCGCGCGCCCTCCAGAATGTGGGCGAAAGCCCACACCCGCGTTCCCGGCCCGATATCGCTCGATTCAACCCGTCCCTCGGGATGCATGAAGAACCGCGCTGCGCTACTCATGCTCTCTTCGCGACCTTTTCCACCCACCAATTGCCCAGCGCCATGTATTCAAGGCCGCTGCGCAGGAATACGTCGACCGCATCGCGCGCCCGGTACACCATCGGCTCGCCGTGCAGGTTGAACGAAGTATTCAGCAGGATACCTTCGCCCGTGCGCGCTTCGAACTCTTTCAACAGGCGGTAGTAGTCCGGATTGTGCGCCGCCGTCACTTCCTGCGGACGCGTCGTCGAATCGTAAGGATGCTGCGCCGCCGGGAAAGCCGCGCGCTTCTCCGGCCGCGACCGGAACGCAAACATCATATGCGGAGACGCCACCGGCTTCGGCTTCGCGTAATACTCGTCAGCCCGCTCCGCCAGCACCGAAGGCGCAAACGGCATCCAGAAATCCCGGCTCTTTACCATTTCGTTGATCACACGCACCGCCGAGGGCGAATCGGCCCGCGCCAGAATCGAGCGATTGCCCAGCGCCCGCGCCCCGAACTCCGCCCTGCCCTGCGCGCGTGCCACGATTTTTCCCTGCGCCAGTTTCTCCGCCGTCTTGCGCTCGATGTCGCTCAGATAAAAACTGCGGAATCGCCCGCCTCTCGCGGCGCTGGTGAGCGCCGTCTCGACCTCCCCGTCGGTGATTGGCTCGCCATAATAGATTGGCCCCAACGGTCCCGCTGGGGCGTCCCCCATTTGCGACGCCAGACGCAACGCCGCGCCGATGCTGTTCGATTCATCCCCGCAGGAAGGGAAAACATACATTTCTTCCAGCTCCGGCATCTCCAGCAATCGCAAATTCGCTTTGACGTTCATGAAGACGCCTCCGCTGCAGGCCACTTTCCGAATCCCGGTTTCGCGAATGGCATTGCGCGTCCAGGTAACCAGCCAGTTTTCGATAAACCGCTGCACCCCCGCCGCAATCAGGTCGAAGCGCCGCCCGCCCAGCAAGTTTTCCAGGAACGCGCCCGCCGAGTACATCGAAGGCACTCCTCGCCGCCGCCGCCACACCAGCGGATCGCGAGTGAATTCGAAGAGTTTCTCAAACATCTCCGCCGCGCCAGCGATCTTGCCCTCCGCGGGGACATAAGGCGCGAGCCCCATCACTTTGTATTCGTGCTCTAGCGGAGCCATGCCCAGGTAGTGCGTCACCAGAGCGTACAGCCGCCCGATCGAATCCTGCTCCGGGATCTCCGCGATACGCCGCAAATCTCCGCGCTCGCCGACACTGACCGTGGCCGATAAACGATCCCCCGAGCCATCGCAGGTAAGCACCAGCACCGGCTCGTCCGGCCAGGGACAGGTGTAGTAAGCGGCCGAAGCATGCGCCAGATGATGTTCCACCGTCGCCAGGCGCTCGCGGCCGATGCCCAACTCGCCAAACCGCTCCTCGCGCAACACCGCTTTCCGCCGCTGGTACACCCGGTCGAGCAGCGTGCCTTTGAAGGGCTGCTTGATCCTGCTCGAGAACCCGGAAGAGCGGCCATAGTCCTCGAGAATGTCCTCCCGCCGCCACTGGCCGTAATTCATATAACGACCGTTCAGCGCCACGCGCACGTTGCTTCCCGCTCCCCCGGCCACCGCTGCCTTCAGGGCGTTCGCAGGGACATCGCCCTGATTCTTCACACGAGTGATCCGCTCCTCCTGCAGTGCGAATTCGACGCGCCCGTTCCGCACCAGCGCCACCGCAGCGTTATGCCCGTCGTGGACGCCCAACACTATGTTTGCGTCCGCGCTCATGAAGACCCGGCTCGCTCTTCTTCCCGCGGGCGATAGTAGGAACGATAGTGCCCGTAATAGTAATAGCTGTCGCTCAGTTCCTTATGCACTTCGTTAAGCACTAACCCGACCACCTTCGCCCGCAACCGGGTGAGCGTCGCCAGCACGCTCGCCACCGCCTTGCGGCTGGTGCGCGCCGCGCGCGCCACCACCACTACTCCATCTACCGCCGTCGCCATTTGCAGGGGCTCGGCAAAACCCAGTAGCGGCGGAGCGTCCAGAATCACCAGGTCATATTCCGACGACGCTTCTTTGAGCAACTCGATCAGCCCCCGCCCCACCAGATCCGAAGCGCGCCTCGACGGCGGCCCCGCCGGCAAAATAAACAGATGTGGCAGCGCTTCCGTCTGGATCAGAGCATCGCGCCAGGCGATTTCCCCCAAGAGCGCGTTCGATAATCCCACCACCCCCGGCAGGTTGAAATTACGGTGCACGCTGGGACGCCGCAGATCGCCGTCGATCAGCAGCGTGCGTTGCCCTTGTTCGGAGTGTGCGGCAGCCAAGTTGGCCGCCGTAGTGGTCTTGCCGTCGCCCGGAGCCGCGCTGGTCACCAGCAGCGAACGGTAGTGGCAGTCGAAGTTGCCGAGCAGAATGGAATTGCGCAGCGTGCGCACGGATTCCCGGAATCCCGACAAGTCCTGCTCATCGCGCCCGCCCCCGCCCCCATCCTTCAGCCCCGCAAGCGCACCCGCGCGCCGGTCTTTCATCAGCGGCAAACTGCCGATCACCTCAGTCCGCAGAGTGCGCGCCACCTGCTCGGGATCGCGCACCGTTTTATCCAACAGGTCGCCCACCACCGCCGCCCCCACCGCCGCGAGCGCCGACAACAAACCCGCCAAGAGAACATTCAAGATGTGATTGGGATATACCGGCCTCAGCGCCGGCCGCGCGGCGTCGGCGATGCGGATGGAACTGTTCTGAAACCCCGCATTAATCCCCGCTTCCCGGATCTTGCGCACCAGTTGCTCGTAAAGATTTTTGTCCGCGTCAGCTTCGCGCTTCAGCGCCTGGTATTCGAAGGACCTCGCATTCATCCGGTCAAACTCCGCTTTGGCGGCCGTCACCGCGTCGCCCACCATGGCCTCCCGCCGTTGCGCTTCGCGGTAGCCGATCTCGACGCGATCGACGATTTGCTTCCGCGTAGCCGCGATCGACGCCTCCACCTGGTCCAACTGCGCTCGCGCCTTACGATATTCCGGATGGTTCGAACCATAATGCGACTGGATCTCCGCAAAGTGCTCGGCCGCGTCGTTGCGATGATCGGCGAGTTTCCGCAACGCCTCGCCCTGCTGTGCCGCCAGCGCCGCTTCAAACGATCCTCCACTCACCGATTGATACCCCGCCTCCTGTTTCAAGCGTTCGGTTTGTGCGTTGGTGAATTCCGTATTGAGTTGCAACAGCCGCGCCGACAGGATATTGGTCTTCTCTTCCGGGTTGATGACGTTGAGCTCCCGCTCAAACCCGTTCAATGCGTGACTCGACCGCTCCATCTTGGCCTTCAGCTCTTCGATTTGCCGCTCCATGAAGCTGGCGACGCCCGCCGAACTGCGCAAGCGGATCTCATAGCGGTGCTCGAGATAAGATTCCGTAATGGCGTTGGCCGCATCGGCCGCCAGCTGCGGATTGGCCGAACGGTAGCCGATCTGCATCAAATAAGTGTTCGGCGGACGCGCTACCTTCAATTGCTTCAGCGTCACCGGAGCCGCCTCCCCGCGCGGTGACAGCGCCGCCGACTGCCCCTCCAGCCTGCGCAATTCGAACCGCTGATCGACAGGACGCAGTACTGAGTCGGATTCGACCAGCTTAATCTGCGTCGCCATAAACTGGTCGGCGTCGTTGAGCGCACTGCGCGCCGCCTCCTCGCCCACCACACCTGCGGGCGACTGGCGGTCGATATCCACCGTGGCTGTCGATTCGTAAATCGGCGTCAGCCGCGCCGAGACCAGCAGCGTCCCAAGCATCGCAGCTGCCACAAATCCGCCGATCCGCCAGCGATGACGCTTCAGAATCCACAGATATTGCGAAAGCGGAAGCTTAGTCTCCTCAGCCTCCTCCTCTCCGCCCTGGTAAGGAGGCGCCAGATAATAAGGCAACACCCCTCGTTGCATATCCGCCACCACCGGCAGCCTCTCGGACTCATTGCGATTCATCAATGATTCAGTCCCAAAATCAAAGCGCCCGAAGCAGTGCCGGCCGCGAAACCAATGGCCTTCTCGATCGCACTCATGGTAGTGCGCCGCGTGCGGTTATCGGGTATATAAAGGATGTCGTTCGCCGCCAGCGCCACGTCCTGCGCTTTGCGGTCCATGATTTTGGCCAACTCAATCGCGATCTCCGCACGCCCTGCTTCCCCGCCGGCCCGGAAAATATAGGCGGTTTTAGTCGCGAAAGGCGCCAGCCCTTCGGCCAGGGCAATCGCCTTCAGCACCGTAGTCTCGCCTCCGTTATCAATACGAAATCCCCCCGGATGCTTGACGTTTCCCGCCACGAACACGCGTCCCGCCTGGGGCACGCGCACTTCTTCGCCCCCTGCCAGCGCCACGTTGAACGAAGGGTCCGCGGCATCGATTAATTTCTTTACAGGTATGCGCTCCACCGGCAGCGAGACGCCCCCCGCCGCGGGCCGCGTCAACAGAATCTCCGGACCCGCATCTTCACTTAATCCCTGAGCGCGGGTCAGGGCTTCGAGCAGCGTAGTTTTGCCCACTGCCTGAAACGTGAGCGGCGCTTTCACCGCCCCGGCCACGCTGATGGGCCGGCTATGATACTCCGCGATGGTAACGCTAACCGCAGGATCCACCAGAATGTCTTCCTCGATCAGCGCCGCCGCGATCCGCTCCTCCACTTCGACCGGCATGCGACCTCCCACGTCGATCTTCCGGCGCACCATCGGCAGGCGGATCTGTCCCTCGTCGCTCACCCGCACGGATCGCGTGAGCTCCGGCGCGCCGTAAACCGAGATCGCGAGCAAATCCATGGGTCCGATAGCTTGGGCCGGCAGATTCGCCGAAGCCGGTTCCGTCTGCGCCATCAGTCGCAGAGCCAATATGATGACCGCAACAATCATCCTCATACCGCCGCCACCATTTCCGGTTCCAACTCCACCGCGAGCGACCGCTGTAGCATCTCGACGCCAATCACCAATTGCCATCGCTCCCGCACCACTTCCCGCAGCAGGGTGCCTTCAAGCCCTCGCAGCGGTCCATGCTCCACGCGCACCCGGTCCCCCAACTTCAGATAGGGCCACGGACGCACCGGCAACCTCGAATCCATCACAGCCCGGATCGCCGCAACCTCCGCCTCAGAAACCTCCGCCGGAGTGCCCCCAAACTCGACCACTTTCGCCACACCAGGTGCATCCATCACCCGCACCCGCTCAGAAAATGCAAACCGGCAAAACACGTATCCCGCAAACAACGGCAGGTCTACTTCCTTCACCCGATCCGACCAGCGCCGGCGCGCGCGATAGGTGGGCGCCAGCGCCTCGAACCCATTGAATTCAAGCGCCAATCGCACCGCCCGTTCATGTTGATGTTTCACGCTAAGTGCGTACCATGGGCACAGCTCGCGCATTGTGAGTCCCAGCGGGGAGCCTTTCTCAAAACGATTCGTACCTCAATTTGTGCCTATCGGGACGAATTCGTCTCAGCAGCACTTAGGGGAAATCGGGGAATAGGTTCGGGAGGATTGCGCTAATGGCGCGGGCGAGCATCCAGATGAATCACTTCGCCCTTGCGCACTGTCTCCACCGCTTGCCGCAGCCGATCAAAGCTCGGAAGATACGCGGCGAGGGTGTTGCTGGTCACGCGAACCATGACAAAGGCCAGCGCGAACCTGCGCAGGTCGATTTGATGTTCAAGTTTGCGGTCTATAGTCACGAAGACGTCGAACTCGCGTTCGGCAAGGCCCAGGAAAGTGTTGTCTTTACTGCTTCGCCAACCAGCTTCACTCACGGTCGAAACAGAATGACCAGGAATGCAACACGCACGCCGGCGTGAACACATTCGTCTAAGAGGATACGCACGCGAGCAGCGATTCTTTGGCTAGCTCAATAAATTGAATGGCCTGTTCACGGCTTACGGACGGGAACCCGGCGAGAAACTGATCGAGCGTCGCGTTTCCCTCGATGTGGTCGATCAGCGTTTCGACGGGCACGCGAGTGCCGCGAAAACAAACAGTCCCACTCATGCGGCCGGGATCGACCCACACGATTTGATCCAGCCGCGACCATTGCTCTGCCGTCACAATCTCACCTTAACACCAATTATTTGGGACGCTATCACCGCCAGATCTGATACCACTTCCTTCCATATACGGCAAATGCACCGCATGCCCGTCGAGCGTCGCGCGCGGATTGTCGATGCGCAGCGCATCCGGGCGGTGACGTGTGACCAAACGCTCCTTAACTAGCTCTGCCAAAGACCTCAATCTTGCCCGATTGAGCAAATGTCTCTCCATAAACCAAATCGTTCTCAATGAGTTGGTACGGGAAAAAGACTTCCACAGAATAGTGATTTGAATGTTCAACAGAAACCTGAATAGCATCGCTCTTGCGATTGGAATTCGGCAACGTCACTGTCACATCGAATACCATTGCAACAACCTTGCACTCGTTCCGTTGTGCGGCATCTTGAAGGGAATTACGCAAGATGTAAATTAAATCTTTAGATTTTGGCCGATCTGTATCGGGCACGGTTGCACCCACTTCCACAATGGCTCCGTCCGCCTTCATATAGCCGCCGTACGGATAGAACTCTCCATACTGCCTCAGCATCTTTTCTGCAAGGGGCAGCATTGCATTCATGAGTGTTTCCGATTCTTGCCTTGGATTCATTGCGTATGCAGTGGTGTCCTAAATGGGTGGCGGTTTAGGCAAGAAAATGAAGCCAATGTATGAAAAACATTCGGCCAGCGGCCCCACGATGGAAGTTGAAGAAAGGATGGGCAAGTGATGGCTGCTGTCGGAAACAACTGCACTCACCGCCCGCCCTCGGCGCCATCCTCACGCCAACGCCGGAGCATCTGCAAGTCTTCGACGTCGATCTCCACTTGAAAACCGACGCCGCTCCGCCCCAGGAGTTCGAGGAACTCGATCCGCGTTAACCCCAGCATCTCTGCCGCTTCGCCGGTAGTTACCCGCTCTTCAGAGTAAAGCTTTAGCACGGTTTGTTCTTTGACCGAACGTACAAGTTCAGCTTCGGCCATTTGGTCCACCGCGCCGTCTGGAAGCTCAAGCTCGAAGGCAAGCTTCATAAGTTACCCGTTAGTCTACTTTACCGCCAGATCTGATACCATTTCTTCCCCCGATTCTCCATTTCCATATACGGCAGATGCACCGCATGCCCGTCGAGCGTCGCGCGCGGATTGTCGATGCACAGCGCATCCGCCACCCCTTGCCCGTAGTTCTTCACGAGCCAGGCGTGCGCTTCATTCATGGTGGGAGGCCGGTACTTCAGGTCATGCCCATCGCTCGCGATGAAGTGCACCAGACGCCGGTCGAGCAGCGTGCGCGCGCACTCCGCCGCCTTCTTTCCAAAGCCGCCGAGCAGGCTCTGCCCGGTCACCTGCACGTACGCCCCGGCCTCGACCCACAGCGCAATCTCCTCCAGGCGCATTTGCAGGAGGTGATTTCGCTCCGGATGCGTAATGATCGGCATCATTCCCGCCTCCTGCAGCCGCCCAAAAATCTCGCCGGTATTGCGGAACACCATGAGTTCGGAAAATTCCACCAGCAGGTAGCGATCCTGATTAATGGTGTACTTGCGCGGATGCGTAATCGCATCCTGAATATTCTCGTAGCTCAAATGGAAATCGCACCCCGTATAAAGCCGCACCGCACCGGCGATGCCTTCTTCGAGCTCCTTCAAGCGCTCCCGAATCACCAGCGGCTCGAACTTGAAATCGCGATTCGCATGTGGCGTGCACACCAGCTCCGTAGTCCCCGCCGCCGCCGCCATTTGCAGCATTTCTATCGACTGCTCGAGCGTTTTCGAGCCGTCGTCCATGCCGTATAACACGTGACTGTGAATGTCTACCAAGTACAATCTTAACCAGGATGGTGCTTCCACTACCAGTTGCGCTCGAAACCATCGTGCGCGAGCTGCACGCGTCGGGCTTTGTGGCAGTAGTGGTGGGCGGATCGGTGCGCGATGCCCTGCTGGGCCTCGATCCCAAAGATTTCGATATCGAAGTCTACGGTATTTCTTACGATGATCTGGCCGCATTTCTGGCTACCCGCGGCCGCGTGGATCTGGTAGGCAAGAGTTTCGGCGTCGTGAAATTTTCCGGGTTCGGCTTCGACACATGCGACTTCAGCGTCCCCCGCCGCGACAGTAAAACCGGCCCCGCCCATCGCGATTTCCAAACCCAATTTGATCCGTCCATAACGCCGCGCCAAGCCGCGTCCCGCCGCGACTTCACCATCAACGCCATGAGTTTCGATCCGCTCACCGGCGATGTGTGGGACTTCTTCGGCGGCCAAGTCGATCTTAACCACGGCATCCTGCGCGCCACCAGCGATGCCTTTGCCGAAGACCCCTTGCGCGTCCTGCGCGGGATGCAGTTCGCCTGCCGCTTCAATCTCACCATCGACCCGTCGACCGCCGCCATGTCCCGCTCCATCGCGAACCAATACGCGACCCTGGCGCGCGAACGAGTGGCCGAAGAATTCATGAAGTGGGCCGTCAAAAGCACACACCCCGGCCGCATCGGCGAATATCTCAAAGCCACCGGCTGGATCGCGCACTTCGCCGAAATCGAAAATCTCTTCGGCGTGCCACAGGACCCCGAGTGGCACCCCGAAGGCGACGTCGGCATCCACACCATGCACGTCTTGAATCACGCCGCGCGCATTGCCGCACGCGACGCGCTCCCCGCCGACGACCGCGCCGTGCTATTGTTCGCCTCACTCGCCCACGACTTCGCCAAGCCCGCGACAACCGAGCTCCGCGAGCGCGAAGGCCGCACCCGCTGGACTTCCTGGGGACACGAACCCGCCGGCGGCCCTCTCGCGCGCGCCTTCCTCGAACGCATCGGCATCAAGAGCGCCATTGTCGACCAAGTAGTCCCGCTAGTCGAAAATCATCTGGCGCATCACAGCATCGGCCGCGAAGTCTCACCGCGAGCCGTGCGCCGTCTAGCGATGCGTCTTGCTCCGGCCTCTATCGCACAACTGGTCCGCTTGATAGAAGCCGACGCCTCCGGCCGCCCGCCGCTCGAACCCGGGTTGCCTCCCGCCGCCGCGCGTATTCTAGACGCCGCCGAATCCGAAGCCGTCGAATCGCGCCCCCAGCCGCCGCTGATCCTGGGACGCCACGTGCTCCCCTATTTCGACGATCTCCCCGGCGTCCACATCGGCGAAGTGACCCACGCCGCTTACGAAGCGCAAGCCGACGGCGCTTTTTCGACGCCGGAAGAAGCCCTGCGCTGGCTCGGCGATTACATGGCCTCGCGGCCCCCCGCGACCGGAAGATAGTAGAATTCAAGCATGGGCGCAAAGACGCTGTTGACCGTCGAACACCTCGAGCGGCTCCCGGAGACCGGCGACGTCTCCTACGAGCTCGACCAAGGAGAACTGGTCGAGGTGTCTTCCGCAACCTATTTACACAACCGCATTCGCGACCGTCTGATGCAGCGATTGATGAATCATCTGGACGCTCAAAAGGACCCGGGCGAAGTGGTAGCCGAACAATGGTTTCGTCTAAGCGACGATACCGTTCGCGCCCCCGACCTGGCGCTGATCGCTCCATCGCAACTTCCCCTGCTGGAACCGGAGCGCCCCATCCAGCCCTTCTCCCCCGCGCTGGCCATCGAGATCACTTCGCCTTCGAATACCTTCGACGAATTAGCCCGCAAGACCCGGCAATATCTCGACGCCGGCTCCCACGCCGTGTGGATTTTCGTTACCGCCATGCGCGAGATTCACGTCTATAGCGCCACCTCCCATCCCGCCATCCTGGTTGCGGGCGACCTGCTAGAAGACGCCGCGCTACTGCCCGGATTTTCCGCCCGCGTGGAGGAGTTATTCGTAGTTTGATCCGCCCTCCCTCCATGCTTCTCTGCGCAGCACTCCTTTGCGCCCCCGCGTCCTTCGCCCAGAAGCGCCCTTTCGACGTCGAAACCCTGCTGCGCATCCAGCGCATCGGCGAACCCGCGCTCTCGCCAGACGGCAAACTGGTGGCCTACACCGTGGCCACGCCCGACCTCTCCAACAACAAACTAAATAGACAGATCTACGTCGTTCCGGTAAACAACGGCGCCCCCCGCTTGCTGACGCACGATGGAGACGATAACCAGCGCCCGCGTTGGTCGCCGGATTCAAAACAGATCTACTTCATCTCCAGCCGCAGCGGATCGTCGCAGGTGTGGGTGATGGATGCCGACGGCGAGCACCCGCGCTTGATCACCCGCCTCGCCACCGAAGCCGGCGGCCTGCTGGTCTCGCCCGACGGAAAAAAGATTGTGTTCCAGTCGAACGTCTATCCCGAGTGCGGCGCCGACAATAACTGTAATCAGAGAAACCTGGACTACGACGCCAAATCGCCTTCGAAAGCCCGCATCTACACTTCTCTGCTCTACCGTCATTGGACCGAATGGCAAACCCGCCGCCGCCAGCACCTGCTGGTCGCATCAACCGACGGCACCGGCGTCAAGGACCTCACGCCCGGCAAGTATGACGTGCCGCCGTTCTCGCTCGGCGGCCCCGATGGCTACGCGATTTCGCCCGATTCGCAGGAGCTCGCCTTCGTCGTCAACCTCGACCCCGTGCCCGCCGCCAGCACCAACTCCGATATTTACACGGTCCCCATCGACGGCGGCGACGCCCGTAAAATCACCGCCGGCCCCGGCGCCGACGACAGCCCTCTCTATTCACCCGACGGAAAGTATCTCGCATTCCGCTCGCAGCCCCGCGCCGGGTATGAAAGCGACCGCTGGCGTCTGCTGGTGCTCGAACTCGCCTCCGGCCATACCGCGAATCTGACCGAGTCGCTCGATCGCTGGGTCGAAAGCTTCACCTGGTCCCCCGATTCGACGCGCCTGTTCTTTACCACCGAAGACCGCGGCCGCACCAGCCTCCAAATGATCTCGGCCACCGGCGGCGGCGTGCGCAGCATCATCAGCGGCCAATCGAGTCTCGACGACGTGCAGTTCACCGCCGACGGCCGCACCATGATCTATACCGAAGAAAGCGGCTCGCGTCCCCTGGAGATTTTCCGCGCGACCTCGGCTGGCGGCGCCGGCATCCCGCTCACCCACACGAACGACGCGCTGCTGGCCTCGGCCACGCTCACCCCGCTCGAAGAAATGTGGGTCGATACCCCTGACAGGTCACGCGTGCATTCCTTCATCACCAAGCCCCCCGACTTCACTCCCGCACGCAAATACCCGGTGGTATTTCTCATTCACGGCGGCCCGCAAGGAGCCTGGGGTGAATCGTGGACCTACCGCTGGAACGCCCAGGTGTTCGCCTCCGCCGGCTTCGTCGTAGTGCAGCCGAACCCGCGCGGCTCGACCGGCTACGGCCAGAAATTCATCGATGAGATCAACGGTGACTGGGGCGGCAAACCCTTCGACGACATCATGGCGGTGGTCGACGCCGTCGGCGCGCAACCTTATATAGATAACACCCGCATGGCCGTGGCCGGAGCGTCTTACGGCGGTTACATGGTGAACTGGATGAACGGCCACACCAACCGCTTCAAGGCCATCGTGTCGCATGGCGGCGTCTTCGATCTCGCCAGTTGGGCGCGCGAAACCGAGGAGCAGTGGTTCCCACTCTGGGAAATGAAGGGAACCCCCGCCGACAATCCCGATCTCTACGAGAAGTTTTCGCCGGCTACCTACGCCCGCGAGTTCAAAACCCCCACGCTGGTGATTCACGGCGAGCAGGACTTTCGCGACGTCACCGGCCAGGGCCTGCAACTCTTCACCGTGCTGCAGCAACAGAAGGTGCCGTCGAAACTCCTGCTCTTCCCCGACGAAGGCCACTGGGTTCTAAAACCGCAGAACAGCCTGCTGTGGTACCACACCGTCCTCGATTGGCTCGGTGAGTGGACCAAGAAGTAGCGGCAATTCCCCCAGCGTTATTGAATCGTCAAACTCAACGGAGCAGTGTGCGTAGCGCTGCCATTAGAGCCTGTAATGGTTAATGAGTACGTCCCTGGCGCAGCATTCTTGGTCGCCGAAATAGTCAGTGTGGAACTGCCGGTGGCAGTCGCCGGGTTCGGCGCAAACGCCGCCGAGACTCTGGAAGGCAACCCAGAAATACTTAGATTAACCGAGCTGTTGGCTCCGATAGCAGTCAACGTTACAGTGACGGAATTGCTCGACCTGCGGTTTACCGTAACCGATGCAGGCGCCGCGATCGAGAAGTCCCCGGCGGCGGCATTTACGGTCACCGACAGCGAAGTAGTACGTGTGACGGTTCCATCGTTGCCTTGAATCGTCAGCGAATAAGTTCCCGGCCGCAAGCCGGTGATCGAAAGAGCGGAGGTTCCGGATCCATTTGCGAGCGGGGTAACCGGATTCGATGCAAAGCTACAAAGCGCGCTGCTGGGGCAATTCGGCACCGACAAAGTTACCGCTTTGCTATATCCCGCCGACGAAGCCACCGTGATAGTGGAACTAGCCGCGTTGCCCTGCGTGACGCTCACCTGGGACGGGTTGGCGGAGACCGAAAAATCCGGCGACGCAGCAGTCCCGCATCCTGTGAACTTAAACGAACCGACGCGTGTGCTCCAGTTAAACGCGCCATCCGCTTTCAGATACTCGTTGATATACCAGAAAGTACAATCGTCCGACGGATCGATGCGCAAAGAGCTGTAGTCGCCCCAGCGGTGCAGCCCGTTGGTCTGCGAGCCCGTGCCTTCGATGATGCTGAGTTCGCTTTCGAGAGTGTTAAGCGGATCGCCGGGAACCCGGCCGCTATAGCGGACCGCCGGGTGAACGCTGCCGCTCGACGCGCTATACCCCAAAGCCAAGTCGCCCGCCTGATCCATCGCAGCGCTGCCCATCCATCGATAAGTCGCATCCGGCGCAAAAGTCCCCTGCTGATAAACGCTGAATGCAGCCGCTGCGCCCGAACCCGCGCGCAGTTCGTACCAGCGCGGCCCGGCCGTAACCGAATGATTGAACACCAGCGCCTGATGGTCGCCGAAGTTGCGATAAGCCAGCCGGTACATCGGCCGGTCCGCCAGAGAATCGAGCTGGTTGCTGGTTCCCGATTGCGGCACGCAGGTGCCGCCGCCGCACAGTTCGGTAAACGCAGTCACCGCCAGGTCCGGAGTCGCCTGCGTCAGCGTCGAGGATGCAGGCGTCGCAAAATTGGGCGTGAGCTGCCAGATGCGCAGGCTGCTAAGCGTCTCGTAGGTCAGAAACGATCCGGGCGTCCCGTCTGCGGGCGGCGTCGAGCCATCCAGATCGGCCGGCAGATAGTTCCCATCGTTGGCAAGCGTGAAGCAGATTTGCCCCGGACTGGCGTTCCCGGCCAGCATCTTGGTCCGGTCGTAAGCGCACAGCGCCGCGCCGGCGAAACTCGAGCCATTGGCGAACTGATTATAAGTGGCCAGATACGCCCCATTGGTCGCCGTGGGCCACACTCCAAATTTCGGATAGTCCGGCAGGTTTGAGTTGAACGTGTAGTAGTAAACGTTATAAGCCCCGGTCGGGTCACTGGTCTTTGAAACCGCAATGCATTCCCCATAGGGGCTCGAAAGCGAGGATAACTGGGTGAGTATCCAGCGGTCGGCCAGCTTGTCGTACTGCACCACCACGTCTCCCGCGTTGGCGCTCGCGCATCCACCCCCAACACCCGTCCACAGTGAACTCAGAGTCTTCGGTCCCAGCAGCGATCCGCCGGTCTTATTGAAGATCTGATAAACCGAATTTACCGCCGCGAAAATGTGGTTCGGTCCCACCGCCATATTGTTATCCGAAGGAGCATAGCCGTTTGCGCCCGGGCCATCGAAGCTGGTCCCTCCGGTAGCCGCGATCAGCGCCCCCGCAGAGCCTTGCACCGCCGTATCCTGCCCACCGCCCTTACCCGCGTGTGAAGGAACCGGGTGATGCATGTGTTCCGTGTTCCCTTGCGGCCTGGGGCCGTCCGGCAACTGCGAAAGCGGCGGCGTCACTGCGGTGGCCGACGGGTAGGTCACCGTCAAAGTCTGCGCCCTAGCCGCTCCCGCCATCCAGACAGACGCAGCTGCGGCAAATAGTAATGATGTAATTTGTTTTGATTGCACGAATTCTCCTGCCGGGCACCCGGCGTCTTGCACTTTTTCTAGTATAGAAGTACGACCCATACCATCGGCAAGTCGTCTCCTCCACTTTACGTGTGCCAAAGCGCCTAAACCTTTGAGTTGCGACGTGGACGTGAAGACTGAGCGCCTCGAACGCGAGCACCCGATGTTTTTACCCCGCGACGTAAGCCGCCTTACACTGGCATCGACTGTTGCATAGTACTAGGAGTTTTCTGGTGCCATTACTAGGGACACAAAAGTACCAACTTGCCTGCACATGACTAATGGCTCACCAACGCTTCAACGGGTAAGCTTATTTCAAGTTTCATCGGAGGAAAAATGATTAGGCTTCCTGAGCCGCGGCCCCTTGGGCCACCGCTTGTCTGTAAATGCACGCCGAAGGGGGATAGCGCCCCTTTTCGGCGGGCGCACTCTAACGGCTTTTGTCTGCGGCTTGACAATGGGAGACCGGCCCCCACCGCTGAGATAATTACCCACGCCGGCCGCAGGCATCCTATTCGGAAACGCGCCGAGCGAGGCTTTAGCCTTATCCTGCTCAGCCTTTCGCTGTTCGTGATGCTTGGAATGCTGGGATTAGCGGTTGACCTCGGCCGGATGTTCGTTTATAAGAATGAGCTGCAGACTTTCGCCGATGCCTCCGCCCTTGCTGCCGCGGCACAGATGGACGGCACCCAAACTGGCCTGCAAGGAGCCAATGCCACCGCGCTGACCGGCCCTAGTGGCGCCACCAATCCGAATAAATACAACTTTGACTCCACCACCGTTTCAACTGTCGCCACCAGTTACGCCACCAGCTTCACAGGCACCTACGACAATTACACTACCGCCAGTTCACCGGCAACTAATTCTTACCGGTTCATCAAAGTCGCTGCTTCGGCGAACGTCCCCTTGAATTTTCTTCCCATGCTTCCGGGAATTTCAAACGCTTATACCATCACCGCATCGGCAACCGCCGGTCAGGCGCCGGGGGACACAATCGCAAACGGTGGTTTGCTGCCTTTTGCCCCCGACGCTCACACCCAAGCCGACCTCACGAACTTTGGCTTAACCCCCGGCATCGAATACTCGCTGAAGTGGCCCAAAAACGGCAACAGCCCCTGCGCGGGCGACGCCGGTTTCATCGTGCCAGGCTCGCCTCCCTCTGAGCACGGGTTCGTAGACATTGGTGAAGGGAATAGTAATAGCAACGTTCGCAGCGCGATCATTTCCGGGGGTTATCCGAATCCCAACTCCAACCCCTCCTCGGTCTCAAGCGGAGACACGCTGGGCGGCGTTCCAGGGAACCGCGGCTCCTCCATCTTCGACGCCCTCGATACCCGGGCGCTTCAGGACACAGACGACGTTTCTACCACCTGGACGCAATATAAGGCGTCCGGCACCGGCAATGGGCGTCGCGTGGTTACGGTCGCGATCGGAGCAACCTGGAGCGGAAACGGCAACAACGCCCACACCACCGTGCTTGGCTTCGCGAATTTCCTTCTGGATACTTCCTAGTCAGGAAGTTCCGGAGGGATCTGCGCAACCTACATCGGTCCTGCGAACCTGACCGGAAACAGCTCCGGCGGAACGGATAGCACCAAGGTGTATTCGGATGTCCTCTACCAATAAACGAGCAAATATGAAACCCTTACAATCGAAATCTGAACGCGGCAACGCCATGCTGGAGTTCGCCTTGGGCTGGTCCATTCTGTGGATGGTGTTTTCCGGCTTGTACCAGATCGGCTACGCCTACTATTTATACAACGTCATGCTGGAATCCACCTCCAACGCCGCGGCGCTGGGCTCACGGCTGGCGTTCGACACGGGCAATACCAGCGCCTTTACCACCACCCTGAAAAATATGGTGCTCTATGGCGATGAAACCGCCGGCGCCAAGACGCTGGTGCCGAATCTGACGGCCAGCAACGTGAATGTAAACTACCACCCGGATGCGAACGGTATGCCGCGCTATATCACGGTCAACATCACCGGTTACACGATCAATGCGTTGTTCACCTCTTTCACCTTGCCCAATAAGCCCGGGGCGACCACTAAGTATTACGGGCAAATCAATTGTTCGGGTTGTTAAAGCGCCGGTTAATAAGGACAAGGAAATGACTTTGAAATTGAGTTGCAAGAACCGCCGGCGAAAAAATCAGAAGGGCGCCAACATACTCGAATCGGCGTTGGTTCTGCTCACCGTGCTCGGCATGGTGCTCTTCATCATGGACATGGGACGGATATTAATGATTCAGCAATTTATCACCGAGCGGGCGCGCATCACGGCGAGAAGCGCGGTGGTCAACAACTGGAGCGCTACTGCCATCAAAAATTATCTGGTCTACAACTCGACCACTGCGCCCACCGGCGGGGGCGCTGGTTTTTTGGGGCTGCAGACCTCCCAGGTGACCTACCAGACTCTTGGCACTTCCGGAACGGCCGACTATCGCTTGCAAGTGAAGGTATCGGGTGTCCCGGCCATTACCTGGATTCCCGGCATTTCCGGGTCTTACACGCTGGCGCCGATCGTCGCGACCATGCCCGCCCAGAGTCTGGGCTTAACCAATTGATTTCGACCTGTCTCACGCCAGCCGTGAATATCTGAAGGGACTCATGATCGAGTAAACTTATTTGCAATGTCCCTTTCCGCCGGCGACCACCTGGGACCCTATGAGATTCTCTCGCCCATCGGCGCGGGCGGCATGGGCGAGGTCTACCGCGCGCGCGATCCGCGCTTGAATCGCGACGTGGCCATCAAGGTTTCCGCCGCCCAGTTCTCTGAGCGCTTCGAGCGCGAAGCCAAAGCCATCGCCGCGCTCAATCATCCGAATATCTGCCAGATTTACGATGTCGGCCCGAACTACCTGGTCATGGAGTATATCGAGGGTGAGTCGCCCAAAGGCCCGATGCCTCTCGACGCCGCTCTCCGCATCGCCCACCAGATTGCCGACGCGCTCGAAGCCGCGCACGAAAGAGGCATCACGCACCGCGACCTCAAACCCGCCAATATCAAGCTGAAACCCGACGGCACTGTAAAAGTGCTCGACTTCGGACTCGCCAAGGTGACCGCCGCTGCGGGCTCGAGCGCCGAACATTCGCCCACGCTGACCATGGGCATGACCGAAGCCGGCATGATCCTCGGCACCGCCTCCTACATGGCCCCCGAGCAAGCCCGCGGCAAGGACACCGACAAGCGCGCCGACATCTTCGCTTTCGGCGTGGTGCTGCATGAGCTGATCACCGGCAAGCGCCTCTTCGGCGGCGACGATGTCGGCGAAATTCTGGCCAAGGTGATCCGCGATCAGCCCGACTTGAGCGATGTGCCCTCCAGCGTCCAGCGTTTGCTCGCGGATTGTCTGCAGAAAGATCCGCGAAAACGTCTGCGCGATATCGGCGATGTCTGGAGGTTGCTCGAGGAGGTGCCCCCGGCCGGCGTTCCCTCCGCGCAGCCGGTGGCGGTGGCCTCCTCAAAAATGAATTGGCTCTGGCCCGCCGTAGCTGCACTCTTGCTGATCGCAACCGCCGCGCTAGGCTTCATTCACTTTCGCGAAAAGCCCGCCGCGCTCGAACAGATGCGGTTTGAAATCTTTCCACCGCCCAAGACCACCCTCAACACCTTTACCATGTCGCCCGACGGACGCAAAGCGGTGATCAATGCCCGTGGTCAGGACGGACGCAACACCCTGTGGGTGCGCATGATGGATTCGCTCCAGGTGCGGGAGCTGCCCGGAACCCAGGGCGTGAACCAGGACGTGGCGTGGTCCCCTGACAGCCAATATGTGGCTTTTCTCGCGCAAGGCAATGTCAAGAAGATCGACATCGCCGGAGGAACTCCGCAAACGCTCGCGACCTACGCCCCTCCCGCACCCGGAATTTCCTGGAGCCCTCAGGACGTAATTCTTTACGGCACCAACGGCACTTTGTCGCGGGTCCCGGCCGGCGGGGGCGATGTGTCGGTAGTTACCGCGCTCGATCCGCAAATGTCTGAACTGGGACAGGGCCGTCCCTTCTTCCTGCCCGATGGAAAACACTTTCTGTATTACCGCCTGGCGGGGAGCGAAGACAGAACCGGCATTTACTTTGGCTCTCTGGACGCCAAGCCGGCGGAGCAGGATAAGAAGCGTTTATTAGCCAGTCCTTCCGGAGTCATTTACGCCCCGCCGGCGGGCGCATCAGATGGCTATCTCCTGTTTCAACGGGGCGAGGCGCTGCTCGCCCAGCCGTTCGACGCTGGCCGCCTCGAATTGACCGGAAGCGCAACTCAAATTGCCGACCGCGTGAGCGCCGATACTTTTGCCGGATTGTTTTCGGTCTCGGCCAACGGCCTGCTGGCGTATGCGGTCACGGGAGGTAACAGCCGCCAGTTGACGTGGTATGACCGGCAGGGGAAAGTCGTCGGGCACGCGGGCGAGCCTGCCGCGCGCGACGAGTTGTCGCTCTCGCCCGATGGAACGCGAGTGGCCGAAGGCCGCGTGAACGAACGCGGGACCTGGGTGGTGTGGCTGCTCGATCTGGCGCGCGGCGCTAACACGCGGCTTACCTTCGATGGAGCGGGCGCGGGCAACGGCACCTGGTCGCCCGATGGCGCCCAGATCGCCTATGCTCCCGGCGGGGGGCAGTCGGCGGATCTCTTTCGCAAGCCCGCGAATGGCGCAGGCCAAGCGGAACTGCTGCTGCATTCAGCCGAAACCAAGACGCCCATGGACTGGTCCCACGACGGCCGTTCCCTGTTGTTCTCGCAGCGCGGGAACGGGACCGGCCTCGATTTATGGGTGCTTCCCATGGAGGGTGACCACAAGCCGGTCCCCTACCTGGTCACGCCTTTTTCCGAGGGTCAGGCCCAATTCTCGCCGGACGGGCGCTGGGTGGTTTATACCTCCGATGAGACGGGAACCAAGGAAGTATATGTGCGGCCGTTTCCGATGTCCTCCGGCGGGAAATGGCCGGTCTCGAATGGCGGTGGCAGCCAGCCCCGTTGGCGACGCGATGGCAAGGAACTGTTTTACTTCGCTCCTGACACGACGCTGATGGCGGTGCCCGTCACCGGAGCCTCGACATTTCAGTTGGGTGTTCCGCAAGCCTTGTTCCGCACCACTATTCTGGGCGGCACCGGCGGCGGCCCCAGCGTTGCGTGGCGCTACGACGTGTCCCTCGACGGTCAGCGCTTCCTGATCAACACCGCGCTCGAAGAAGCGACATCGTCGCCGGTCAACATCGTCGTCAACTGGCGAACTGCGCTCAGGAAATAAAGGCGCACCGGCAATAGCGTCGCTGCCGGTTAGGCTCCGGCTGAGGTGTTGTTCCCGTGGCGTATCCTTAGTGATGAATGTCGATTGAATTTCGCAACGTCTCCGCGGGGCCTTTGAATGGTGTGACCGTCAGCGCACCTGCGGGGGCGATCATTGGCGTGATCGGAGGGAAGAACTCCGGCGTTACCGAGTTGCTCAAGCTGGCCGGCGGCGTGATGCAGGCGGAGCAGGGCGAAGTGAAAGCGGGAACCGCGCGGCGCTTGGTTGCGCTGGGCGAGCCGCTGAATCTCGCCCCTTCAGACGTGCTGGCGCTCGATCAGGCGCTGGCCACGCAGGATGCGCTGGTACGCACCCGGACACTCATTGGACTCGACCGCTTACGCCGCGCCGGCACCACGGTTTTGCTGGCATCGCACGAGGATCGCCTGCTCGAAACGCTGTGCGACGAGGTGTGGTGGCTCGAAGCCGGCGAGATCGCCGCCAAAGGCGATCCGCGCGAAACCATGACCCGCTACCGGCGCTTCGTGGCCGATCAGGTGCGCACTTGGGGCGAGACCATACCGCCGCGCTTCGCGCCCTCCTCGCGGCGCGGCGACGGACGCGCCGAAGTTCTCTCCATCGAGACGCTGGGCGCCAACGGCCAACCCACCATCGTGTGGAAGAGCGGCGAATACGTGAGCGTCCGCGCCACCGTTCGCTTCCACGAGCCGGTGAGCGAGCCGGTGATCGGCATGCTGATCCGCACGCAGATCGGCTTTGAAGTATACGGCACCAATACCGAGCTCGAACACGTCACAGTGGGTCCGCGGACTGCGGGTGAGACGATGACTGTCGTTTTCCAGTTCCTCTGCGACTTGTGTCCGCAGCCTTATACGCTGACCCTTGCTGCGCACGACCCCGATGGCACCGCGCACGACTGGCTCGACGATGCAGTGGCGTTCACCGTCGCCGATGAACGAGGAACTCCGGGCGTGGCGAATCTTAGAGCAAAGGTGAGTGTGGAGACCCTGAAGGACGACACGCTATGAGCGCCACGCAGGATGCTAACTCAACAACTGGGCCGGCGTAATGATCGGGATCTCACGAAACGGGTTGAGAACTAATAGGTCCTTATCGGCGGTGACAATGAACTGGGCTTCGCCATTTACAGCAAGTTCCAGGAACATGTCATCCTTCGGATCGCGGCAGGCTCGAATCGTGTGTGTGATGGGCACCATCTCCGCCACTCTGCCTAGTAAGCGGATGAACTGCTGCCGGTCCTGGATCGTGACGTAAGGAGCGAACTTGGATCGGGCCAGCACATCGGCCAATTCGCCAAGAGTCGCTTCGGAAACCAGCAATTGGCCTGCGTTGACAGCCTTGCTAACAGCATGGCCGGGGACGGACCGAGGAAGCAGCAGGCGGCTGATGAGCGCATTGGTGTCGAACACGATGCGTCGCGCACGTTTCGCCATGGAATTCGGCGTCAGTCGTGAAGAATCTGCTGTAGCTTTCTCGCCGTCAATCCGCGCGCCGCCGCTTTGCCCGCCACGCGATCGCAGAAATGGTTAAACTCAGCGACGTTGAAAGCGCGCAAGCGGTCGTACTCCTCCGCCGAAAGAATCACCGCGATATCGCGCTTCTGACGGCGGATGACCACCGGTTCGCGCTGGGCGGCGTCGAGAAGCGCTGCGAGCTGTTGCTTCGCATCTGTGGCGGTCACATAGCGCATAAATCCAAAAATGCCTCCTTTGTCTATTATAGACAAAATGGCCACTTTGGATTACGCGACTGCGGGCTTACTTCGATTCCAGCAGGAATGTCGGGGCGAGGCCGGAGAGCGTGGAAAAGCCGGACGAGCCGGCCACGTGCAGCCAACTCGAGGCGCCGTGGATTTTGCCGCCGAAGAAATGCGGGTGAACCTCCACTTGCATTTCCTTCATCACCAGGCTGCCGTATTGCAACAGCGGGAAGACCGCGCGCGCGGGGTCGGCTACTTCCTGCACTACGTAGGGGCTGCGCATCGCCTGGCGCAGGGCTTTTTCCCAGCCTAGTTCGTCGAGCTCGGCGCCGCGGAAGGTGTTCTGATCGGAGGTTTCGTCGTTGGGCTTCAGCACCAGCTTATTGCGGTGCTTCATGACGAAGTCCGGCAGATCCACGGTGTGGTTCTTATAGGTGGTCTTGGCGGCTTGCACCATGCGGGTCCAGGGAATGAAATCCTTGATGGCTTTGCGCTCGATGGCGGGGAACTTGGCGGTGACGGAGTCGTCGGTCAGCAGATCGAACATGCTGCGCTTGGCGGCTACCTCAGACCGGAAGCTGTTTACCATGCACACGGCGCGATCTTTATAAGCGCGGACCAGGGCGTGGTTGAGGTCGAAGCGCACCAGGAATTCATGCACGCGCACGCAGCGGTAGACGATATCGATGACCATATCGCCGCGGCGCAACTGGCCGTTCTTGTATTCGAGCTGTTCGGGCGATACCACATCCGCCTGAAATCCATCGCGGCGGAGCTGTTCGGCTAGCAGGGCGTTCTCGCTCGAATCGACGGGCTGAAAAGGGGCGCGGGTTTCGACGAACGCGATGGACGGTTTTTTGTTTTTGCCGCCGAATTCCTTGTAGGCTTTGAGAATCGCCTGCGTGAGTGCCTTAGTGCCGCCGAGTTTTGAGAGCTTATGTTTCTTGCGGAATTCTTTGACGGGCGGGGCGTCGTAATAGATGTCGGCCAGCAGGTCGCTGTAGATGACGCTCGAAGGCGCGCCCACGCGGTGTCCGATGAAATGCGTGGAGCCGTTGTGCAGGTTCGCGTCGAGCAAACCGGAGAGGGCTTGCGAGGAATAGCCCGGCTCGACTGCGGCCAGCATGCGCTCGGCGGGCAGCAACTGCATGCGCGTAAGCAAGGCGGGCGTGGCCAGAATCATTTGCTCGGCGCGGTCGATGGCGGAAAATACCGTCGCGGCGGCTTTGCCGAGGATGGCATAGTCGCGGGTGGTTAGAAAGTGGGGCCGCAGCACCGGTGACAGGGGCCGGCTGACTAGCTTTTCGGCGCGCAGGCGCTGTTGCAGCGCCTCGGCCCATGCCAGGTCAATGTACGGTTCACTTTCGATTAATTTGTGATAACGGGCTGTCGCCTCGCTCACTTGGCTCATGGCGGCTGAAGGCTAGTATCGCACGGGGATGCCAGCAATGGAAAGGTTAAGGGATGTAAACTGTTGAAAACAGGGATCTTTTTATTCTACAATTAACGCTGATTTTGTTTGAGAACCTTTTTTCGCAGGCGGATGGACTTGGGGGTGACTTCGACTAATTCGTCGTCGCGGATAAATTCGAGGGCTTGCTCCAAATTTAAGAGGCGCGGGGGGACCAGGCGGATGGCTTCGTCGGCGCTCGAGGCGCGCATGTTGGTGAGCTTCTTTTCCTTGACAATGTTGACGTCAAGATCGGCGTCGCGCGCGTTTTCGCCGACGATCATGCCTTCGTAGACTTCCAGGCCAGAGCCGACGAACATATCGCCGCGTTCTTGCAGGTTGAAGAGCGCGTAGCCGGTGGTTTTGCCGGGGCGGTCGGCGATGAGCGAACCGGTGGGCCGTGTGGGAATGTCGCCTTGCCACTCGATGTAGCCGCTGAAGAGCGAGTTCATGATGGCGGTGCCTTTGGTGTCGGTCATCATTTCGCTGCGCAGTCCGATTAAACCGCGTGACGGGATGTGGAATTCGAGGCGCACGCGGCCGGAGCCGTGGTTCACCATCTTGGTCATCTTGCCTTTGCGCGTTCCGAGTTTTTCGATCACTACGCCGACGAAGGCTTCGGGGCAATCGATCACCAGGAGCTCTTGCGGCTCGGACAGTTTGTGGTCGATGGTTTTGGTGAGGATTTCGGGTTTGCCGACGGCTAGCTCGAAGCCTTCGCGGCGCATCATTTCGATCAGGATGGCTAGCTGGAGTTCGCCACGGCCCATCACTTTGAAGGCGTCGGGGCCGCCGGCTTCTTCTACGCGGATCGACACGTTGGTCAGGAGTTCTTTATCCAGACGATCACGCAGGTTGCGGGAGGTGACGAACTGGCCTTCGCGGCCGGAGAAGGGCGATGTGTTGATGGTGAACGTCATCGCAATGGTGGGCTCGTCGATCTGGATGTGGGCGAGGGGCTTGGGCGTGAGGGCGCTGGTGATGGTTTCGCCGATGGTGATGCCTTCTACTCCGGCGATGGCGAGGATGTCGCCGGTGCGGCCGATGGTTTCGTCGATGCGCTTGAGTCCGGAGAAGGAGTAGAGCTTGGTGATTTTGGTTTTGTGGAAGGAGCCGTCTAGTTTCGCGATGGACACTTCGTCGCCTAGTCTCAGGGTTCCGTTGAATACGCGACCGATGGCGAGGCGTCCCAGGTATTCGCTGTAATCCAGGTTTGCGACTAAAAGCTGCAAGATAGCTTCGGGGTCGCCGGGGGGCGGCGGGGTTTTGGCGAGGATGGTGTCGAAGAGCGGCCGCAGGTTGGTGCTGTCGTCATCCGGCTTATATTTCGCGATGCCTTCTTTGCCGTTGGTGTAGATGACGGGGAAGTTGAGCTGGTCTTCGGTGGCGTCGAGATCGATGAAGAGATCGTAGATTTCGTCGAGGACTTCGGGGATGCGGGCGTCGGGGCGGTCGATTTTATTGACGACTACGATCTGCGGGAGGCGGGCTTCGAGGGCCTTGCTCAGGACGTAGCGGGTCTGGGGCAAGGGGCCTTCGCTCGCGTCGACGAGGAGCATGACGCCGTCGACGATTTTCAGGGCGCGCTCGACTTCGCCGCCGAAATCGCTGTGGCCGGGGGTGTCGATGATGTTGATTTTGATGTCGTGGTAATAGACGCCGGTGGCTTTAGCAAGGATGGTGATGCCGCGTTCGCGCTCGAGGTCGTTTGAATCCATCACGCGCTCGGTGACGGCTTCGTTTTCTCTGAAAATCCCGCTCTGACGGAGCATGGCGTCGACCAGGGTGGTCTTTCCGTGGTCTACGTGCGCAACGATAGCGATGTTACGGATGGAGGTGTTGGACATTTATGCGTGGGGAGACCTTCATTGTCGCACGTTGCGGGGGGCGGGCCGGGTTTTGCTGGGTTTCGGGGCGAGTTTTGGTGGCGAGGCGGCGCGGTAATTACGGGCAACGCGGCGGGCTTGGGTTCGTTTGGTTGTACGCGCGTGCGGGCGGATTGGAGGATCTGCAAGTGTTTGAAGGCTCGGCTGTAGGAGCGGGTGAGTGCGCCTTCGTAGCGGATCAGCAGGCTGAGACTTTGGCCGTAGGCGAGGTGCTTGAAGACGTAGGCGACGCGATCGATTGGTTCGGGCGCGAGATCGAGCTGGGCGAACTCGTCGTCAATACGCTCGGTTTGGAGCACGATTTCGTTGCCGAGCAGGGCGGTTTCGATTTCGGCGATGCGGCGCAGGCGCCAGCGGGCGGAGACCATGGCTTCGACCAATTCGACTTCGACGGGGCCGGCGGGGGAGAACTGGTCGAAATAGGAATCGAGGAGGCGTTGGAAGGCGGCGCGGGATTCGTCGGGGAGCACGACGGAGGCGGGCGGGAGGGCGGCGGTGCGGGTGGCTAGGCCGTGGCGGGTGGCGTTTTTGGAGGAGCGGGCGCGGCCGGCGGGGGTGACGGGGCCGCGGGATTTGGCGCCGTTGGCGCGGGCGGTGACGGATTTATTTTGAGATGACATTTTTGGACTCTGGGAATGAGGGTGGCGGGTTCGACGGGCGAGGCGACAGGTGGTGCGGAGGGGAAGTGGTTGGATGCACGGAGGATGGGGAGTGGGGCGGTGGGTGATTGCGCAGGGAGGTTGGAGAGATTGACTTTAATTTTTGCAACTAACCTATCCAGTGGGCATAAGTCCGAGTAATCGCAAGGCGGCGTAAACTATAAGAAATCGTGAGATTGTTTGAGACCGTTACGAACAGATACACCGAGGGGCCCGTGATCGGTAACGGCGGCTGCGGAACCGTCTTTCAGGTCACCGACGATGACGGCGTTATTTTCGCTTTGAAGCTACTGCGAGAGACTACCTCCAGCAAGCGTAAGCGTTTCAAGAACGAACTGGCGTTCTGCCGAAAAAATCAACACGAACGGATCATCAAAGTGCTAGACGAGGGTATCCTGCACGAAGGTTCAACGCGTCTGCCCTTTTATGTCATGCCCTTGTACGAAATGACGCTTCGAAAGTTGATGAATAACAATCTTTCTCATGACGACGTCCCAGTTTTATTTCGCGATGTTCTGGACGGCGTTGAGGCCGCGCATCTCCAAGGTGTTATTCACCGAGATTTGAAACCCGAAAATTTACTCGTGGGAATACCTGAGAGGCGTGTCGTCGTTGCCGACTTTGGAGTGGCCCACTTCGAAGAGGAGGATCTCCTGACAGCGGTCGAGACTCGTGCCCACGACAGACTTGCAAACTATAGATATTCTGCTCCGGAGCAACGAGCGCTCGGCCGCCAAGTGGACTACCGTGCTGATGTATACGCCTTGGGACTGATCCTCAATGAAATGTTCACCGGAGAAGTTCCCCAAGGGAGCGAATACAAATTGGTCAGCTCTGTGACTCCTCAATTTGCGTACCTTGATTCAATCATTGAGCGGATGATCCGCCAGGACCCAGCGCGAAGACCCTCTTCACTTGTCGCAGTCAAGGATCAAATGATTACGAGCGGCTTCGAATTTGTCACGCGACAAAAACTAGATTCCGTTCGAAAGATGGTTGTTCCCGCTAGTTCGCCTGAAGATCCCTTGGGCGGGAGAGATGTGACGGCGGCCAACTTCTCATATACGCCTGGGCGCTTAGGTTTCCGCTTTGAACCAGCACCGCCTGCAACATGGGTAGGGATCCTTTACGCTCTCGGGGATTATCGTTCATACGTTGGGCTGGCGGAGCCCGTACGTGTGGAAATGGTTTCAGACAAAACAGCAACGGTTCCCTCAAACGAGGACATAGTGGTTGAAGTCGCACAAATGGTTCGGGAATGGGTCGCCTCGACGAATCGGGAGTATCGCAAATCTCTCAAAGAGAAAGGGGAGGAACTGGAGCGCCTAAACTTACAGCGCTTAATGGAGGAGCGCGGACGGCTAGAAGAACAGGCCCGTGCGATGGAGCGACTAAAAAAGGCGTCTCTTGCTGACTGAAAAGCGAGAGAACGGCTTACAGAAACCTTTTGGTGCTCGTTTTGGTAGTCCGCAACATTTTTCGTCACGCTCAACGAAGCTCGACGAACCTCTCGCCGTTCTCGAATCGCTCTAGAATTCTCGGCCACTGCTCCTTGAAGACTTTCAACAGGACGACTCGCCGACAGTTTCCCAGTCGGACCCAAAGCAGCCCGGCTGAAGGACTCTTTGAGTATAGAGTCGCGAAGTCATCGTCCTTGGAAATCAGTACGAAGCCATTCAGGGAAGAATAGCCCCACACGTCTGCGTCACTACTTTCTCGAAGACCGACGTCAACTACGTGCATCGTTTCGGTCCGGAATTCTTCGGAGATGAAGCGGGCCAGTGCCGGAGGGAGTTGATTGTCGACGAGGAACTTCACGCGGACAGGAGGATAGCGTGATCGGTCTGGTGGGCGGCATACTCAATTGACGCAAGGATGTCTTCGCGTTCAAGGCCGGGATAGTCCTGTAGAATTTCTTCAATGCTGGCTCCGGCGCTCAACAATTCGAGGATGTCGGTCACGCGGATTCTCATGCCGCGAACACACGGACGGCCGCCGCACTGGGCGTCGTCGATGGTGATGCGGGTGAGGCGATCCTTGGTCATGGCGGCGATCTTTTACTAGTTTAGCGCTTTGGTGCGGTGCACGCTCTCCCAATAAAGGCGGATTGCTTCAGCCGCGCGGTCGGTCAGCTCTTCCACGGATCGCCCGGTCACGAGAATGGTGGGGAGTTCCGGCACGAAAGGACTGTAGCCGGTGGGATCGCCTTCGATGACGAGCGAGAACTTACGAGTCATGGTTTGGGTCCTGGATACTAGTTTGCCTCAAACCTAGGACAGTGGGCGTTTGAACATGCCAAACTAGATAAGGAAGCTCAGCCGTGCGATTGACCACGTTTCAGGGAAGGGTGGTATACAACGGATATGGACGCTGATCTAAAGCAATACCTCGAAGCGATGGAGGAGCGGCTTGTCGAGAAGATGCGTGACATGCAAACCGAATTGCTACGCGGTTTCGCGGCGTTCTCAGAGGGTCAGACGATCCGGCTACGCAAGGTTGAAGCGGATCAGTCGAACCTGGGTGCAACACTCCCCGGCCGCGTGAATATCGTTGAAGGACGGCTCCGGTAAATCGAGTTGCGGCAGGGGATTGAACCTCCGCAGCCTCCGGAGGCCGGTAGCTGAGTTGCAGTTGATTCGGCGCCGCATTGGCTGACGTCCACACGCATCGTGGTCGCGTTCTACACCATAGAGAAATGCACCAATACGGCTGGTTGCCGGGGTATCGAAGCCGGTAGCCTTCAATCCCGAGTTTCGTAAACCCACAACTCCGCACCGCGATCGGCACGGGCGGGGACGGCTAAGTAGAAACTGTTATGTTTCCCGACCTGTCCGGTATAGGCGCTGGTGCGGGCGCCGATGGCCGTTGGGATTTTCGCAATGCGCTGGTAGCGGTCAGGATCAATCTGCTGGTAAACGAATAGGAAGCCTTCTCCGCTGGTAACGTAAATGCGCTTGCGGTCGGGATCGTAGGACATATCGTCGGTGTCGATTGCGCCGGGGAGGCTGGCGATTTCCTTGCCGGTATCCATGTCCAGCACCAATAAGCGCGCCGGTTTGCGCGCCGCTACGAACAAGCGGCGATGCGTTTCATCGAGCGCCATGGGGAAATTCGTGCCAGCACTCTGCAGTTTCCATTTCTCGATTTTGCGGGTGTTCCGGTCAATGACAGCGATTTGACTTGTGGATGCCAGGTTGACGAAAATCTTCGGGCCGTGCTCCTCGAGTTGGAAAGATTCGGGATGGGCTCCCACTTGGAAGTCCTCTCCGATTTTCTTGTTGGTAGTCGCATCGAACACGCCGATCGCGCCGTCACCGTAACCTACGTAGACGCGTTTCGCAGCGGCGTCGTAGCGCAGTTGATCGGCATCGTCGGAAAACTTCACGGTATCGAGCAGCTTATAGGTATTGGAATCCAGGATCTTGCAGGAGCCGTCGCCTTCGCTCGAGACCACGATGCGGTTTAGCTCGGGAATGTAAAGCACCATTTGCGGCTTTTCGAAGCCTTCCTGCACGCTACGGTCCCGCCGGCCGCGTGCCGTATCCACAACCTCCATACTGTCATTGCCATAAACGGCAGCGAAGACACGGCCGCCGTTGTTATCGACAGCCATGTGGTCGAAGCGGCCGGCAACGCCTGGGATCGGGATAATGCGGACCAGTACCAGTGGCGCGGACTCATCGGACGGCAGCGCCTGCGCCGCTCCGCAGACGGAAAAAAACAGCAACACGATCATGACGAACATGGCCCGCAACAGGTTCATTTTTATCTCCTCACTCCTGAACAGTTTAAGCCCACAGCGCTGCTTCCTTGCAGGGCGTGCTTGGTTTGGCGACGTAAAGGCGGGCCCGGCCTTTCTTTCCAATTCTCGCCCCATCCCCTGCCGTACGCGCCGGCGTTCGAAAGCTGGAAGGCGATTCGCGAGGAGCCGGTTGCGCAGGAATAACTGCAAAGTCTTCGAGTCGAGGAGGCAGCAGCTGGGGATACACTGGACTGGTATGGTCTATTTCGTCATCATCCTGACCTTGTGGGCCACATTTGTGCACGCCGCGACTCGGGCCGATTCGGCGGTCTCGCTGGTTTTCAAACAGGCGGATAGCGGCTTGGCGCATTTTGCGGTGTTGAAACGAGCCGGCGTCACGGAAGAACTTGATTTGGTCATCATGATCGGTAGTCCGACGCCGCTTCCGACCGAACCGGCGCCATGGATCGGGTTGAGCGAAGAGAAGAAGATCGGATTGTTCCTTCAGGAGAAGATGCGCCCGGACCGGGTCTATTCGCTCGGGATCAAGTCAGGATTTGAGGAATGCGACGGTCACATTGAGCGGGTCAGCGCAACAGACACGGTAATTTCTTGCCTCGGCGAGAAATCCTCTCGCTATCCTCACCAGAAGTGGGTTTACGATGTGCGAGCGAAAAGGTTGCTCGGACAGTTCTCCTATATGCCGTACGCGATGAACCGCAGTTTCGCGAGCGCCGACGGGGCGGTTTTTGTCGGCACCAATAGTGAGCGGCAGGTCGCGGTGGAATACAAGACAGACCGGGAACCTGCTTTTCGCGTCCTCAGCGGGACAGATGAGCGGCGGTGGATAAATCGAGTCCGGAGTTTTGCCGACAGTGCGCCACCGCCGAAAACGTTTCCTCCGCTTCCGCAAACTACGTATGACCAGTTTGCCGCGGCCCGTCCGCGGAGCGTGGAAAACGGATTAGTACGGGCGTTCACCCTGGTCAAGGAATCCGTGGGTCCCTGGGAGCAGGAAAATGGACGAATCTGGTTTGGGAAGACCTTCTACGACGGGGAGTTGCACACAGGTGTAGGTGGGTTCGGCTATTTCGATATGAATGAACGCCGACTCCACATGATCCCGACGCCTGAGATTGCGGATTGGTCCGTATCGGCGATTGACGTGGGACCGGACGCGGTATGGATAGCGTTGATATCGAATGGCGAGTGGGGAGGATCGGGCGGTGGGCTGCTCCGATACGACCGGCAGTCCGGTGCGGTGAGACGGTTCGAACTCCCGGATATAGTCTGGCGCATCACCCGGGCTGGCGGGAAGATTCTGGCAGCGACGGAACTCGGGTTGGCGGTCGTCGAGGGCGATGGAGTGAAGCGATATTTCGTCGATCGCACTACCGACGGGCGATTGAGAGTTGCGGAAGCAACCCGTTAGTTGCAGTTAGCGGCGCACGCGATGTCGATGAACTCGCTCCATCTCCTGAATGATTGAATGATGCTGTTCTGATAGAGCAGATGGGCAACCTTTAAGCGGCCTAGGCAGTCAGCAGGCTATCCCCTCAGTACCAACTGGGTTTTTTGGGGCTTGGCGGCCACACCGGCTTGGCGGGCACGAAGTTATCGTGGTTGGGCATCTTCACCTTCGGCAAGGTGGTGGCGTCCATGACGTCGGTCTCCTGAATGATGCCATTCATGTAGAACAGATATGCGACCACCGCGTAAACTTCGTCGGGTTTGAGCGAGCCGCCGCGATTGGCGGGCATGGCGCGGTTGATATAATCCCACACCGTGGTCGAATAGGCGAAGAAGGATACCGGGTGCCGGTCGGTGTCTTTGAAGGTTCCTTTATGAGGGTTGCCGGGGCTGCCCATCACTAACTGATCGGCAACACCGCCTTCGCCGGTCTTGCCGTGGCAGGCCGCGCACTGCTTGGCGTAGAGTTCCTGGCCTTCTTTGACGGTTCCTTTGCCAGCCGGAAGGTTTTTTCCGGACGGGTCGACGATCACGCCTAAGTTCTGGATTTCTTCCGGGGTCGGCGTGCGGCCCACATTGCTATAGGCGCGTGGCGATTGCCCTGCTCCGGACGCCGCTAGCAGGATTAATGGCGCGAAGAATTTAAGCGAATAGGACATCGGTGATGCTCCCATCCTTGGCGATCTTCCAGGGTTGAATGGCATTCCAGTAGTGAGTGTTACTTCTTGGCTCCAGGCGATCCTTCTCCGTGCGGCCCCAGTTCCGGTTCAACTCGGCGAGGGTCGGTTGCACTTCGCCCTGGTCATCGGTGCAGCGGGACATGATCACGGTGTCTTCTCCGGTCCAGGTCCAGTCGAAATTGAAGCGGGTGTGCGCCATAGGCAGGATCGGGTCCTGGAGTTTGGCTTCCTTCCAGGATTTGCCGCCATCGAGCGAGATGTCGACTTTGCGGACTTTGCCCCAGCCCGACCATGCCAAGCCGGTGATTTCGTAATAGCCGGGCGCGTTCAGCTTGAGGCCGGCGGAGGGACGCGTGATGACCGATTTCGGCGGCCACACGAAATTGAACCAGCGCGATTTGTAACCTAAGTCCGCGCGCGCGGCGGCGTGGTGCACGCTTTGATCCCAGGTCAAGTAGGGCTCATCCACAATCATGAGGCGGCGCAGCCATTTCACGCTGTGGTTGGCTCCAAAGCCGGGGACGAACAAGCGCGCCGGAAAACCTTGTTCCTGGCGCAACGGCTCGCCATTCTGCATGTAGGCCACCATGCAGTCATCCAGGGCTTTCGTCAAGGGAATCGCGTAGGTGTACTTGCTTCCGTCCCCCCCTTCGGCCACTAGCCAGGTAGCCTCTTTCTTGACGCCCACCTCTTTTAACAGGACCGACAAGGGTACCCCGCCCCATTCGTTGCAGCTCATGATGCCGTGCGTAAACTGTACCGTCACCGGGGTCGAGTTGGGCTTTCCTTCGGTCTCGTGGCGCCGCGGAGAGGTGTTGCCCAGGCACTCCAGGAAGCGGATTTTGGATACGGATGGCAGGCGCTTCAGATCGTCCATATTGAATGCGAGAGGGCGCTCCACCAGGCCGTGAATGATGAAGCTGTATTTCGCGGGATCGATTTCGGGCAGGCGGGAGTGGGACTGCATGAAGTGCAACGAGGACGGCGTGATGATGCCGACGGAATCCGCCAGTGGAGTGTAGTAGGTGGTATGCGTGATGGACTTGGTAACGCCGCGTCCCTCCGGCGCCGCGTGCGGGGCGAGCTGGCCGTGGGCGTGGGTGTTCGGTGGCGCTCCGGGAGCGGACGTGTCGGTCAGGCCCTGGGCGCCGGCGGAACGTTCTGCTCCTACGGCCAAACCAGCCAAGGCAGCGCTTCTTAGAAACCGCCGCCGGTCAGAACGATTGGAATCCATAATTTTCTCCCCGTGAAATGGTTATATCAACCGCAACATGGTGTCGCAAAATCGCCACCGTGTCAACCGGTATTCGGGCTGGGGCCGGGACCGCGTCCTTACTTACTGCAACCGTTTTTGGTTTCCTCAAATCCGTCGAATAAGCGCCCGGCATAGGCGCCTGCCAGCGTTTCCATGCGGTGGGGCTGGCCCTTCTCGACGGTATAACGGGCAGTCGTGCCCATGGTGCGCAGCAGTTCGGCTTCCCTCTTCATCTCAGGATGCCATCGGTATTCGTCATTCTCGCCGACGTACATGAAGACGCACATTTTTGAAATAGCATTGAGTTTGGCCGGGCTGGGCTCCCACATATATCCAGGAAAGGCGGTAACCGACAAGAAGTATTTGGGATTCGCGGCGGCGACGTGGAAGGCGGCGATGCCGCCGTTGGATGGTCCCGCGATATGGAACTTATTGTCTTGGATCTTATAATCCGCCAGGATCATTTTTAGAAATTCGGGGAAGATGCGTGCCCCGTCCTCAAAGAACAACTCACCGTCGGGTGCGGCGGGAGCGATTACAATGTAGCCCCGTTTTTCAGCCTCCGCGCGGAAGTTGCGGGTGAGAACAGTGTCGACTGTAGTCATGTTTTGCGGGCCTCCGCCGAAAGCGAGGATCGCGGGATAAGTCTTCGCCGGATCGTATCCGCTGGGAAGAACGACTTTATAGCGGACGGTGACGCCGGCTACCTTGGTGGTCTTCTCCAGCAGCTCCGCCGCGACGGGCTGCACTGCGAACATCGCGACGACGGCCGCGGAAAACAACGGCATCCATTTTGATGTGGGGTGTTTCATATAGGAAAGGTCTAGAATTGCGTCTTTTATTTCCCCAACAGGTGTTTCGCGTCGCGTTCGTTTTCATTGCAGACGTATTCGATCAGGTCGCCGGTGGGATCCAAGCGCAGTTCCTGGGTGACGGTCCACGGGTGCGTATAAGCTTTTTCATCTTCGATGGTGATTTCGAGCAGCAGGTGTCCATAGTCGGGACGGCGGTAGCGCTCGATCACTTTTAAAGATTCCGAATGGGGGTGGCCCACGTCGTCGAGCCAGGTCTTGTCATTGAAGCCGCTGCTTCTGACGACTAACGCATCGCCTTCCCAGACGCCGGCGGAATAGCCCATCCAAGTGGGATCCGGATCTTTTTTGAGCGTGCGGCCGTCCATGAAGATCTGGCGGAAGAGTCCCCTTTCGTGGAGGATGGCTACGATGAAGGGGGTTTGAACGATGCGGTTGGGAAGAGCGCCTGCGGCGGTGATGCGCGGGACACTGTCGGGAAGGCAATAGGTGTCGGGGTCGTCGCGGCTATCGTTGGCTCGGCGCTCATCGTATAAGGCTTTGCCCCAGGCGGTCATGGGCACTTCGCCCTTGAAATCCGCTGCCAGGTTGGTATTGAACTTGGCGCTCGATAGCCACATGCCGGAGAGATCCGGCTTGCCATCGGCCGTGCGCGGGGCTGGACCGCGCAGATCCACTTTGCCGTCTGGCGTGTGCGGCGCACCGGGCGTCGGCGGCTTCACCCACTGGGCGTTGAGGTGGGTCGCGGTCACAAGGATCAGGGCTAGTGCGGAACTTAGATGCACTTCCCGTAAGCATCGAAATGAAGTCATCTCTGGACTTGCCATGGGCCAAAGTATACTCCAAATCAGGAACCGCGCGAAACTGGGGCGGCTAATGCGGATACGGCTGATCTGGTTGTTGGGTGGAAAGGGAGACGGCATTCCACTTCGGTGGTTTGCCGACCACACGACCGAGTGGCGCGGTCGTCCCACTTCGACGTATTCTAGTGCGGCGGGCTCCGTTAGATCGAATAGTCTATGCATCTGCATTCAAAGTTGCGGGCGTTCGCCTCGGGAATTGGATAGGTCCTGAGTTACGGCGCGCAGCGGAAGTTGGAAGTGACCCCGCGAAGGGTGTTTACTTGCCTTTCAGTCCGTCGCGCCAGGCGATTACTTCCAGTTCGCCGCGGACGGCGTCCTCGACGCTGACTACCGGGTGCACCTGGAATACAAATGCGGGGAGCATGGAGCAAAACTTGTGAATGGTTAGTGGGTCGTCGCAGTCGACCAACATGTGCCCACCCCACTCGCCCACCCGAATCACGAAAAACTCGATCTTGAAATTGGCCGGCGCCTTCCATTGGCCAAACACTTCGAGGATTCGCTTCTGGGCATTCTCATACTCGATAGGCGAACCTTGCGGGCGTTCGAACCAGCTGATTATGTATTTCATGTTGTTCTCCTCGTTTGCAAATTTGTCGGCCACAGAAAGCGGCATAGGCTCGATTTAGCTCAGTTTACTCGATTACGTGCCCAAGTCCTGACTGATGGTGCATCCGGCGGTTATCCAATTGACGTGTAGCGCGCTACCCGTGTAAATCCTCCGCCGCACCAATTGCATTGAGAAGAGTTTCTGGGCAACAATTATGAAAGGAAAACATGTCCACAAATACCATCCGTCTTCATCGCGTCCTCCGTTCAACTCCGGAGAGGATTTATCGGGCGTTCCTCGATGCGGACGCAAAGGCGAAATGGCTGCCGCCGAACGGCTTCACCGGCAAGGTCCATCACTTGGAAGCAAAGGTCGGTGGCACCTACAAGATGTCGTTCACAAATTTCACCACAGGGCAGAGCCATTCCTTCGGCGGCGAATATGTTGAATTGGCACCGTACGAGCGCATTCGGTACACCGATAGATTCGACGACCCGAATCTGCCCGGAGAAATGCAGGTCACTATAACTCTCAGGAAGGTTTCTGTAGGGACCGAGTTGAACATTGTACAGGAAGGAGTGCCTGACATCATTCCTGCTGAGGCATGTTACCTCGGTTGGCAAGAATCGCTTATTCTTCTGGCGAAACTGGTCGAAGCTGAGATCCCGGGGGTAGCCCGAGCGCCGAGGCGCGGAATGTGGGCGATTTTCGGCTAACTAGAAACTACCCGATAGACGATGGCGGGGGCGTCCGGCGGCGGAACTTTCCAGTCACCCCAATTCTCTTTCGCGCCAGGGGCGTATTTTGCCGCCTTGGCTTTGATGGCGGCTTCCTGCTCGGCAGGGTCGGTGACGAGGACCAAAGTGCGGTCATACAACTGATCGCCTATTTTCAGGCGCACGTGGGGATCGCGGGCCACATTCTCGTTCCAGACTCTGCCGTGCGGATACGTGGGATACTCATTTCCCTTTTTGTTGTAGGTGGACTCTACATAAAGCTGGCCGTTATTGGTCATGCAATAAGTGGTCACGGAGAGAGGCAGCAGATAGCTGGTTTGGGTCTGAATTTTGATCTCGGGATATTTATCGACGAACGACCAGTCGCTGACTGGAGTGGTAACCACGTTTCCCGCAAGCCACAAGCCGGGTACTTTGCAGGTCCAAGAATCGGCTGAGTGGTAGCACAACCGAGGTTCGAAGCCCGTCACACGCAGCACAGCAAGCACCACCAGCAAGCCGGCCAGTATCGATCCCCCTACCTGCAACGCTTTTTTCACAATGCCCTCCCGGTATTAGTCAGAAATTTCTCGCAACCGATGCAGAAACTAATTCGGCTGAAATCGTATCACACTGCGATCAGGGTCTTCAAGACTTCCTGGAAGGTTCCTGGAAGGTTGAACTTCCTCGAAGGTCAACTTTCGCTTGCGGCTATCTTTAACTTGGTCGGTTGGCGACAAGCCACGGTAGTACCTCTCATCCTATCTAAATCCGCGGTGCAAGGTAGAAATCCGTGACGACCAATGGTCATCTGCCGCTCCCGCGTCACCACCATTTAGATGTTCTCTTTGAGAATGTGAAGGTTAATTCGGCACCACAGGTGCTGCTCAGAGTTATCCTAACCGCTTATAGAGTCGCCGCACAGCAAACGCCCGGACTGTTCTATCAAGCGATTTCAAGGAGTCCGGTTATGGCACAGTGTTCACAATGCAACAAAGAAACCGAATTATACGATCGCGGTGTCCCGTTATGTCCGAGTTGCGATCCTCCGCAGACAAGCAAAACCCCCACGAAGCAGGTTACGGGAGACGCGCGAACATTCCCACTGATCGCTGCGAACACCGAGGCGGGGATCAAATTCTGAGAGGGTTAATAGGGACCGGTTTATCGCTCCACGCATTTTGACAAGGTTAGGTCGGGGCTTCGATCAAATCTGAATTTAAATTTCGCTGCGGGTGTCGATCGACTCGGGATAGTGTTCGAGATTCAGCTTCGCGAGCGCGATGGCGTCATCCGGACGGAAGTTCGAAAGGGATTGCGCGATGTTGGCCAGCGGCACATCGCCGAAGTCGCAGGTGGTGCGCCCGAGAGGCCATTTTGAAGTCTGCGCGGTATCGAGCGCGCCTTGCCTTCGAGATGCGGGACGCGAGGATCGTCCCTCGCTCCCGGCAACCGGGAATTGGCATCGAAACCGCCCGGCAGCAATTCTTTCGCTCAATGACTCGACCTGCCTAACTTTGATCGCCCATCCGAATTCGCTTGACCCTCGAGGTAGCCAGTGCGCGCGTGTACCTGAACATCCCCGAGCGCGGACTTTGCTTTTTCGGTGAGATTCACCCGAATCTTATGAACGCTTCCGGGTTTATCTTGCGGAGCCCGGTACAGGATCACGTACCGCTCGTGGAGCCGTTGAAACATCTCGACGAGTCCTGTCCCTTTTCGACTGTCGTCCAGCAGATCCCCGCCGGTGGCGGTCACGAATTGCCGGAGATCAGCATGGACCAGGCGGTGCATATAAGCTTGGTCACGCGTGTCGAATCGAATGAGGCTCAGGACCGCGTCCGACTCCCAAAGAGCATCCCGCACCGTTTCGTTACTGACCGCCAGATCACCTTTATTATCGGTAAGCACAATGATATGCCGGTGAGCCCCGGGGCGCCCCTGCTGTCGAAGGTAACGTACGGCGTTCAGTAATGTACCATTTAACTCGGTATTGCGGCCGTTCCAGGGGATTGCCCGGATGGAGTCATCCACCCGTTGGAAGTACGAGCTCAGGGGAGCGACCAGACGGGTCACGGTGTCAAAAACTATGACGCCAACCCGATCGGTGGAATGCAAGTTTGCCATCGCCTCGGCAGCCGTGCTTTTAACTCTGGTTTCGATCAAGTGCGTGCTATCGCTGTAATCCAGCAGAAGAATCAAATCGAGTGGCTGATTTTCGGAGCCGAAGCTTGAAATGGGTTGCAGTCTATCGTTGTCCCAGATCTCGAAATCCTCCAGCTTGAGTCCGGCCACTGATTTTCCCTTCGCCAGCACCTGCGCGTCGACCGAGATAAAGTTGGCATCGGATCGAAAGGTCGGCTTGTCCGGCTCGACCGGCGCCCGCGGTGGAGCAGGGTTCGCCTCCGGTCCGGGGACCGGCTGCGCGGACCCGGAAACGGTGAGAGCCGGCTCAGGAGTGGAGGGAGCCGGCTGCGAAGCCGCGGCCCCCGGCAAATCCAGATACTTTTGAAACTGCTCCGCATTCTCGCGGTCGGCGGGATCCTTGGCATGTCGCGCCCACTGTTGCACCGCGGCGCGTGCGCCTTCCGGATTTCCGAGATTCAAATCCGCCACAGCCGTCTGCCGAAAATAGGTGGGAGCGTTTGCCATCGAAATCGTCCGGATCGGACGAAGCGTATCGAGAGCTGCGCTCCATTGTTTTGAATTCACTTGAACTTGCGCCAGCACCAGGCGTACATCTGCGCGGTCCGGCTGATCGATCAGTAGCAAACCCAGGGCACGGATCGACTCACCCGGCGCCGTTTCCGCTGCGATTTGGCCGTAGTCCCAAAGCATGTTTGGATTGCGGCTGCCTAGTTCGAGCGACTTCGCGAAGTATCTACGCGCATCCTCCATTTGCGAGCCGCGCACGGCAAGATAGCCGAGGCCGACGTACGGTTCCGGCCGTTTCGGATCGCTGCCGGCCAACTCCTCCAGTTGCTTCCTGGTCTCCTCCTCCCTGCCCAAACGGTTTGTTAGATCCAATAGAGCAAGCTTTACGTCAAACGGTGAGGCTGGCTCAGCGGCAGTATGTTCTGTCCGGTTTGCGATTTTGATCGGGAATAGGGCGCCACGGAAGCTATTGCCCGCGATATAACTCCGCAGGTCGTCTTCAATCGCCTTCAGAGTCTTTCCATAGACCGTTTCGAGCGTTTGCTGGGATGGGGTTCCCGCACGAATTGCTTCGACAACCTTTAAGAACTTCGGATTGTAGGGCGGACTGAGCTGCAGCATGTGCGCCAGAGCCCAGCTTTCATCATAGAAAGTTCCGGCCATATTCTTTTCGTTGTAATATGGCGAATCTTGATCCACCGCGAGGAGGGTGGATAGAGGAATCGGCTTCTCGAACGCCAGGCCTTTCAGGTGGCCTGGAATTACCGCCCCGACGGTGACTTTATCGCCTAGAGGCGTAAGAGTAGAATAGACCTCGGCCAGCCCTTCGTTCAGCCATGGCGGAAGATTCAGGCCGGCGTGTTGCGCGATGAGATGAAAATATTCGTGAGTAACGATTCGAAATACTTCGGCACTCGCGCTGCCGAGCACAATGTAGTCTCTGGCTCCGACTTGGGTGTAATAGGCCGCCGTCGATTCATTCGGCCGGTAAGGATCGAATTCCTTCTTGGAGCCGAACAGGATAATTCGGATCGGATCGAGCTTGGCCGGAGAAGCGCCCATGGTTTGCTCGAAAAAGCTTCGCACGCGCTCAAAATACTGCAAAGTGTCGCGGGTATTTTTTTCACCTGCGCTACTGTAGACCTCAAAATCGGCTGCTGGAATCCGGATCCATCGCGGATCCGCGCCGGAAACCGGCCCTAAAAAACAAAGGGCGAGGACGGCGCTCCGAAGCGGAACTCTCATCAGGGGTATATGATACCTCGCGCTGATGGCGTGCGCATTGCCGCAATTCTGAATCCGGATTCCGGGAACATGCGCGGCTCGAAGAATCCCACATCATCTGTTCGACGTGCTGCGCCACCCGGTTGGTCTGCGGAAGAGAAAGAGGCTAGGCGTAGGGGGCGCGATCAAGGGTCTGCGGTAAATCGATCGCGCCGCGGAGTGTTCGGGGTGGGCGTTCGGGGGCCTGGCGTTTCTGGCGGTGAAAGCCTTTGAGTTGCTCGAGACGTCCGCGGATGGAACCGTTTGAGGGATCGATCTCCAGCGCTTTTTCGAGCGTCGCGATGGCGCCGTCGTCGTCGCGCTTGCGGGTCTGGGCGGCGGAGAGCGCCACCAGGGTGTTGATCGACTCGGGATAGTATTCGAGATTCAGTTTCGCGAGGGCGATGGCGTCGTCCGGGCGGAAGCTCGAAAGGTATTGGGCAATGGTGGCCAGCGGTTCATCGCCGAAGTCGTAGGTGGTGCGTCCGAAATACTGCTTGCGCAGATCGCGATATTGTTCGATGGCGGCGTCGACTCCCTTTTCCCGCGTGGTCTGCCATACGATGTCGGTGATCGGCTTGGGGATGGTGACTCCACGATGACAGTAGGCGCAGCGGATTTCGGTGGCCTCGCCCAACTGCTTGCCCGTGGCCGTGCGGATGCGGGCGTTGAGCTCGTCGGTCATGGTCATCATCGCCCGGGCGATTTCTTTCTTCGGCTCGGGCTCTCCGCTGCCGCGCTTGGCGGTATGGCAATAGTTGCACCTGACGCCGAGCGCGGACGCGATGGCCGGCATTTGCGAGAGCCAGTCGACCGGTTGGGGCTGCGCCCATGCCGGGATGCCGGCAGTGACGACGGAAACGACGAGTGCCAATAGCCTGGGGCGCATGCGAGTCCCTCGCTCGGCTCAGTATACAACGATTGGGGGCGGAAACCGCCGCCAAAAAGCGGGTTCGCCGGAAGCGCCCCGCTTTACGATTGTAATTACGGTCGGTAATTACTTGGTGCCGGTGGCGCTGATGCCCTTGCCTTCGAATAGGATATTTTCGGTGGTGCCGCCGAAATCGATTTCTTGCAGCTTGGAACCCTCGGTCACGACCCCAGTGCGATAGTATTTGTGCTCACTCTTCCCCATGGTGGCGGGGACTTCGATGACGGTTTTGCCGGTTTTGAATACGGCCTTGCCGCCCTGCATTTCGACTTTATATTCGCCGGCCTTCAGCTCTGTGCTGCCGATCGACAAGGGCGCGTCCAGCGTGACCTTGTAGGACGACGATGCTGCGCCCGCGACTGCCAACGCAACTGTAGCCACACCAAACACAAGTTTCCTGAACATCATTTTGAAATTTCTCTCCTGAATGTAATTTTTATTCGAATTGCGACTTAGCTAAGCAAAGTCTGACCTAATTGTACCTTCATGTAAGTCCTTTATTCGCATGCCAATGGATTACACAAAGACTTGCCGAAACGCACTTGACATGCATGGAGTGGTTGCGTTCGGGATTCAGGGGCGGCGAAGGGTTATTGCGCGGCTGAAGGCGAGTTGGTTCAGATACCGCCGTACCAGGAAAAGCCATTCTCGGGAGATGAGGAGCCGAGGCCTTTGCCGATGTTCTTCACGGACTCGACGACGGTGATGCGGGAAAGGTGTTTCAGGCTTTTGAATCCCAACTGACGGGGAACGCGCAAGCGAAGCGGGGCTCCGTGACGGGAAGGCAGTTCTTCGCCATTCATCCCGTAGGCGAGCAAGGTCTGGGGATGCCAGGCGTCGAGCATGTCCAGGCTGCCCCATTTGTAGCGGCGGGGGCTAAGGAGAGGAAAGAATACGACGTATCTGGCGCGAGGGCTGGTGCCAACCAGATTCAATAAATACGCAAGCGGAAAGCCGGTGGATTCGGCGATGAACGACCACCCTTCTTCGCAAGCTTGATGGGTGATCTGGCTGCGCGAGGGGAATTGCTTCAGCTCCGCGAGAGAAAATGACGCTGGACGCTCGACCAGGCCGTCAACGGTGAGGCGCCAGTCGGCGAATCCTCCTGCGAGGAGGGAACGGTAAAGCTCAGTTGGGGGAGGCTCGCCGTTCACGGGGGCAACTTTCGAGATTTGGCTGCGGTCGAATTCGCGGGCCAGCGAATGGTGGGACGTCAAAAGCCGCTGCGTCGCATAGGTCAGAGTTTGTCCGATACCATAGATTCCGCCATGATCGGGCGGGACCAATCCGTAGCGCTCGGCGAGGCGGGCGGCAATTGCCAAGCCGGACGCCCCAGCGGCGGCGGTCAAGCCGGTAGTGAGGAGTTTACGGCGGGAGACTAAGTTGCTCATGGGTATTTCTCCCCGCCGGCAGTCTGACCGGCGATCATGGCGCCTACGCGACTCGTGAAACCGGCCAGACAAACCATGGCGATGTGGACCAGGAGAAAGAGAACCAGGAAACCGGCGGCAAAGAAGTGAATGGTGCGTGCGGATTCGTAGCCGCCGAGCGCAGTGACGATGGCCGGAAACACCGAGACGATGGCTGGGGACATCGCGAGGCCGGTCCAGATCATCAGTGGCAGCGCAACAAAGACCACCGCGAGGTAGGTGAGCCGCTGGAGCACGTTATAGGCGAGCGAGTCGGACGCGTCCGGGCGTTTCAAGCGCAGGTGACTGGAAGCGACCCGTGCAATCGAGCCCCACGAGAGTTGGGACTTCGCGGGCACGAGATTCCGGCGGAAGTGCTGGGTGAGAATGCCGGAGAGGACGTAAACAGCGCCATTCAACACGCACAGCCAGGCAGAGAGGAAGTGCAGATTACGGCCCCATCCCGAAGGGCCACCCTTCATGAAGGGGAGGGGCAAATCGAGGATGGAGGGAGTCCCCAGGGCGCCAGTTTCTCCCCAATAAAAACGCGGGTGGGCGAGGAGAATGGCGAATCCGCTGACCAGCAGGCCGAAAAAGCTGACGGTGTTGATCCAATGAGTGAGGCGGACTGCCAGGGAGTGCCGCGGAGCGATCTGGGTATCCGAGACGGGGACCACGAGCCGTGGGAATTGCGCAGACTCGACCGTAAACATCGCTGCGATGATATCACACACGCTCCCTGAATTAGCCCTGAATTTGTACCAAAAGACAGTTGACAAGGCTTAAAGTATGTGTTGACTTCCGTGCGATAGAGTGATACGCTCGCTCCCAGCTTTGTATAAAAATCCTTCTCCTACGAAGGATGCATTCAGAGGTCGAAACAAGAACGGTCGGGAATCTTAACGCATTTGTTACAAAGAATGGGGTGCACTATGAAATCGGTTACGTCTAAAACTACTTGGGCTATATCCATGCGGGTGTTCATACCGTTCATGGCTATGGCGTTATTCACTTTACCGCTGTTCTCGCAGGCCAATTTCGGCCGTATTCTCGGAACAGTTACCGACCAAACCGGCGCGGTTATAGCGGGCGCCACGGTGAGCGTGATCGACACTGAGAGAGGCTTGGCGCGAACTCTGACCACGGATGAAGCGGGCGAATATAACGCGCCCACCCTGACTCCGGGAACATATACTGTGCGGGTCGAGGCGAAAGGGTTCAAGGTCCTGGACCGGCGGAATGTTGCTCTCGAGGTAGGCAAGGAAATTCGAGTTGACTTGACTCCTCAACCGGGAGACCAAACGCAGACCGTTACCGTCAGCGAAGCGATCCCGCTGGTGGATGCAACCAGCGCTACGCTGGGCGGCACGCTTAGCAATTCGGAAATCAACGATATGCCGTTGAATGGACGCAATTATCAGAACCTGCTGTCCTTGCGGCCGGGCGTGGCGGTGCAGCCGGGCGGCGGACCGTGGACGCAAAGCACCAATAACATTCGTCCCGATGAATCGGCATGGATGGTGGATGGGATTCTGAGTGCCAATTTCTACGACTCGCGGCCGATTGCTAACATGCCGAGTCCGTTCAACGATGGGGCGACGATATTGCCCATCGATGCCATTCAGGAATTCAACCTCGCGGAAAATCCTAAAGCGGAGTTCGGCTGGAAGCCCGGCGCGGTGGTGAACGTCGGCATCCGGTCCGGAACCAACTCGCTTCACGGTTCGGCTTACGCGTTTGGCCGCGACGTAGACTGGGACGCACGCAACCTGTTCAACCCCCCTCCAAACCCGAAGCTGGCGACAGAGTTGGAGCAGTTCGGGTCGGTGGTAGGCGGTCGAATCATTAAAGACAAACTCTTTTTCTTTGGAGGCTATGAGGGCCTCCGGTCGCTGGTAGGCACTGCGTTTGGCACTAACACTCCGGCACTCGCCGGACAGGCCACCCCGGATCCGAAACGCAGCATGGTGGATGCCATCAAAGCGCTGCAGAAGGCCGGGATAACGCCCAATCCTATCAGTCTGAATTTATTGGGCTGCACCTTGGCCCCCACTTGCACCGGCGGCCTGATCCAAGGGGCCTCTGCGAACAACACCAGCTATACCAGCAGTTTCCCAATTACGAGTGTGAGTGACAACGTGGTATCTAAGGTCGATTACCGCCTTAGCAACAAGCACATGGTGAATGGCTTCTTGCTCTTCGGCAACTACAGCGGCGATGGACAGGATCACCCGTTCGTGAACCAAATTTTCGAGGACACAAATAAAATACGCACCTGGAGCACCGTCGGCAACTGGATTTGGACCCCCGGTTCCCGCCTGGTGAACGAAGTCCGCGTGGGATACAACCGCACCAACTTCGTCTTTAGCCCTGACGACGTCAATGTTCTTGCCGATGGCAAGGGCTACCCGGTGAACACAGGCGTTACGGGATCGGGTGGGCTGCCGAATATCAACATTACAGGTTTTAACAGCATCGGCACATTCCACAACCGTCCCAATCAGTGGCACACTTACGATTCGCATTTTCAGGACAACGTCTCGTATTTGCGCGGCAAGCACGCCTTTAAGTTTGGCGGTGAGTTCGCGCAAATCTGGGTGAATTCCGCCTCTGGAGACACCAGCCGGGGCCGTATCGATTTCCAGGGCGGGAAGCTCTCCCAATTCACTTGCCCAAATGACCCAACGACATCATGCTCCACGCCATTGGAAGACTTTTTCGCTGGGAATCCGTCGAGGGGATTTCTCCTCGTAGGCAGTCCGCTTCGCCAGATGAAGTGGAATTCCATTGCAGGGTTCATACAGGATGACTGGCATCTGACCCCCAAAATAATGGTCAATCTGGGTCTGCGCTATTCCTACACCGCGCCGATTAAAGAAGCCAACAATCTTCTGGGAAACTTCGATCCAGCGGTGGGACTGGTTCAGCAGGGCCAGTCAGGCGTAGGCGATACTCTGTGGAAGCCCGATCGCAAGAACTTCTCGCCGCGCTTGGGTGTTGCATGGGATGTCACAGGCAAGGGCACCACGATTATCCGCGCCGGGGCCAGTATCATTTACTCGACGCTCACAGCGGCGCCGTTCCTGGCGGAGGGAGGGCTCCAGAATAGTACGTCGCTCAGCCTCGCGGCCGTCCCGACAGGCGGTTGCACCACCAAGGTAGCCGTCGGCGTACCTTGTCCGACCACTTTCGGGGGCACCATCCAGCTCGCCTCAGCCAGCATCCCCGGCTCGAATCTCAACTGGAATGGCGTGGTTTTTCCGGCGGGCGCCGGGGTTAGCTGCACCAAGTCAGGACCGTGCAACATCCTGGCGGTCGATCCGAATCTGAAGATCCCATACGTCACGAATTGGAATTTGGGTGTCCAGCACGCTTTCAGCGGGAACCTTTCGCTGGAGGTTGGCTATGTCGGTAATCACGGGAGCAGGCTGACGGGTTTTCGCGACATCAACCAGATTGATCCGGTCACCGGCGTTCGTCCGTACGCGGCGAAATTTCCCTACCTAAAGTTCATCGACCAGATGTCGAACGATTCGCATTCCAACTACAACAGCCTGCAGTCTACCCTGACCAAGCGGCTTTCGCACGGGGTTTCCTTCACTGCGGGATATACCTATGGTCACGGCCTCGATAACGGGTCACTCAATCGCCAGGGATTTCTACCGCAAGACAGCAAGAATCCGGGGGCGGAGTATGCGAGCGGCGATTTCGATATTCGCCACCGATTCACTTTCACGGCCACTTACAACCTACCCGGGAAAAAAGGTTTTGGCCAGATGCTGGAAGGCTGGAAGCTCAACTCCATCTTGAGCCTTCAGACCGGCCAACCGTGGCTGGTGAATGACACCGCGAACGATTTCAGCGGAAGCGGAGATACCGCGGATCGCTGGAATTTCTATGGGAACCCGAGTGACTTCAAGTCCGGCTCGAGTTCCATTCCTTATTGCACTGGCCCTGGGGCAGGCGGTTGCAGTATTACCAGCGGCGTCTCCAACATTCAGACCAACCTTTCGGCCGCCGCTTCGAACGCGATGTGGGCGCAGTGCACAGCGGTCTCTCCTGACATCAGTACGCTGAACACTGGTGGCTGCTACGTATCCGGTAAATCGGTGATGGCTCCTCCCAAAGCGGGAACCTTCGGCACCATGGGGCGGAACACCTTCCGCGATTCGGGCTACAAGAATTTGGATTTTTCTATATTCAAAACCTTCGCCTACAAGGAGCGGTTGAACGTCCAGTTCCGGGCCGAGTTCTTCAACATTCTTAACCACCCCAATATCGCCAATCCGTTCGGCTCAGTGAACGGTTGGGGTGTTGGTAACGATCCCGGAGGCGCGCAGAACACGTTTGGCTGCGGGTGCGCAACGCCTGACGGCGCGGCCGGCAATTCACTGCTGGGTTCGGGAAGCTCTCGCGCGGTCCAGCTCGGGTTGAAAATCAACTTCTAGTTGTGTTCTCCAAGTTCGAGGGGCGGGATAATCCGCTCCTCGAATTTCCCGCTAGTAGGTCTGTCCGCTATTTCCTGCCGCCCTAGCTAACCATGCAACATAGTTATAAACTCTAAGTGGAAAAAACGTCAAAGGAGACGAGATGAACAAGCGTGTATCGACTGTCGGGCTCTCAGCGGTGGCTGCAATTATCGCCGGCGGATGGTTTGGAGCAAATATCCAGAAGGCCGCTGCTGCCGGAGCCGCGCCTCCGTCATCGGTGCCCACGTTTTCCACTGCGGAAATCGGACGGCAAGGCCATTTTTATGTCGGCGGCCATTGGGCTGGCGAACCTGGCAAAGAGGTGATGGACGGCGCGATGTACGTGGAAGTGTGGGTTCCGAAGACGATCCGGCACCCGTATCCAATGGTATTTATCAGCGGCGGCGGTGGGCAAGGAGCCTACAGCCTGATGCAAACACCCGATGGCCGGCCGGGCTGGGCGTATGATTTCGTCAATCAAGGCTACACCGTCTACATGTTGGATTATCCAGGACAGGGGCGTTCCGCGTACCACCCGGCCATCGATGGCAACCTGTTGCCTCCGCGCTCGGGCCCGCTCATGGAGGAGATCTGGACCGGTGGCCGTCCGCCCGCGACTCCGGCCAGCACCTGGCCGCAGTACAAGAAGTATTCGCAATGGCCGAGCGATGCTCCGAACAAGGGCAAAATGGGCGATCCGGTGTTCGATTATTTCGCGAAGACCGAGCTGCAGACCGTGGCGAGTCCAAACCAGGAACAGCGCAGCGTGGACGCGATTGTGCAATTGATCGATATGATCGGCCAGCCGGTGGTTCTGCTGCTGAATTCTGGGATGGGATCGACGGGCTGGGTAGTGGCAGACGCACGGTCGAAGTTCGTCAAGGGGATTGTTGCGGTGGAGCCGGTGGCTCCTCCGATCGTCAATGCGGAAAGAGGATCGACTGGTCCGGCGCGGCTGTGGGGCGTGACCAATCTGCCGGTTCATTACGATCCGCCGATCAAGGAAGCCTCCGAATTGCAGATCGTTCGCCAGGAGCAGCCGGATGGGGCGGACCTGCATGCTTGCTGGATTCAAAAGGAGCCTGCACACAAGATGGCGAACCTGCAGGCGGTTCCGGTCCTTAATGTGACGGCGGAGGCGAGCTATCACCGTCCCTATGCCCACTGCATGGCCAAGTGGCTGAATCAGGCGGGCGTGAAAACCACGTTTGTGAACTTGGAAGACGTCGGATTGCGCGGTAACGGGCACCAGATGATGTCGGAAAAGAACAGCGCCGGCATCGCTAAATATCTTCAAAGCTGGATTGAGAAGAACGTGCGCTGAGCCGGTCTAGGGGAGCACCTCATAGACCTTAACCGCGTTTTGTGTTCCTGGCTTGACCAGCGGCTTCCCGCTCATGTCCTTCGCCGACAAGGCGACGAAAAGGCGATTCACTTCGGGGACGAGAATCGAGGTCTTCGCGCGGTAGCCGGTGGGGACTTCTGCCCGGACGGTGTAATGATCCGCATCGCGCTGTTCGATGACGGTGGCGGTTTCGGTCCCGGTGATGTAGATACGCTTGTGCGGCTCGTCAAAGATCATGTGGTCGTTGAAATTCGTGCAAGGGAGGGTCGTGACCACTTTGCCGGTGTCGGTGTTAAGAACCCAAAACTTTGCGGGAATGCGGGTAGCGCTGAACAAGCGATGATTCGCTTCGTCGAGGCCGAGCCCATTCAGGTTCTTAGCGCCCGCCAGGGGCCACTTGGAAATCACCTTGCGAGTCTTAAGGTCGACAACGAGGATCTCGCTGGTCCCCGAGTTATTGACGTAAAGCTTCTCGGCAGCGCGGTCTACGATCATGGCGCTGGAGCTTTTGCCGGGCAGGGAGATGGTCCCGACGAGTTTAAAATTCTTGGTGTCTATGATGTTGATCAAGTGAGTCTTGCCGCCGTCGGGCTGCGCGGGACCGCTCTCGATGTAGAAAAGCTTTTGCTTGGGATCGAATACTGCCTCATCCACGTCGTTGGGCAATTTTATCTTGTCGATGATCTTGTAGGTTGAACCGCTCAACAGATAGGCCCACCCGAAGTCATCGTCGCCGTCGCTGACGACCAGATTATTGGTTTCGGGAAGATAAACAATGTCATGGGGCGCCTTGAATCCGGGGATGCTGCGCAGCCACTTGCCGGTGTGGAGGTCGAGGACTTCGACGGTTCCGCTGTTCTCGGCGCACATAAACAGGCGGTTGCCCTTGATGTCGGGAGCGAAAAATTCCAGGTCGCCTACTAACTTCGGTAGAGGTGTGGTGGCGATCAGCTTAAGGGGGGGCTTGTCTTGAGCCGTGGCTCCCAGCGCGAATGCGACGAACAGGGTCGATAATATCGCGGGTGATTTTTTCATTTTTTCTCTCCTGTGAAATTGTACACCGCTATGCAGCCTTTTGGGAATCGTCGTAGCGATGATAGAGCGGGTTCCCGGCGATGAGCGCCGTGGTCACACGATCACGTCGGCCAGCGGACGCCGCAGCGAATACGGCAGTTGCGGGCCGTGGCCGAAGCGCACCACCAGGTCCGGCCGCCGCGATCGCAGTCCGAGCCACTGAGCGAACTGCGTGCGCAAAGCCGGGACTTCGATCGGCTGATTGACGAAAGCGGTACGTACGCCGAGCGCGGTCGCGGCAAGTGCGAAACGCTCGTAGGAGCGGCCGACTTCGAGCCAGCTAGCGGCGTCGGCGCGGTCCCCGACAAAGACCGCGACACCGGCCGATGAGCGCAGATGCCTGGCGTATTTGTCGTTCTCAGTCTTGTCGCTTAAAACCATGCCGAACAGCACATTGCCGAGCCAGCGCGGCAATGTCGGATTGCCGGTCAAACGCGAGAACAATCCGTCGCCGGTGGCCAGCGCATCGGCCTGGTTGAAGCGAACCCAGTTCTTGAGCTCTTTTACGAAGGCCGCATCGCGTATTTGCGCGCTGTTGCCTTGCGTGACGTAATCCAGCACGCCTTCGACTTTGGTCCGCTCGGTGAGCAGCAGGAGGCCGACGCCGCTCCGGTCGGCAGCCCGCGCCATTTCCTGGATCATGTCGCTTGGTATCGGCTGGCCGTCATACTCGGAGCGGGTACACTGCCGGTGGAATATCGCATCCACCAGCGGGGAGCGCACCGGCGCGGCGCTGTCGAGAGCGACATGCACTTCCTGCCGATCGAATGTGACGCCGGCATGCTTGCCCAACGCTGCGGCGGCAAGCACCAGGTTCTCGGTCGCACAGCCGAGGCTCACCCAGAGATGATGTTCATCCGGATCGACCACTGGCGTGCGACGCGAGAGATCGGGGCGAATCGAAATCGCACCCGGCGATAAAGCGAATTTCCAGGGCTGCGTGTTATGGCCGCTGGCGGCAAGCGTGGCGCAGCGCACCATTTCCCGCAGTAGCGCCGCTTGATCCCCCGATTCGAGAAGCGGGGCACGCAACGCACTCAGCGTCAATCCATACCGGTCGGAGGCGGCGCACGCCGCGTTCGTCGAAACCAAGCCCGGAAGAGCGGCGCTTTTGATAAATTCTCTTCGCGTGGCCATGGTCGTTCACGTCGGCCGCTGCGGTCATGTCCATGCGATTTCCCGCAGCCGGTTAGAGGAATGAGAATTCCCGACACTACTCTAAGCCCATTTCGACCGTACCACGAAAGCCGCACGATGAGCTAAGCGATGATAGAGGGAGTGTCTTCTCTCCCCTCTGTGGTCATTGTCGGCCGGCCGAATGTGGGCAAGTCCACGCTGTTTAACGCGATTATTGGGCAGCGGCGCTCGATTGTCGGCAACGAGCCCGGGATCACGCGGGACCGCATCTATGGCGAGGCGGCTTATCGCGGGCGCAAGTTCGATCTGATCGACACGGGCGGCATCATCCCGAACGATGCCGAGATGATTCCGACGCAGATTCTGAAACAGGCGCGGATGGCGTTCGAGACGGCGGCGCATATCATATTTCTGATCGACGGGCGCAGTGAGATCACGGGTGTCGATCGCGACCTGGCGCGGATGCTGCACAAGCTGGGGAAGCCGGTGTCGGTGGCGGTGAATAAAATCGACAGTCCCCAGCGCGAGGCGCTGGCGCACGAATTTCATGGACTTGGGTTCAAACATTTGTTTCCGGTTTCGGCGGAGCACCGGCTGGGGTTCGAGGACCTGCTGGATCACGTGACGGAGGGATTCGCGGCCGAGCCTGTGGCGCGGAAGAAGGTGCGCGGAGAAGACGCGGGTCCGGAGCCAGAGCCCGAAGAGGAGCGGACGCTGCCGATCAAGATCGCCATCATCGGCCGGCCCAACGTAGGGAAATCGACGCTGCTAAACACGCTGACTGGGACCGAGCGCGCGATTGTGTCGCCGGTGGCGGGAACCACGCGCGATGCGGTCGACGAAAAAGTCACCGACAACGGCACCGAGTATGTGTTCGTCGATACGGCCGGCATCCGCCGCAAGGGCAAGACTAAGCTGATGGCGGAAAAACTCAGCGTGGTGATGGCGCGGCGGCATCTGCGTATGTCGCATGTGGCGCTGCTGGTAATGGACGCGAGCGAAGGTGTGCTGGCGCTCGACGCGACTATCGCGGGATACGCCCACGAGGAGGGGCGCGCGATCATCCTGGTGGTGAACAAGTGGGACGCATCGAAGGACAAGAACAAGAGCAAGTTCATCGAGCAGATCCGCGACAATTTGAAGTTTCTGGAGTATGCTCCGATTGCGTTTGTGTCGGCGGAGAAGAGGCTGGGGACGCGGGGGTTGTTTCCGCTGATCAAGAAGGCTTATGAGGCGGCTTCGCGGCGCATCACGACGGGCGAGTTGAACCGGTTTGTGGCTTCGCTTGAGTGGGAATACGATATGAAGATTTACTACATGACGCAGGCGAACGTGCGCCCTCCCACGTTTGTGGCGTTTACGGACAAGGCCGGGAAGCTGCATTTCTCGGCGGAGCGGTACCTGGCGAACCGGCTGCGCGAGCGCTTCGATTTCACGGGGACGCCGATTGTGATCCGGACAAAACGGCGGTAGGGTTGCAACATGTTTCAAAAAGTTTTGATCGCCAACCGCGGTGAGATTGCGGTGCGGATCGTGAGGGCGCTGCGCGAGTCCGGGATCGCGAGCGTCGCCGTGTATTCGGATGCCGACCGCGCGTCGCTGGCCGTGCAAATGGCGGATGAAGCCGCGTACCTGGGGCCGTCGGCGGCTTCGGAAAGCTATCTCTCGATCGCGAAGATCATCAATGCTGCGCGGGTGCACGGCGCCGAGGCGATACATCCCGGCTATGGATTTCTGAGCGAGAACGCAGAATTCGCGGAGGCTTGCGAAACCGCGGGTATCGTTTTCATAGGACCTCCGGCGGCGGCCATCCGGCAGATGGGGTCGAAGACGGCGGCGCGGAAGCTGGCGATTGCGGCGGGCGCTCCGGTGGTTCCGGGGAGCGAGTCGGCTATCGAGAACGCGGAACATGCGAAGAAGACGGCTCTCCGCCTGGGATATCCGGTGCTGCTCAAGGCTTCGGCGGGAGGCGGCGGGAAAGGGATGCGGCGCGTGGACCGGGAAGCCGATTTAGAGGCTGCGATCCGGGATGCTTCGAGTGAGGCGTTGCGCGCGTTTCAGAACGGCGAGGTGTATCTTGAAAAACTGGTGCTGGAGCCGCGGCACATCGAGATCCAGGTGCTGGGCGACCGGCATGGCCACATGATTCATTTGGGCGAGCGCGAGTGTTCCATTCAGCGGCGGCATCAGAAGGTGATCGAGGAGTGCCCTTCCCCGGTGATGACGGAGCATCCGGAATTACGCGAGCGTATGGGGGAGGCGGCGCTGCGCATTGCGCGGGCTGCGAATTATTCGAATGCGGGGACCATCGAATTTCTGGTCGATCGCGACCGCAATTTTTATTTTTTGGAGATGAACACGCGCTTGCAGGTGGAACATCCGGTGACGGAGCTGGTCACGGGAATGGATCTGGTCCAGTGGCAGCTCCGTATTGCCGAGGGCGAGGCGCTGACGGTGCGTCAGGAAGATGTCCGCTGGTCGGGGTCCGCGATGGAGTGCCGGATTTATTCGGAAGATCCGGAGCAGCAGTTTCTTCCTTCTCCGGGACTCATTACGCGGCTGAGAGAGCCGGCGGGGCCGGGGGTGCGCCTCGATTCGGGCGTCTATCAGGGCTGGACGGTTCCGCTCGATTACGATCCGCTGCTCGCAAAGCTTGCGGCCTGGGGGCCCTCGCGCGAGGCCGCGATTGCGCGGATGCGGCGAGCGATTCTCGAATACGAGATTGGCGGCATCCGCACCAATCGTGCGTTTTTCGCCGAGATCATGGACGACGAAGCGTTCCGCGCCGGAGAGCTTTCGACAGCGTTTCTCGAAGAGTTCATGGGGCGCAGGCGAGTGCTCGAACCCACCGGAGAAATGGAGGCGGTGGCGGCGCTCGCAGCAGTCCTCGGACGAAGGGCACCGTCTGCGCAGAGCTCGCTGGGGCTAACCTCGCGGTGGTTAGAGAGCGGGCGGGAGTCTCTGCTCAGGTGAAGTACGAAATTGTGATCGACGGGAAGGCCGCTAGTTTATTGGACGGCGGGGGACGTCTCGAATACCAGGCGGAGGCCGGCGCGGCGATGGAACGGAATTACTCGGTGGCGCCGTGCGGCGAAGCACGATGGTCGGTGCTGATCGAGGGTCGCAGTTACGCGGTCACACTTCTGGGGGCGGGCGAGGTTTCGGTCAACGGGCGGGTGTTTCAGGTCGAGGTGTTCGATCCACGCAGTCTGCGCGGTAGGCGCGCGGCCGCTGAGGGATCGGGACCGCAAACCGTGGCGGCGCTGATGCCGGGGCGCGTAATCCGAGTACTGGTCGAGTCGGGGCAGGATGTAGAGGCGGGACAGGGGTTGGTTGTTGTCGAGGCGATGAAGATGCAAAATGAGATAAAGTCGCCGCGAAAAGGGCGGGTGGTGGAAGTGAGATCGGCAGCGGGCGCGACGGTTTCGGCGGGCGACATATTGGTGGTGATCGAATGACTACGATGGAAAGCACCTGCACGGTTTGCGATGGCACAGGCTGGAAGATTGTCGAGCGCGCGGGGCTTTCGGGCGCGGAACGCTGCGTGTGCGCGGCGGCGACGCGGGCGCGCGACCTGAAGGAAAGCTCCAACATTCCGCCGAATTACGAGCAGGCATCGCTGGATAATTTTCAGATGCCGGCCGACAATCCGGTGGCGCGGCAGGGGCTGGGGACGGTCCTGATGCAGGTTCGCAGTTTTACGCGCGAGTTCCCTACGAAGACCCGGCCGGGGCTGCTGCTGATCGGTGAGCCGGGTACCGGCAAAACTCACCTGGCGGTGGCGGCGATGCGCGCGCTCCTCGATAAGGGCCACGAGTGCCTGTTTTACGATTACCAGAATCTGCTGGACCGCATTCGCTCGGGTTACGATGCGGCGTCGGGGGCTGCGGATCGTGAAGCGTATCGTGCGGCGCTGGATGTTGAAGTCCTGCTACTCGACGATCTGGGCGCGCACCGCGTCACGGATTGGGTGGAGGATACGGTGACGGCGATCATCACTCATCGCTGCAATCAGAAGAAGCCGCTGATTGCCACAACCAACCTTACCGACGAGGAACGGGTGAGGGACTTCGCCATGCCGGGTGGCGAGAAGAAAACCATTCGCGAGAGGACGCTGGCGGAGATGATCGGCACTCGCGCAAGGTCGCGATTGCATGAGATGTGCCGGGTGGTGAACATGCCGGCGGTGGAAGATTACCGCGTGAGACGCGTTCGCTAGGTCAGCGGTTTGACCTTTCGCCGAATCGCGCTTACGCTGCTCGCGCTGATTGCCACGTTAGTTCCAGCGATTTCGCAAGAGCCACCGCGCGCCACGATCCGGGTGGAGGCAAGAAGCGGGGCTGCTGCGGTTGCTGGAGCAGTGGTGACGCTGAACGGCACCTCTATCCAAACGGACCAAAGCGGCATCGCGATAACTACACTGCCGCTGGGCAAGGTGGAAGTGAGCGTATCCAGGGAAGGGTTCCTGCCCGCTCAGGCAACGCTTCAAGTCGATGAGGCTCGGGAGTGGCAGATCGCTTTTGATCTTCAGCGGCAAGAGCAGAGAGAAGACGAAGTCACGGTTTACGCTACGCGCACGGAGACGCGGCTCCAGGACTTGCCGATTCGAGTCGAGGTGCTGGGACCGGATGAGATTGACGAAAAGACGATGATGACTCCGGGCGACATCGTCATGATGCTCAACGAAATGGGCGGGCTTCGGGTGCAAAGCACTTCGCCTTCGCTGGGCGCGGCGAGTGTGCGCATCCAGGGAATGCGCGGGCGCTACACAGCCTTCCTGGGCGATGGGCTTCCTCTTTTCGGGCAGCAGGGGGGTGGGCTGGGGTTGTTGCAGATTCCTCCGGTGGATCTGGGCCAGGTGGAAGTGATCAAGGGCGTCTCTTCGGCGCTCTATGGCGCGGGGGCGATGGCGGGCGTGGTGAATTTGATCTCGCGGCGGCCGGGTCCGGAACCGGTTCATGAGATTCTTTTCAACCGGTCCACTTTGGGTGCTACCGATGCTTCGGTTTTCGTCGCGTCGCAACTGACGCAGCACTGGGGTGCATCTTTTCTAGGCAGCGGCGATTGGCAGGAGCATAAGGACGTAAACCATGACGGCTGGGCGGACGTGGCTGCGTATTCGCGCGGCATCGTGCGTCCGCGATTCTTCTGGGACGGCGGCAGCGGGCGAACGGGTTTCCTCACCGGCGGCTTTACTTATGAGAATCGCGACGGTGGAACGCTGCCGGGGGCGGTTCTGCCGGCGACGGGTGCACCTTATACTGAGGCGCTCAATACCCGGCGCTACGATGGCGGCGGAAATCTACAGTTCGTTGTCCGGAAGGACTACGTGATCACCGCACGGTTCGCAGCGTCCTTGCAGGACCACGATCATCGCTTCGGAGACGTGCGGGAACGCGATCGCCATGAACTGCTTTTCGGAGAAGTCACGGCTCGGGGCACGTTTCGCCGCAATACCTGGGTGGCGGGCGTTGCTGCCGAGCGCGAGGTCTATCTGCCTCGCGATGTTTCTCAGTTTACGTACCGGTACACTACGCCAGGAGTGTTTCTGCAGGACGACATCGAGATCGCCCGCTGGCTTTCCGTTTCGGCGAGCGGCCGAGCCGATTTCCAAAGCCAATACGGCACGTTTTTCAGTCCGCGAATTTCCGCACTGTTTCGCTGGCATGGCTGGACCAGCCGCGTCTCGGCGGGACAGGGGTTCTTTGCTCCCACGCCGTTGACTGAGGAAACCGAAGCCGCGGGATTAACCCGTCTGACGATCCCTCACCCTCTGATTGCGGAACGCGGGCGAAGCGCCTCGTTTGATCTCACGCGCAGTATCGGTCCCGCGTCGTTCACAGTAACGTTATTCGATTCGAGCGTGCGCCACGCTATAAATGTGGAGCGCAGGGAGGGGTACCAACTTGTCAATCTGGCGCGGCCCACCAATAACCGGGGTCTCGAATTTCTCGGCACGCTGCGGAAGGCGCCGTTCTCGGCCACCGCCAGCTACACCTATGTTTACTCCCGCCAATTTGAATTCGGTGAACGGCTCGATAGCCCGCTGACTCCGCGCCAGAGCTTCGGGATTGTGGGGATGTGGGAAAAAGAGCGAATGGGCCGGATCGGGGTTGAAAGCTACTACACGGGACACCAACGGCTGGAGGACAATTCGTACCGCAGCGAGTCGAAGGCGTACGTTCTCTTCGGTCTCCTGGCGGAGCGCACTTTTGGGCACTTCCGGCTTTTCGTAAATGTGGAAAACCTGGGGAATGTTCGGCAGACTCGATGGGACCCGCTGCTGCGTCCGGATCGCGGCGTCGATGGCCGCTGGACGGTGGATGCTTGGGCGCCTCTCGACGGGCGGGTTCTCAACGCGGGGATTCGTCTTAAGTTTTGATGTTTATGGGTGGCCCAGGCTAGGCGCGCGTTACTGCGAGTCGTGTGCGTTCAAACGCAGTCCGAGCGAATAACCGATGGAGCCGAGTGTCGGGTAGGTGAAGATTAATACACCCCACCAAGCTTCACCTTCACCAGGTGGGGAGAAGAGATCGGAGAATGCGGAATGACCGGCAGTTAGAGATGATATCAGTACCGCCATGAATCCGAGGGCAGGCAAAACCCAAACCCACCTTCCGGAAAGGGCGAGGCCAGGGAATCGGTATTGAACAAAACGACCCAAAAAGAAGAACGGCACCCCAGCCAAGAAAATAATGCTTAACGATTCCAGTATTCGCCCCACCGGACGTGTTACGTCACTAAACCAGATTGGCAGCGATACGGTCAAAAGGCACCATAGTAGCGATCCGACCAACAGTCCCATTTGTTGCCCTACGAAGGCGCCAAGAGAGGGTTCTCGGATTTCTGTTTGGAACACCTTCTGTCTCCTGCTATTTTTTTCTAAATCGAATTCGCGCCAATTACAAAACGGCAGCTGGAATTGGTTATCATTTCCGGATTCCCGCGTCGCTAGCCTCAGACTCGCAATGCCTGCTTCGTGCGACGGGCCCCCGAACAATATTGTGACATTATAGCCGGGGGGGCGGTATGTTGCAGTCGAGAATCGGCCGCTTGATGCAACCTGTTATAAACTGGACAGCGGGTGGGTTTGGCAGGGTGAATTGGGCGAGCAACAAGGAGATGACATGAAACGATGGGGCACGGAATTGAAAGTGAGCCTCGCATTCGCGAGCCTCTTGCTCGCTGCGATACCCGCGCTGGCACACCATTCTTTCGGAGCGGAATACGATGGCAACAAGCCGGTCACGCTCACCGGAGTCGTCACAAATGTGCAGTGGACGAATCCGCACTTTTATTTCTTCATCGATGTTAAGGGGCAGAACGGCGAGGTGGCGAACTGGAAATTCGAGGGCTATCCTCCGACCGTGCTCAACCGGATTGGCTGGAAGCGCGACGAAACCATGCGGCCGGGCGATACCGTGACGGTGTTCGGGTGGCGCGCGCGGGACGGGTCAAACTGGGCGCACTCGCGCGAGGTAACCTTCGCGAAAACCGGTAAGAAGCTGCAATCGGGACCGCCGGCAGGAAATGGCGACGGCGGCAGTACGCCTCCGGTGGCGGGGCCTTGACGGTATGGGAGCGGCAGGCGTGACCAGGCACATCCTCATATTGAGCGCGGCCGCTTTTATGGCGGTCAACGCAGGCGCGCAGACGAAGGCTGTACCGCGCACGGCCGATGGAAAGCCGGATTTGACGGGCGTATGGCAGCCGGGCAGCGACAAGGTGGGGACTTGGGAGGAAGCCAATCAAGGAATCGGGGTGGCGGAGCCGGGGAAGAACACGGCGCGGCTTGCGGAGCGTCCTTCCTATCAACCCTGGGCGGCCGCTAAGGTGATGGAGTCGTACAAACAGCACGCGGCCGATAGCCCGCTTACGCGCTGCATTCCACAATTGGACTTGGGGGGAACGGAAGGCTCTCTGTATCCGTGGCAGTTTGTGCAGACTCCGCAACTGATCGTGATTCTGATCGAATCGCGCCACGTTTTCCGGCTGATTCCGCTGAATGCGAAGCATCCTGACGATCTCGACCCTAGCTACCTCGGCGACGCCGCCGGGCATTGGGAGGGCGACACTTTAGTGGTGGATGTAACGGGGTTCAAGGAAATACTCACGGGCTTGAGCATACACACGGATGCGATGCACGTTACCGAACGCTTCACCAGGGTGGATTACAACACCATCAAGTACGAAGCGAAGGTCGAAGATCCGAAGGCGCTCACCAAGCCTTGGTCGGTCGAAAGCAAGCTCATGTTGCGACCGGGAACGCGGCTGCAGGAATATGTGTGCGAGGAAAATAATCAGGATCCGGCGCTCACCGAGCAGTTGGTTAAAAAAGGCGTGGTCGCGCGCTGACCGGACGGTTATTTCGCTCTTCCCACGTTCTCAATGGCAGGCTCGGTAGCTGCGTGCGCTGGGCCGTAGACGGAAGTTAAACTCCGCCGGACGACGCCGCGGAATATTGCCATCAAGATTAAGGCGATGCCGAAGGTACAGACAATCGTGGCTCCCGTCGGCAGATCGATCTTGAGCGAGAGGTACACGCCGATTCCCGAGACCAGCGTCCCCATGATCCAGCCGATCGCGAGACGGGGGCCGATTCGTTCGGCGTAGAGCATGGCGGCGACGGAGGGAACTATCAGGTAGCAGAAAACCAGCAATACGCCGGCGATAGCAACCGACGACGTGACTACCAGTCCAAACGACGCGTAGAAGAGAAAATCCCAGAAGCGGACCGAGACTCCCTCCGCTTCCGCTCGGCGCGGGTCCATTGAGATCAGTAGAAACTTTTTGCGGAAGATGTAGTGGAAGAGGCCGATTAATCCGTAAATCATGGCGGTGACGCGGACCTCTGCCCAGGATACGGTGAGGATGTTGCCGACCAGCATTTCCTTCAAATGTTCGGTCTGTGCGATGGACTTGCTCATCGCCAGAATGGCGGCGGCGGAGGCCACGGCATAGCTGATACCGATGATGGCTTCCTGAGGGATGCGCGCTTTGTGCGCCTTGATAATGGAGAAGATGGCTGCGCCCAGGAACGTGAAGGCGAGACTGGTCCAATAGGATCCGCGCCCGTGCGGATCGAAACCATAGAGGACCGCCACAGTGGTGCCCAGTGCGGCGATTTGGGCCAGCGCAAGATCCACGAATACGACGCCGCGTTCGACTACGTGGACACCCAGATAGGCGTGAATACCGGTCAATATCAGGCTGGCGATGAAAGGCGCCAGGAGAAAAGTAAGGGTGTCCATGAGGCGTTATTTGGTCTTCGCAAAGGCGCTGGTCAGCACGTTAATATCATAATCGAACAACTTGAAGTAATCCGTGATCTCTTTGGCGCCGCCTACCGAAGGCATCAGCACAGCGACTGTTCCGCCGCTTCCCTGCGCTATGGAGTTGGGGGTACGCAGGTCGAAGTACGGCTCCACCAAAATCAGTTTGATATTATCGCGTTTCATGGTGTTGATCACTTCGAGGGTGTGCACGGGAGTGGGAGGGATTCCCGGCTTAGGCTCGACGTAATCGACTACCACTAAGCCGAAGCGTTCGCAAAAGTTCGGCCAGGAGCGGTGGTAGGTGATGACTTTGCGGCCGCGGTAGGGAGCCATTTGATCGTTCCAGCGTTTCTCGGCCTCGGTAAGGCGTTTGTCAAAGTCGGCGACCCGCTGGGCGAAATAGGCTTTGTCGGCGGGGCGAAGCTCGCCAAACTTGGTCTCGAAGGCTTTCGCCATGCGGCGTCCGTTCTCCGGATTAAGCCAATAGTGGGGGTTCCCCAAGGGGTGGACGTCGCCCATGGCGCGGGTTACCTGGGTGGTAGGGATCTCGAGAACCTCGCAGAATTGGGACATATCGAGGTAGCCGGGATTGCCCTCCTGGATTCTGGAATTGCGGCTCTGGGTAATCAGCGGCGGCAGCCAGCCGATTTCAAGCTGCAAACCGACAACCGCCAGCACATCCGCTTTCTGGAGCTTTAGAAGGAAGCTGGGCTTGGGCTCGACGAAGTGGGGGTCCTGGTAACCCTTGGCGATGGCTTCGGCGGTGATGCGATCTCCTCCGACCTCGTTGGCGATGGAGGCCAGGTCTTCGGTGCTGGTGATGACGTTGAGTTTTCCCGCAGCTTGGCTGGCGCCGGCGGCCGCAATCAGCAGAGCGGCGGCGGTTAAGAATTTTATCGTGTGCGACGTGGTCATGAATAGGTACCTTTCAAACTAGAACGGGTGGGCGCCGTGGGCGCCGATGGAGAATTGGAATTGAAACAGGATTTCGTTGGCGGTTAAATTGTCGCCATAAGCCGTGCGACGAAGCTGGGCGCGGATCTGGCTGAACTCGCTGGGCCAATAGGTGAGAACCAGTGAGCCGCCGGTGTCGCGCTCGAGCGCCGGATTGACCAGGCGGTCGGAGCGATCGAAGCGGGCTCCGGCGAACCAGCGGCGCGCGAATTGATAATCGCCTGAAACGTAATAACCGAAGGGGGTGGTGACGCCGGTGGGGAGTCCGATGCGGCTCCAGATGAATTCGCTGCGGCTCACAAAAGAGTGATAGATGGCGCGGCGCAAGGGTTTCCAGCGCACGGTGGCATCGACGCCATAGAGCTGATCGATCACCTCGGGGCCGAGCGTCGAGTGGCCGCGCGAATAAGACGCGCCGAGATCGATATTGGTGGATTCGGTGATATCGCGGTAAGCGCGCAGGTGCTCGACGGTCGAGACGTCGCTGCGGTGGTAGGAGTGGAAGAGATCGTCGGAATCGCCGCGGAAAATCTGCGCGGTGCCTTCGAGGAAGAGCCCTTTGGGCGCGGGGATAAGGCGGCTCAAGGCGAATCCGGCGTCGTTGATGCCGTCTTCGCCGCCTACCAGGTTGCGGGTGACCAGGGGGCGGTCGGTCCAGGGGAGTACGTGATTGTGCAAGGTGTTCACTTTACCAAACGCGGCCCTCATCTTTCCGACGCGCAACTGGAAGCCTCCGGGTACTGCGGGGAAAGTGATGAAGCCTTCCTCGAGATTAACGCCTTGTTCCCCGAAACTTATGAAGAAGTCGGCGCGGGCGTAGGGGTCGAGAATGGCTTGGAGAGCTAACTCGCTCTCGTGCATTTCGAGCGCGGGAGTGGGCCGACCGGCGGGATTACCGGCTGCTCCGAGGAAATCGCCGATGACTGCGATGTCGGGGTTGAGAACTTTGGATGCGGCTCCGCCTGCGCCACCCAGATTTACCTGGCTTGGCGCGGAGGGGGGTTCGGCGGGCGCGACCGGCGCTGCTGCTTGTACGGAGGGCGGTGCTGGAACCGCGGCTTGTGCGCCTTTCAACGACTGGACCTCGGCCTCGAGAGCGCGAATGCGATCCTCCATCGCTTTCATGCGATTCAGGATCTCGGAGCTGTCTTGAGCTCGCAGGGCGGACGGGGAGAGGCCCGCGATGGCCACCGCCAGCGTGAGAATGCTCAGCCGTTTCATCATGATATGCTCCGTGGGGCAGGCTGTGCCCCGGCGTGGTACCGGTAACTGTACGATTTCATTATAGATAAGGTTCGATTGAAGCTATCGAAGTTACGCGAGGGCGGCGAAGGTCTGTTACAATTTCGGCGGGAGAGGTTGCGATGCTCACCAGGTTGATCGGCGTTTGGTTGATCGGCGGATTCATGGCTGTGGCCGGGATTGCGGCGGATAAGCCTGTTCCGAATTATCAGCGGATGGTGAGCGAGTGGCGGGCCGAGCGCGAGACGAAGTTGAAGGCCGACGATGGATGGCTTACGGTGGTGGGTCTAACCTGGCTGAAGGAAGGCGACAACCGGGTGGGCTCGAATCCGAACTTTGAGGTGCGGCTGCCGAAGACCGCTCCGGATAAAGTGGGAACGCTGACGCTCAAGGCCGGGAAGGTTCGGTTCCGGCCTGAGAGGGGAGTGGCGGTGACGATGAACGGCGTACCCGCGAAGGAAACTGCACTCAAGCCGGATATCGATGCCAATTACGATAGGCTGGCGGTGGGGCGCGTCAAGTTTTTCATCATCCAGCGCGAGGACAAGTTCGGTGTAAGGATCAAGGACAATGACAGCTCCGCGCGGCGGGAGTTTACAGGGATGAAGTGGTATCCGATAGACCCTTCGTGGCGCGTGCAGGCGAAGTTCGTCCCGTGGGACAAGCCGCATAAGGTGACTTTCGATACGGCGGCGGGGGTTAAGGAGCAGGACGAGAGTCCGGGATACGTCAGCTTCGAGCGCGGCGGGAAAGAGTATCGCCTGGAGCCGGTGGTGGAAGATAACGAGCTATCGTTCGTCATGCGGGATCAGACCAGCGGTAAGACTACTTACGGGGCATCGCGGTTTCTCTATGCGGCGATGCCTAAGAACGGCGTGAAGCAGAGCGGGATGGTGGAGCTCGACTTTAATAAAGCGGAGAACCCGCCGTGTGTGTTCACGGATTTCGCGACGTGCCCGCTGCCGCTACCGCAAAATCGTTTGGCGTTGGCGGTGACCGCGGGGGAGATGATGTACGGGAAACGGCACTGAGCGTCACACTTTCCAGTGGTCCGCGTAATCGCGGGCGAATTCGCGGAAGGTGTGGGCGGGGCGGCCTAGGATGTCCGCTACTGTGCTGTTCATCTCGCTCGCACCGCCAGCCTTGCTCCAGGCGCAGAGTTCCAGGATGAGATCGACTAGCCAATCGGGCATGTGCTGGCCGAGCATGGCTTGGCGCGCGGCGGATTCGGGAACATCCACAAAATGAATCTGGCGGCCGGAAGCTTCGCTCATGATGGCGGCTACTTCCGAGTGGGAGAGGGCTTCGGGTCCGGCCAGCTCGTATTCCTTGGCCCTATGACCGGGGTCGGTGAGCGCTTTGGCGGCTACGGCGGCGATGTCCCGCGTATCGATGAAAACGGCCTTGGCGCTGCCGACAGGCAAGTAGATGCCTCCATCGGGCTGAGGAGCGGAGCCTTCGACGAAGTTCTGCATGAAACCGCCGGGATGAAGGATGGTCCACGCGAGGGTGGATTTTTTGAGCGCGTCATCAATGGCGGCGTGCCATTGGCCGATGGTTATATCGCGAACGCCGTTGGTGACGGAGAGCTTCACGACATGTTTTACGCCCGCCTCCTGGGCTGCAAGTAACAGGGCTAGCGCTTGGGGCACGCCGTCCGGCGTCATGGGCGCGACTAGAAAGAGGGAATCGGCGCCACGGCATGCCGGCGAGAGACTCTCAGGCTTGTTGTAATCGAACCAGACGGGTTCGACATTGGGCGCGGCCAGCGCTGCGCCTTTAGCCTGATCGCGGACGGCGGCGCGGACCTGAATGCCTTCGCGTCCGGTGAGCAGGCGCAGGACTTCAGAGCCAACAGTGCCGGTGGCTCCAGTTACTAAGATGGTGCGCGCCATAGGAGCTACTCCTCGGCTATGGTGACGCTGGTGAGCGTGTCGCCTTGCTTGGTGGCATTGACGACGTCCTGCCCCTTGAGCACCTTGCCGAAGACGGTATGCTTGCCGTCGAGCCAATCGGTGACGATGTGAGTGATGAAGAACTGGCTTCCGTTGGTGCCGGGTCCGGCATTGGCCATCGAGAGTGAGCCGACCTGGTGCTTGTGCGGGTTGCCCTTGAATTCGTCTTCAAAACGATAGCCGGGGCCGCCACGGCCGGTGCCGGTGGGATCGCCACCTTGAATCATGAAATTGTCGAGGACGCGATGGAAGATGGTGCCGTCGTAGAACTTTTCACGCGCCAGAAAGACGAAATTGTTGACCGTCTTGGGGGCTTCCTTCGCGAACAATTCGCATACGATTTGACCGCGCGAAGTGGTGAACGTGACGGTGTATTTCTTATTTGGATCGATCGCCACGGCGGGCGGGTTGGGGTATTGTTTGGACATTCGCTTCAGTGTAGCGGGAAACTAAAGAGAAGTGTTTCGGCGAATCCTTATATTTGCGTTCTGCATGCTCGCGGCGGTGTACTTGTTTTGGGCGGCATCGCTCTATGCGCTGCGATCGGTGAACCCGCCGACGACTGGTGTGCAAATGCAGCGGCGCATCGAATCTTGGATTCGGCATACTCCTTACCGCAAACGGTACACTTTCGTGCCGTTGGCGAAGATTTCGCCGGAGGTTTTGCATGCGGTGATCTCGGCTGAAGACGGGCGCTTTTATCGGCACCATGGGATCGATTGGGACGAGACGGAGAAAGTCGCGCAGGAGAGTCAGGAGAAGGGCGAATTGATGCGCGGGGCTTCGACCATCACGCAGCAACTGGTGAAGAACCTTTTTTTCACCAAGCATCGCAATCCGCTGCGGAAAGCGTTCGAGTATACGCTGGCGCCGATGGCGGATTCGATTCTGGGTGAGCGGCGGGAGTTGGAGTTGTACCTGAACGTGGTGGAGTGGGGTCCGGCGGGGGTGTACGGAATCGAGGAGGGCGCGAAGTATCACTACCATGTGGCGGCGTCGCGGTTGGATCGCGAGCAAGCGGCGAGACTGGCGGCGATTCTGCCTGCTCCACGCAGATGGCGGCCGGCGCGGATGGACGACTACAGCGCGATCATTTTGGCGCGGATGGAAAAGGCCGGGTGGTGAGGGTGCTAGGGGAATCCCATCCAGCGGTCCGACATTTCCGCGCCGAGAACCGAATCCGTGGTGTAGACGGAGCCGTGGCCTTGCGGGCACATTACTTCCTGGCCGGCGGTTTCGAGCAGAATCTGACCGGGAACGCCGATGCGCAGGGGCTGGCGCATCTGGCGGAGGCAAACCCGGCAGCGTCCGGGCTGGTCGCGCCAGGCCCAGATAAAGATCACGGCGATGCCGGAATAGAAGAACCATGCTCCGAGAGGTCCGGTGCCGGGGCGGACTCCGCCGGTGACGCCTAGCTGGGTGACACCTCCGAACTCGAACACCAGCACGAATAGCGCGATCAGAGGGAGCATGGTTTTCACGACGAAGAAGCCCCAGAAGCGGCGGGTCATCTGCCAGGATGCGCCGCGCGAGCGGTCGCGGAAGATGTTAAAACCGGCCCACAGCAGGATTAGGGATGTGCTCAAGAGGAGATCGAAGGCGTAGGACCAAGCCGGGCGGTACACCAGGTCGGCGATGGGCGTCGCGCGGACTGTGAAATTGGGGCGGGCACTGCGCGCCTGCACCATAAGCTGGCGGAGTTCTTTTTCGGCATCGGCTTGGGAGACGCCCGGACGGAGCCGCGCTACTGCGCCGCGCAGCGCGAGCCACCAGCGGCGTGGCGACACCGGCGTTTCCGGGGAGGGGCCGAACCACACCGCGATGGGCGCAGAGAGGAACGAAAAACTGCGCGGCATCACACCGGCTAGACGCAGGCTGCGTCCGCCAATTTCAAAACGCTGTCCGATGGCGGCGCTGCTCCCGCCGAGTTGCGTCTTCCAAAACTGGTAGCTGGCGAGGAAGGAATCCGGCCCGTCGAGCGGGGTTCCGAGAGAAGGACCGACGCCTAGCACATCGAAGAATTGCGGACCGGTTTCGGCGGCGAGAATTTCGCGATAGCCACGAGCGGACCGGAATACGGTGGTGTTCCACATGTAACTGGCCACGCCTTCGAGCGAATGCGAGCGGCTGCGGAAAAGAGCGGCATCGCGATCGCGGAAGCCGAGCCGGATTCCAAAGATGGGGGGGCCTTGGGCCAGCACCACAACTCGCTGCGGATCGCGATAAGAGAGAGCCGGCGCGACGTGGCGGAGGACCCGGAATCCGCCGCTCAGGAGCGCCAGGACCAGAATCATGGAAGCTCCGAGGGAGAGGCAGAAGGCGGGGCTCCCCAATTGCTCGGGGCTAAAGCGTGCTTTGAGTGCAGCGCGAACCGCGCGCTTGGTGTGGGCCCTCAGGGCAAAGCGGCTATCGCCGGTGCCGGCCGCTGCTGCTGCGAGAGTCCACTGCCACAATTGTCCGGAGTGCTCTTCGCGCCACTCGCCGCGAGAGGAGGCGGGGACCAGCTTTTCAGCGGTCCAGACCATCGCTCGGCATACCAGCGGCAACACTGGGGCTACCTCCCTCGGGAAGTTATCCCTGAGAAACGGGCGTGCAGAATTCGTCGAACGCTTGGGTTAATAGCTGCGCGATCTGGGTGGCATCGCGCCGCTCGATATCGCTGCGGTGGAGCATGTAGACGGGCTTGCCGTCTTGAAAC
>JANXXL010000344.1 GCA_025350625.1 Bryobacterales bacterium | reverse complement strand
CGTGGGCTATATCACCCACCATCATCTGGTCATAAGGCAAGAAACGCTCTCGCTCGCATGAACTTGTGGCTGGTACCTGGGTTGCACCTTTCGCCAGTCGAAGGACAGAACTCAATTATGAAGGCCAGCGAGACTCTAATCAAACACGCCCCAGTCTCGGTCCCGGTTGCGGAGGTGGTGCTCCAGGGAGATTTGAGCATGCCCTCGGTGCCCCAGGGTGTCGTAGTGTTTGCTCACGGTAGTGGTAGCAGCCGACACAGCCCACGAAACCGCTACGTCGCAGAAGTGCTCAATGAACACTCGCTCGGGACGTTATTGATCGACCTACTGACAGCCGACGAGGAGCAAGAGGACAAAGTCACAGGGCACCTCCGTTTCGATATTAATCTCCTCACTCGGCGCTTAGTAGCGATCACGGACTGGCTAACGAGTCCAGCCAAGGGCCGCAGCTGGGATAGTATCGGGCTGTTCGGCGCAAGTACAGGCACGGCGGCAGCACTTATGACGGCTGCCCAGCGACCGAACTCGGTAAAGGCTGTAGTCTCGCGCGGAGGACGGCCAGATTTGGCGGGCTCGGAAGCATCCCTGGTTCGCGCTCCAACACTGCTCATCGTTGGAGGCAAGGACACTGCGATCATTCAAATGAATCGCGATGCGATGGCGCTGATGAAACGCACGGTCGAGCTCAAGATTATTCCGGGCGCAACCCACCTCTTCGAAGAGCTGGGTACACTCGCGCAGGTTGCAAGCCTGGCCGCGGATTGGTTTACGACTCATCTCGAATGATGAGTCGAATACTCATCGGGGGGAAGGGAGACGATATGGCAGAAGTTCTCAACCTGGAAGCGGGCATTCTAAAGGAGATTTCTGTTCTTAAGCGATTTTTAAAGCGACAGTGCTGAACCGAAAAGCTCGAAACGACACGGCGGCTCTGAGCGAGACTTGGGCGCGAGAAGGTTTCCTATGGGATTTCGAGACATTATGGCGATGCCTAAAATGGTCGGGACATGGGGGGCGTCGTGCTAATCCACGAACTTACTAAGCAAGCGAGTTTGGACGTACTGGCCCGAACAAGTCTCGGTAGACTAGCGTGCGCTCAAGGGGCTCAGCCTTACGCCGTACCATTCTCTTTCACTTACGACGATAATTACCTCTATAGCTTTTCTACGGTCGGGCAAAAAATTGAGTGGATGCGCGCTAACCCACTAGTCTGTGTTGAAACAGACGAGGTGATAAGCTCACAGCAATGGGTGAGTATTGTCGTCTTCGGTCGTTATGAGGAGCTGCCAGATACGCCCACATTCCGATGGGAACGCGGACACGCCGAATACCTGCTACAAAAGGCAGCCGTGTGGTAGGAGCCTGGTTACTCGAAAACGATCCTCCACGGCAAACAGCGCCCGTTGGTGCCGGTCTTCTACCGCATTCGCGTCGTGCAAATTAGCGGCCACCGTGCCAGCCCTGAGCCAGCGGCGCTGCCTGACACAAGGCTGTCAAGAACCGACTCGGGCGAAAACGGTTGGCTGCAAAGAATGCTGCGGCAGGTTCGGGGTAGACATTAGTAGTTTAGGGGACAGTGGTGGAAACCTTCGACTTGTGACCTCAATTCTGTATAAGAACGTTCAACGCTGAAAGGAACTAAAGATCGAACCGGCGTTGGTTGTTCGCTCCGAAGGCCGGGATTCTCGCGTGGGGCGCCGTGTGAGAGCCCGTTGGGCAGCTTTTAGGCCGCTGGACAGCTTCCAGCATGAGTGACGTGACCGCTCCGTTACGTCAAAAGCTAGAACTAGCGGCCTTCGCGCCATGCTGGAAATAACCAGCATTCGAATTTGGTTTCGACGCGACCGCAGTCTTTGCCGACATAGTGCTTCGCGGCGCAATGTGCCTGCGTCAACATTCCGTGAGGCATGTTGGCCATCTGGTGAGCAAGCATGCGCTACTCCGCGGTCGCAGATCCCCATAGCGTTGTGTTGCCCCAGTATCCTCGGGTGCGGAAACTGACCAGTCCCGAGGTGAGGCATACGACCCTAGACTTGCGCCATATGACGATGCACCTTGGGGTGCATTTGTGACCGAGGTCCTGTAGGCCTAAGATCTTGATGACTATAAGGTCTTGGTAGAGGGGGGCCGACATGCACTACATTTTAACCGAAGGAGTACTCACATGCAGCCAAAAACGCAGAAAGAAACGGACAAGCAGCTTCGAGATGCCGTCCTCCAGCAGATCGAATGGAAGCCTGAGATTGTGTCGAAGCACATCAGCGCCAATGCCGAAGACGGCGCGGTAACATTAACCGGTTTTGTTCACAGCTATTTCGAGAAATTCGCCGCCGAGGAGGCCGCAAAGTCCGTCTACGGAGTCAGGGCCCTTGCGAACGATATTGAGGTGAAACCTGCAACCACACGCACTGATCCAGAAATAGCCCACGATATCGTAGATGCGCTAAGAATCAATATCAACGTACCCGACGATCGCATCAAGGTCGGCGTTCGGGACGGCTTTGTCACGGTCGACGGAACAGTGGATTGGCGCTTTCAGCGGGATGCCGCCGAGAGCTGCCTAAGAAGCATAAGTGGCGTCCGTGCAGTCACAAATAGCATCGAGGTGATGCCGAAAGCATCAGCGAGTCAGGTGAAGGCGAAGATCGACGATGCGCTGCGGCGAAGCGCGGAAGTGGATGCGCGAAGGATTTCGGTCTCGGCTGAGGGCAGCACGGTGACCCTGCAGGGGAACGTCCACTCCTGGTTTGAGAAGGAAGCGGCAGAGCGGGCCGCGTGGGCAGCTCCGGGGGTTTCTAAAATCGTCGACCACATTGCTATCGTTCCGTAGGTTCGGTCGGGAGAGCGTCTCCAAAGTCATAGTGTTGCTGCAGGAGCCGCCGATATCGGCGCACGTCTCGGATCGTGGTGTTAGTGACCTTGATTTGCTGGTAAAACTCCGGGCGGCGTGAAAAGGAGGAAAGGTACTCCGAGCACCAGCGGCGTTAGATCGCGTCAGTAAGAAGAGCGGACCAGACGGTTCCGATCGCGCCTTCACTGACGTCTGCCACGTCGATTTCCGTTTGCTGCCGCTTCCATAAGCGAAGACGACAACACGTTTGGCGCAAACCGGTAATGCGGCGTCAGCAGCAAGTTCGATGTTATCGATGAGCAGTTTTACGGCGACGTGCTCCACTCCTGAAGCAGCAATTCTCACGAATTCTTGCAGTTGAGGTGCCGAGTTGCTCCTCGCGGAAGGGAAAACTGGAGGTGGCTATGCTCGATCCGATTCTCCCCATTGTCACGGACCTCGTGCGCGACGCCGCCCGTCCTTTGACCCGATCCTCGGGCGATTACGATGATCTACTGGAGTTCTTCGGCGATGCTCACTTCGTTCTGCTCGGCGAAGCCTCCCACGGGACGCATGAATTCTATCGGGAACGGGGGCAGATCACCAAGCGACTGATTCGCGAAAAGGGGTTTAGCGCGATCGCCGTGGAGGCCGATTGGCCAGACGCATATCGCGTGAACCGTTACGTACAAGGCCAGAACGTGGATGCCGACGCCGTCGAGGCGCTCGGCGGGTTTCGGCGCTTCCCCGCCTGGATGTGGCGCAACGCGGATGTTCTCAATTTCATCGGCTGGCTGCGCGCTTACAACGACTCCCTGTTGCCCGGGTCCGTAAAGACCGGCTTTTACGGGCTGGATCTCTATAGCTTGCACACCTCTATTGAGGCGGTCCTCAATTATCTGGATAAGGTGGATCCGGCGGGAGCGCAGCGCGCTCGCTATCGCTACGCGTGCTTCGAGCATTTCGGGGAAGATCCTCAAGCCTACGGCTACGCCGCGGGATTCGGTTTGAGCTATACGTGTGAATCGGAAGTGATCGGCCAGTTGATCGAGTTGCAGCGACGTGCCGCGGAATACGCCCGCCGGGACGGGCGGGTAGCCGCCGAGGATTTTTTCTATGCCGAACAAAACGCCCGTTTGGTGAAGAATGCCGAGCAGTATTACAGGACCATGTTCCGCGGCCGTGTTTCTTCCTGGAATCTCCGCGATCAGCACATGGCGGAGACGCTCGGCGCCCTGGTGGAACACCTTGCTTCTCAAAACCACGCCCTGCACAACCACGACACGAAAGTAGTGGTTTGGGCGCATAATTCCCACCTCGGCGATGCGCGCGCGACACAGATGGGTCGAGCGGGAGAGTGGAATCTCGGACAACTTGTTCGACAAAAGCATGGCCGCGAAAGTGTCCTGGTGGGTTTCAGCACATATACGGGGACAGTGACAGCAGCGTCGAACTGGGGTGACCCGGCCGAACGGAAACGAGTGCTTCCGGCGCTACCGGGTAGCTACGAGGGATTATTTCACGACATCGGGATACCGGCATTTGCGCTCACTCTGCCGCCAGACAGCCACGTGGCCGGCGGATTGCGCGAGCCTATGCTCGAGCGGGCGATTGGCGTGATCTATCGACCCGAATCGGAGCTTGCCAGTCACTACTTTCATGCGAGGCTTTCAGATCAGTTTGATGCCATAATCCATTTCGACCAGACCCGGGCCGTTGAACCGCTGGAACTGACCGCGGAGTGGGGCGTGGGCGAACCGGCGGAGACGTTTCCGTCCGGAATCTAAGCCGTCGAAAACCGATCGATTACCATGATCAATGAAGAAATCGCGCATATCTTCGAGCGGGTACCGCATTGGGGCAACAATAGCCAGAAGATCCATCCAAGCCACTAGTGGTGTGCGTCGTAAATAGTAATTATTATGCTCCGACGAACGTCTCTACAATAGAGAGGTTCTTCCGATGCGCGTCGCTCCCCCCATTGACTTGACTCCGGAACCGCAAGAAGCGCTGGAGCAATGCGCCCGCGCGCGATCGTTGTCGGTTCGGCTGGTCGAGCGCGCCCGAATCGTGTTGCTGGCGGCCGCCGGAAAACAGGATAAGGACGTCGCCGCCGAGTTAGGAATCACCGCGCAAAAGGCGGCCCGGTGGCGGAAGCGATTTCTCGCTTTGGGGATGGTGGGCTTGGAGAAGGACGCGCCGCGTCCGGGTCGGACGCCCCGTATCTCCGCCGCGAAAGTGAAGCGGGTGATTCAAAAAACGACACAGGAGAAACCGGCCCATCGAAC
>JANXXL010000100.1 GCA_025350625.1 Bryobacterales bacterium | reverse complement strand
CTCCGGCACCGCAGCCGGGGCGAAATTTCCTTGAGCGTCCGTAATTTCGCCCGTCAAGTAATAGGTCGCCGGCCCACCAGCACTGTTGTCCATGCCTAGAATGTTATGCACGTTAAAGCGAAACCAGTCAGTAGAAGGGCTGGTAAGATTGAAGACTTTTGAAGAAGGACTGAAAACCAGGTCTACACCGGATGGGCCCGTTCCATTCATCAGGGTGCCGCTCAGCAAGGCATCAAAAGTGGTGGATCCGCTAACGGTGGGCGCTGCGAATATCAGGTCCAGCGTAAAAATGTTGTTGTAATTAATCGTGGTGTTGCCGCCGGGCTTGGTTAGCGTGAACGAACCGAGAGCCAGACCCAGAGCATCGCCGATAGCATTGGTCGATCCGGTGACGGCCGTGCTTTGCGGGTTAAAGACGATATTCGGGGGCGAGCCGCCGATTGTACCGGTCGTGGTGTAATCAAAGGACATCGTGCCTGCGGAAAGCGCTCCGGCGGTAACGAGGGCGATTGCTATTAATGTTGTGAAACTGTGTCGACGCATATGATTCCTTCAGGCGCCAGTATGGCAGGCGGACTGCGGAAACCATTGATCTACGGGCTCCAGGACGTAATGGCCCCGCGCCAGTACTATCAGTACGTTTGAGACAAATTTTCCGTCCGACTGGTTGGGGAGTTTCCCGCGGCGGTGCGTTTGCGTTTACTCTAAGTCTTAGAGCGCAAATGGCAACAAGGTAATATTAAGCCTGGACGGAGACTCACATGCGCCTGAACGCGACCTTCCTGCTGCTCGGCGTCCTGCTGACGCTGGGGCTGTGGGCGCAGGAAAAATCTGCGGCCAAAAATGAAGACGGGAAACTCGCGCCGTACTTTCCGACGCCGCTGACGGTGGTCGATAAGATGCTGCAATTGGGCGAACTGAAGGCGGGCGAAAGGATGTACGACCTGGGCTCGGGCGATGGCCGCATCGTAATCCTGGCCGCGCGAAAATATAAGGCCGATGCCACCGGAGTGGAACTGGACGACGCGCTCTATAAGCAGAGCGCGCAACGCATCAAAACGCTGGGATTAGAGCCGCTGGCGCGAATCGTCCACGGCGACTTGCTGCAGCAGGACTATTCAACTTCAGATCTATTGACGATCTACCTATTACCAGTGGCGATCGAGAAGGTGACGCCGATTTTCGAAAAGCAACTCAAAAAGGGCGCGCGCATAGTGGCGCACGACTTCGAATTTCCCAAGTGGACTGCGGCCAAAATCCTGGACATTGACGACGATGGCGAGGGGCGGAGCCATCGTCTGTACTTGTACCGCCGGTAAATTTCATGGTTCCCTATCAGGGCCGTACTGCGATCCGCGTGACCCGGGTGGTGCTGGCGCTCAGCTGCCTGGCCTGGTACCCGTTCACTCCGGGCGCGGGCATTTCTTCGTCGCTGGTGTTCCTGATCGCTTACGCCATCTTCGCGGTGGGCACGCTGTTTGAGACGCGCTTCGATTCCGCTCCGCGCGCGATCGTGGCCTTAGTGATCGACTTTGCGTTCTTCATGGTCTCGAAGTGGCTGTTGCCGATCGACTGGGCTTCGGCGCTGGCTTACGGATTCCTGCTGGTTTCGGCCGCCATGCTGCACGAGTTCGTAACCGTATTGGTGGTCGCGGGACTGGCCATGCTCTTGATTGTGCTGCTGACAGCGCCGGGCGGCGGATTGATATGGGCGGATTGGGCCGCAGCCGGCATGGCGGTTGCGTTTTCCCTCTATAAACGCTATCTCGAGCGCCGCATGTCGAACACCCTGCGCTACAACATGATCGTGCGCTCGCAGGCCGAAGGCGCGCGCGAGGCCGAGCGCGAGCGCATTGCGGCGGACTTTCACGATGGCCCGCTGCAGAGCTTCATCAGTTTCCAGATGCGTCTCGAGATCGTGCGCAAACTCTTTGGGCGCGATATCGACGCCGCGGGCGACGAACTGCGTCAATTGCAGGAGCTATGCCGCAACCAGGTAACGGAGCTGCGCAGTTTCGTGCGCAGCATGCGGCCGGTGGAGGAAGGCGTCAGCCTGAGCGCATCGCTCAGCCGCATGGCGGAGCAATTTCAGCGCGACACGGGCATCGCGGCGTCCTTCGCGAGCGCAGAAGTGATCGATCCGCCGCAGACCGAGGTGTCGCTCGAACTACTGCAGATCGTGCGCGAGACGCTGAACAACATTCATAAGCACTCCGGCGCATCGCGCGTGGCCCTGATGCTGGGCAAGAACGGCCAAAAGTTGGAAGTGCGCGCGGAAGATAACGGCGGCGGGTTTCCGTTCAGCGGGGTGTTTTCGCTCGAGGAACTGGAACTGTTGCGGACCGGTCCGGTGAGTATCAAGCGGCGCGTGCGCATGCTGGGCGGCGAATTGGTGGTGGACTCGCGGCCGGGGCAGGGGTCGAGCTTAGAGATAAGAGTGCCGCTCTAGCGGGATGCCATGGCCAACTGATCCGATGCAAACTAGAGGAGATGACTTCCGCTCCCGAAAACGCCCTGGACCCTAGTCTGCTCGCCCGTGCCGATCAACTGAGCCGCGAGTTTGCCTCGGCCGAGCCGTTCCGGCATGTGGTGATCGAGCCATTTCTGAAGCCGGAGTTTTGCGCCGAATTGATGGCGGAGTTTCCCTTCTTCGACCGGGAAAAAGCGCTGAATGAAATGGGCGAGGTGGCCGGGAAAGCGGTGTTTTCGAATCTTTCCGGTCTGGGGCCCGCCTATGTCCGTTTTGACCGCTTGATGCAAGACCCGGAATTCTTGGCTCTCACCGCGCGCATCACGAATATTCCGAACTTGCTCTATGACCCGGAATATGTGGGCGGGGGAACTCACGAAAATTTGCAAGGCCAGGAACTGGACACTCATGTCGACTTCAACTTTCACCCGGCCACGCACACGCACCGGCGGCTGAATCTGATCCTGTTCCTGAATCCGGAGTGGGAGGAATCCTGGGGCGGCTGTCTGGAATTATTGCGCGATCCGGTGACGCCGGAATGCAAGACGGTTCTGCCGCTGGCGAACCGGGCTGTGATCTTTGAAACCACGGAGGCTTCCTGGCACGGCTTTCAGAAGATCCGGATACCGGCGGAAAAGAACACTACGCGAAGGTCGATCGCGGTGTATTTCTATACCCAGGAAGCTCCGGCGCAGGGCGCCGCACCGTCGCACGCCACGTTTTACTATCAACGGCCGATGCCGCGGCACCTGCGCCCCGGATATCGGCTCACCGACGCCGATGTCCGGGATCTGGAAACTTTGTTTGCGCGCCGGGACCAGTATCTCGACTTTCTCTATAAACGGGAGATGGAGTTCTCGCAGACGGTTTCAAATATTACGAGTTCACGTTCGTTTCGCTGGGGAAGGCGCTTTGCCAGGGTCGTCAGGCTGTTGGGAAAAAAGTAGGCTATTTTCTGGCAACGTCGATCCGGCTGAGAGTATCGGCGTAAGCCGTAATGCCTTTATAGAGCGCCTCGGCGATCTTCTGGCGATGCTCGGGTTTGCGCAGCAGGGCTTCTTCGGTCGCGTTGGTCAAGAAGCCAATCTCGGCCAGCACGCTCGGCATCGCCGCGCCGATCAGGACCACGAACGGCGCCGTTTTCACGCCACGGTTCTTGGCCCCTTGGGTGCCGCTTTTTGAAACCACCGCCAGCGAGTTTTGCAGCTTCGCCGCGAACTCGCGGGATTCGTCGATCTTGTCCTTCAGAGCGATTTTTTCCAGCAGCTCGTGCAGTTCGTGGATGGAGCGGTCGGAAGTGGCGTTTTCGCGCGCCGCCAGTTCGAGCGCGGTTTTGGATGTGGTGAAGTTCAGAACGTAAGTCTCAACCCCGGCGGTGGCGCGATAGGGGGACGAATTGGCGTGGATCGATAGAAACAGGTCGGCCTCGCGCTGGTTGGCGATACGGGTGCGCTCTTCGAGGCCCACATAGGTATCGTCGGAGCGCGTCAAAACCACTTCGCTGCCCATGCGTTGCTGGATGAGAGCGCCTAGCCGCTCGGCCACATCAAGTGTTAAATCCTTCTCGAGGTATCCCGAAGGTCCATGCGTGCCGACGTCGTTACCGCCGTGGCCCGCGTCGATCACCACCCGTTCCAGTTTCAAGCCCAATGCGCGCGTGAGGGAGCGCTCGCCCTGTCTTGCGGCGAGCGGCACCGGCCGCGTCCGGGGGCCGGGTCCCGGCGGCGGAGGCAGATTGCGTGGTAACGAAGCCGATACCGGCGGCAATCGCGCCGTTTTCGGTAATGCGGCTATTTCTGGAGCTTCCACTTCCGGCACTACCAACGGCGCCTTAGTCTGCGGCAGAGGTGGCGGCTCGAATTTGCGCGGTTCGGATTTAGCTACAGTTTTGAGCGAGGCCAGCGTGGCGACCGGCTTTGCCGCCAGCGACGACGCTGCCACGCTGCTCTCTTCTCGGTCGCCCGGGGCCGTCACTTCTTTCCGGCCGGTAACAACCGGCTGGGGACGGTCTTTCGAACGCACCTCGATCATTAAACGGCTGGGATTTGAAAGCTGCGAGGTGGTTACAGAAGCAGCCTCGACCAGATCGAGAACCACACGCGTTACCTGCGGCTGGGTTTCGGCGACGCGGATGTTCTGCACCAGGCCGTCGCCCACCGTAATAGTGTGGACCCCTTTCACAACATTCTGCGGACGCGCGCCGTGGATATCGAAAAAAAGGCGGGCGGGTGCGGAGAGCTGACTGAACTTAAATGTGAAATCCGAAGAAACCTCAATTGCGATTCGAGTCACATCGCCCAGCGACCAGAAGCGCACTGCGGTGACTTTGCCGGAATCGGACGCAGCCGCGCGGGAACACACCGCGGCCGTCAGGAAAACGCCCGCGGCGAAAAACGCCCGGCGAATTCCTGGATTATTCCTGCGCGGTTTTGAGAACCAGCCTGCCATCTTGATCGATCGACTGTTCCAGCTTCGGATGCTTGTCCCTGGCGGGCGCCTCGGCGGCGACGGCCGCAGGCGGCTGCGCAGCGTTTTTCGCGTCTTCGTTCTGTTTCGCCGTTTGGTAACGCCGGCCCACCTGATTCACGTAATTCCGGGTTTCCTCGAAGGGAGGAGTCCCATTGTATTTATCCACCGCCTTCGGACCCGCATTGTAAGCGGCCAAGGCCAAGCGGTCATCCTTATAAACGCTTTGCAAATATTGAAGATATTTTACACCCGCTTCAATGTTTTGCGCCGGATCGAAGCTGTTGCTCACGCCCAGCATGCGCGCAGTTGCCGGCATCAGCTGCATCAGTCCCTCAGCGCCTTTGGGCGAGACGGCATAGTGATTGTAATTGCTTTCCACCTGGATGACGGATTCGACCAGCAGGGGATCCACCTCGTGAGCGCGCGCGCTCTTGGCCACCAGTTGTTGAATGTGTGCCGGCGGAGGCGTGACGGACAGCAGGGGAAGATGGGATTGGCTGCCTGAAACTGTTCGCACCAGCTTCCCGGTCCGGCGATCCACCCGCACCACCGACACTTTTCCTACGTCTGCCGGAGGCGTCAAGAGAGAAGACGTCACCGCAGGCTCCGCTGCGCGCATGGGGGAGGCGGCCAGCACAGTAAGTACTAAAGAACAAATATACACCTTTTTGTTTAAGTGCAATGGGTTCCCTTTTTCCCGCTGGCGCATTGCTACCATCTTCTCATGGACACTAGCGCGGGGTTTGTCCTCTGCGGCGGCCGCAGCTCGCGCATGGGACGCGATAAGGGGCTGCTGCCGGTGGATGGAAAAACGCTGGTGGAGCGCACAGCCGAGCGGGTTCTGGCCGCTGCGGGCAGCGTGACATTGATCGGCACTCCCGAGCGCTACCGGCATCTGGGACTGCCGGTGGTTCCCGATTTGATGGCGGATTGCGGGCCTATCGGCGGCCTCTACACGGCTTTGAAGATGACTCGGTCGGAGTGGACTCTGCTGGTCGCCTGCGATATGCCGGGCGTGACCGCCGAATTCCTGGGCGAATTGCTGGCTGCCGCTAAGCAGCGCGGGAGCACCTGTCTGGTGCCTGAAACCGAGTCCGGGCAACACCCACTTTGCGCTGTTTACCACCGCCGCGGGCTCGGCGCCGTCGAATTCTCTATCCAGCATAAGCGCTTTAAAATGCATGATTTAGTTCAGCTCCTGGAGGCCGCGTCCTGGCCGGTTCGGGACGCCGCGGTGCTCGAAAACGTGAACACTCCGCTAGAGTGGGGCTCCCGATGAGCGAGCATTATATTGAGTTCCGCAATGTATTTAAGACGTTCGATTACCCGGTTTTAGTCGATGTCAACTTTCATGTCGACGCCGGCCAGACGCTGGCGATTATCGGGCGTAGCGGCGTGGGGAAGTCGGTCAGCCTGGGACATATCATGGGATTTCTCAAGCCCGATCAAGGGCGTGTGATCGTTTCCTACCAAGACATTACTGATTTCACGGAGACCGAACTGCGCGCGATCCGCAAAAAAGTGACTATGGTTTTTCAATCCGGGGCGCTGTTCGATTCGCTCACGGTGGGCGAGAATATCCTGTTTTCGCTCGAGCTGCGCGAAGATTATACTCCGCACAATAAAGAAGATGTGGTCAATGGTCTGCTGCAAATGGTGGATCTGCTGGAATTCCGCGACATTTATCCGGGTGAGCTCTCGACGGGCCACCGGCGGGCCGTGGCCATCGCGCGGGCGCTCGCGGCGCAGCCCGAATGTATCCTTTATGACGAGCCGACCACCATGGTCGACCCCATCATGAGTGAGCACGTCGGCGACCTGATGCTGCGGTTGAAGAACCAGTTGAAACTCACCGGCGTGGTGGTTACGCACGACCTCGAACTGATGCGCAAAGTAGCCGACACCGTGGTGGTGCTGCATGAAGGCCACGCCATCTACTTCGGGCCGGTGGCGGATCTGGAAAAATCTGAACACCCGCATATTCAGGAATTCCTGGCGATGGATCGGGTGGTTTAACGCTTCGGCGCTTGCTAGAATTGAAATTCAATCCCACCTTGAAGGAGAGCGCGTGACCGCGCAGCCGCCATCGAGAATTGTCGCGATCTATCCCGGCTCGTTCGATCCTATTACGAACGGGCACCTGGACTTGATTTCCCGCGGCAGCAAGCTGGCGGACCGGCTGATTGTGGCGGTGCTGCAGAACCAGCGCAAGCAGAGCCTGTTCACGGTGGCGGAGCGCGTCGAAATGCTCACCGAAGTGGTGCGCCCGTATCCCAACGTCGAGGTCGGCAGCTTTCACGGCCTGCTGGTGGATTACGTGGCCGCGCGGGGAGCGAATTTTATTCTGCGCGGCATTCGCGCCATTTCGGATTACGAATACGAGTTGCAGATCGCGCATATGAACCGGCTGCTGAGTCCGGGAGTGGAGACGGTGTTTCTCATGGCGGCCGAAGCGTATTCTTTCGTCAGCTCACAACTGGTGAAGGAGGTGGCATCGCTCGGCGGCAATGTTTCCGGATTGGTCCCTCCGCTGGTCGAAGAACACCTCCGCAGCCGCGTCGCAAAATAATATAGAAGGAGCAGCATGCCAACAACCCAGACACTAGCCGACAGGATTTCGCTCATCAGCGTTTCCTCCACCATGAAAGTTGCCGCCGACGCCGACCGCCTGCGCCGCGAAGGCGCCGACGTGGTGGATTTCGGAGCCGGCGAGCCGGATTTCCCGACACCTCAGAATGTTAAGAACGCCGCCATCGAGGCTATCGAGAAGAACTTCACCAAGTACACCAACACCGGCGGCACTGAAGAGCTCAAGCAGACCATCTGCGACAGCCATAAGGCGGACTACGGCACTTCCTACAACACCAAGGAGTGCATCGCCACGGTGGGCGGCAAGCACGCCATCTTCAATCTGACGCAGGCGCTGGTCGATCCGGGCGACGAAGTGATCATTCCGGTGCCTTACTGGGTCACCTACAAAGATGTGGTGAATTACGCCGGCGGAAAGTGCGTGTTTGTCGAAACCATCGAAGAGGAAGGTTTCACGCTCACTGCCGCCATGGTGGAGCGCGCCATCACGCCTAAGACCAAGATGATCATTCTCAACTCGCCGTCGAATCCCAGCGGGGCGATTTTCGATCGCGGCGAGATGGAGCGGATTGTCGCGATCGCCAAGGCGCGCGGCATCTGGCTGATGACCGATGAGTGCTATCACCGGTTTCTCTACGACGCCGAGCCGCACTCGCTGGCGGCGATTCCGGGTGTGAAGGACACGGTGCTGGTGGCGGGATCGCTGTCAAAAACCTACTCCATGACCGGGTGGCGAATCGGTTTCGTGCTGGGTCCGGCGCCGGTGGTGAGCGGGATCGGGAAGCTGCAAAGTCACGCGACTTCGAACCCTACCTCCTTCGTACAGAAGGGCGCGATCGAGGCGTTGCGCGGTCCGCAGGAATCGGTCGGCATCATGCTGGCCGAATATAAGACGCGGCGCGATTACGTGATCGGCCGCCTGCGTGCGATGCCAGGCGTCACTGCCCAGATGCCGCAGGGAGCGTTCTACGCGTATCCGAATGTCAGCGCCGCTTTTAAGAACGGCATCGCCAATTCTTTGCAGTTCTCGGAAAAACTGCTGGCGGAGGAGTTCGTGGCGGTGGTTCCCGGCGAAGCCTTCGGCACTAACGATCACGTCCGCATCTCCTATGCAACTTCGATGAAGGAATTGGAACGCGGTCTCGACCGGCTGCAGCGCTTCATTGCGGCGCGCGTCTAAATCATGGCGCTCCGCAAATTGGAGCCGAGCTTTCGCGAACGTCTCTGGGGGGCGGAGAATCTCGAACCGTGGTTCCTGAATCCAGAGGCCAAGCGCATCGGCGAAGTATGGTTTCAGACGCCGGAAATTCCGCTGTTGGTGAAGTTTCTGTTTGCGAGGGAGGACCTCTCCGTGCAGGTGCATCCGAACGATGCTTATGCGCACACTCACCACGGCTCACCCGGCAAGACTGAGATGTGGCATGTGCTGGCGGCGAAGAATGGGGCCAGGATCGGCGCTGGGTTTCGGGAACCTGTGAGCCCGAAACAGGTGCGCGAAGGCGCGGACGACGGCACCATCGTCAAACTGATGGAGTGGTTCGAAGCGAAAGCGGGCGACACCTTTCTGATACCCGCCGGCACAGTGCATGCGATCGGCGCGGGCCTCACGATTTGTGAAATTCAACAAGTCTCCGATATAACCTACCGTATTTATGATTACGGGCGCCAACGCGAACTGCATTTGGAGCACGCGCTGGCGGTAAGCCGTCTGGTCCCGCACGCGGCGCGCGCGGCGGCCAAGGTTGAATGTGAATACTTCGCGACCGAGCTTTTAGATGGATCGACCGAGGCGCACATTCCGCCGGTGGCGGGCGGCGCGCTCCTGATCGCGATCGAAGGCCGAGGGGAAATCGACGGACAGGCGATGCGTGCCGGCGAGGTGTGGCACGCCTCGGGTTCGGAATCCCTGAAGATCAGCGGAAATTTGCGTGTGTTAAGAACGGTTGCGCATTAACGGCATTGGAGGATTAAGATGGGCGAATTCAAAGGAACGCCGGGAGAGTTGATCTACCAGTACACCTGCAATTTCACCCAGGTAGTGGAGTACGGAATCTCCGCGAATGCAGTGTTCTCGGGCGAGATGCGTCCGCCAGTCGAAGGGGCGAGGTTCGACGTGTATTTCGAGGGGCCGGTCACGGGGCCAAAGATGAAAGGAACGGTCAAGGGCGTAGATTATCTTCACATTCGAGCCGATGGCCGCTGTCAACTCGATATTCACGCCGAGATCACGACGGACGACGGTAAAAAGATCGCGCTGGCCGCGGACGGCGTGGCGATTCCGGAGCCGGGATCGCCCGTTTTTCAGCTTCGTGAGAACGTGACGCTACTAACTAACCACCCGGAGTATTCGTGGGTGAACCCAATCCAGGTATGGGCCCCGGGGACCGTTGACTTGCCGAAGGGGGAAATCCGGATCAAGGGATACGCTGCCTGACCGGACCGCAACGTCTGCTGCCTGCAATTGAGGCCCTATACTCAGCATATGTATAGAATATTTCTGGCACTCTCGGTCGCTGCGTTCGCATCGCACGCAATTGCACAGACTCCCGGATCGGCAGAGACCGCAGTGCTCGCGCCCGTGCATCGGTTCGTAGACGGCTTCAACAAGGGCGATACCAAGATGTTCTTGGCCGCTTGCGCGGATCAAACATCTATTCTCGATGAATTTCCGCCCCACGAGTGGCACGGTGCGGGGGCCTGCGCAAAGTGGGCCAGCGATTTCGACGCCGATGCCAAGAAGAACGGCATCACCGATGGAACCGTCACGCTCAGCAAGCCGTCGCACGTGGATATCACCGCAGACCGCGCCTATGTTGTCATTCCTGCCAACTACACCTTTAAGCAAAAGGGGAAGCCGGTGAGCGAGGTCGGTTCGATCATCACGCTCACCCTGCAGAAGAGCCCAGCCGGCTGGCGGATCACAGGATGGTCCTGGGCGAAACACTAGGCGCCGCGGCGCCGGACGGGCAGCGTCGCGGAATTTATGGCGGGAGCCGGGTTCTTATTTCAAGACCAGCTCGCGCATGGTCTTGGTTCCTAGAATCTGCCGCACCTTCAGGCGATTATCATAACCTTGCATCTGTTTTGAATCGTCCTCTCCCAGAACCTGGCGGCTAAGGACGTCCGCTTTCTCTTGGTTGGCTTCGAGCGAAGCCAGACTATCGTACTCGCGAAGAAGCAGCATGTTCCAGGATGAGTCGTCGTCATCGACGGCGCGCAGAATCTTGTAGGACTTCATGTACTTGGCCTTGACCGCTGCGTCTGAGTCTTTCTTGAATGCGCCATCGAGATACTGCAAGTAAGCGGGGTCCATTCCCGCGCGGATGCGAACGGTGGTTATGGTCCAGACGCTGCCGGGCCGGTAGAAGCGATAAATTTGCGCGGTGAGCGGAATGGCGAGCAACAGCATCGCCAGGGCGAATATCAGCGCGCGTTTCTTGGTGATGGATTTCATTAGGGTTTCCTTAGCCAAAGGGTTCAGGTCTCCTAGCATACCGCTATAGCTCAGTTGGGCACCTCAGCGAATCGCATAACCGCCATCGACACGAATGGTGGTACCGGTGACGAAGTCCGAAGCCTGCGAAGCCAAGTACACGGCGGTACCGGCAAGTTCCTCCGGCTGACCCCAGCGGCCGGCGGGCGTCCGCGCAAGAATTTCGTCGTTCAGGGGCATGCTGTGTACCGGCGCCGTCATGTCGGTCTCAATCCACCCTGGAGCGATCGCATTGACCTGAATATTGTGCGGGGCGAGTTCAATGGCCATTGACTTCGTCAGTTGGACGATCGCTCCCTTGGCCGCGCTGTAAGAGGGGATCAGCCCAGATCCAAAGTAAGAGTACATACTGCCGATGTTGATAATCTTTCCGCCTTTGTGGCTAACCATGGATCTGGCAGCGAGCTTCGAAAGAAGGAAGACAGCATTGAGCTGCGTCTCGATCACGTTATCCCAATCTTCAGGTTTTTCGTGCAGCACGCCGCCGCTCAGCGACACATTGCCGGCGTTATTCACCAGGATGCCTATGGGGCCGAGTTCGCTTTCGACCCGGTTCAGCGCGGGCTCCAATTGAGAGCGCTTAGTCACGTCAAGCTTCACGGCAACCGCAGGAACGCCGATCGCCTGCAATTCGGCAAGCACCCGCTGGTTCTTGTCGTCGTTTCGTCCCAGGATGGCGACGGCAGCACCGGCTTCCGCCAATCCGAGCGCAATGCTGCGTCCGATTCCGCCGTTACCACCGGTCACCACCGCCACCCGGCCGGTTAAGTCAAATAACGCAGGTGTTTTCATCCAGCACTCCCTTCGAAATCTTCCAGGCAAGACGAAAACGCCGCAATCCGCCGCCGACTTTTATTGTAAGGACGTGGACGCCTCAGTAGCTTTATAACCCCTGCCGCCGATCGCCCTATTAGTCGGCGTTAGCCGCCCCTCGGTCCATTTTGTAGGTCTCGTAGATTACGTGGAGATTCACGCCGATCGCCACGCCGACACAACTCACCCACCAGTAGCCTGCCAATAGGGCGAAATAGCTCACCAATACCGCCAAGATGACCATTCCCAGGCTTCCCCAGATGAGCGCGCGAGTGCGCCTCCCTTTGTGTGCCAGCCACCAGGTGATGCATCCGATGGCCCAGAGAGCCGCGCCCACGCCACTCAGCCAAAGGGGAGCGGCTATAAGGCCATAACCGATGAGCAATACCCCCAAGATGACTATCACCAGACTTCCCCAGACAACGCGCCGCTCAGCGAAGACCAATCCGATCACGGATCCGATTATGGTATCGAAAAGGAGCATCCACCTCTTCGGAAACTCGTGGATAAAGGGGCCTGCTAATTCCGCCTGCACCGCGCGGCCGTTGATCTCGAGGCCCGAAAGCCGGCCTCGCGACGTCTCATGAAAATCGCCGCTGCTTGAAAACGTTCCACCCAGTAAAATAATTGCCGGTTCACCAATCTTGCCGGATTTGTCGGGCCTGCCTTTGACGTCGTCTTTCAATTTCGTAAATCCTGCCAGGGGTGTAAGGTTGATCTGGCCGTCGTTTTTTGGACAGTTATAAAGGGTTGTGAGATGGTAGTCGTTCACGAAGGGGATTGAATACGAAAGCATGACTTCGCGGTCGTCGTCATTGTTTTTGAAGCCCCCGTAGAGCTCGGCGATTGTTTTCGCCCAGGTGGATAAATGCGGCCGTACGGTGGATTGGTTTTTTTCGCCTAAAAAGATTGCGGAGATCTTGCGCGGAAACCGGCGAAGACGAAAGTCCTCGTCGGCGGGGAAAACCGGCAGCCCCCATGCCAGAGGACCTGGAGTGGAGGTACCCTTGGTACGCAAATCCCAGCTGTCGTAACCCAAGACCCCGGTTGGTTGCGCCAGCAGTTCCGCTTCTGTTCCCCAGAACCATTCCCAAATTGACGCGTGCCGCGCGTTCGAGACGTCGGAGCCGGCGGCCCAAACAATCTTAGTTTCCAGCTTGTCGATGTGTTTCAAATTAAGCAAATCCTTGGCAATCTGGAGGTACGTCTCCCGGTATTCGGGGGCGTCCGTGATGATATCGATGCCCAGAACGCTTGGTCCGATGTCCTTCGCGGTCAGGTCCGAAACTACCTGCTGCAGGCGTTGCGGGTTTAACGGCGAGACCCCGCCAAAACAGGAAACGTAGGCGTCGTCGTCAATCTCCACCAGGATGACCCGGGCCGCGCTCGCTTTTCCAGGCGGTTTCAAGGTGATTAAAAAATCCAGTGCGCGCCCTTCGGTACCTGCGAACCAACCCCAATACTCGACGAACTGCATGAATACAGCAAAACCCAGCGCAACCAGTATGGGTGCCACGAATTTCCACATTCTGTGAGGGCTCTCTTCCGCAGCGCGATAGCCCGCGCCGGAATTGCCGGAAGGATGCTTCATCGCAACAACGCGCCATCGGCGAGAGCGGCAAGAACTGAGTGCCTCAGGGTGGCCATGACCGAAAGCGGCGCGCCGCCACGCTCGAGTTGAGCAAATTCGGTGGCTTTTCCTTTCCATTGGGCGTTCTGTGGCGCGAACTGCGCTTCCGCGGCGATCAGCACCCAGGCCGCGGTATCGTCCGGATCGACGTTGCACGCGCCGCCCGCGCCCGGTTTCCCTTTGTCTAATGCGTACAGGCCAGGGGTGGGAAGACGGCCTTGCCCGACGCCCTCGGGGTCGGACTCGCGGTCCCAGTTCAATATGAATATCTGCGGATCGGCGCGCGCCGGCGCGGGAAGGGGATTCAATCGAAGGCAATAACTGCCTTCAATAACGCGGTTCAGCGCGGGCCCCCAGTGAATTCCGCGGGCGTCTTCGAGAAGCACTGCATCGCTGGGATTTCCGCCGGCTCGTACGCCGAGCGTCGCGCCTTCTTTAGGCTGCCGCCGCAGAAGCGCCAAGGCAAGTTGCTGCGGGTACCCGTAAGACCGCGAAACCACATCGCCATTTCCTTTGGTGTCGCATACCGGAACGCTACACGGCTCGCTGGAAGGTTTTTTTTGACAGGTATGAGAGATCATGCGTAACTCAGGGCACTGCACGATCACTTCACCGGCATCGGCATTCCCGGTGACAGTAGCGGTTGGAATAAGATGAGTTCCCCGCGCCAGCAAGCGGCGATTGGAAAGCCACCCCTGGCCGGCCGCGATCACGGTGACCCCTTCGGTGGACTGAGCCCACAACAGACCGCTGAACAAAGGTACGAGGAAAATACGCGTCATTCGAATCCTCCTGCCTGCGGAAACTTTTTGTTACTAGGCCGTCCCGCACGATCCGGCCGAGCTGCCTGGGGCGGCTCCCAGTACAATCTCGGCCGCGCTGCTGCTGCTCGCCATCACCGGCCGTTGCTGTCTGTTCTGTTTCCGGGCTTTCTCGCCCACATCCGTGCTCACCTGCGCAAAAAGATCCTTGAGTGGAATGCACCCTTTGCGGGCGCGAAAGCGTTCGATGAGGCTTGCGGTGAAGAATCCGTGAACTGCATCCTCGTACGATTTCTGGTCCGGCTCGCAGGCGCTCAAAACATAGCGGCCGGCCCCCTCGCGCAGGCGGTCGATCTCGATGTTGGTCAGCGCCTGCGCCGAAGCGCCCGCACCGCTGTGGCAGGTATCGAGGATCACCACCGTTCGCTGCGCCACACACCGGTTGGCGATGATTCCGGATATATCCACCATGGCGAGGGCCGTTGCGAAAAGCTGATCGCGAGTGCGGCTATCGGTGTCATAAGTGTGGATGTAGCTCACTTGCCGATGGTCGTCGTCTCGCGAGCTTCCATGCGTTGAGATGTACGCCAGCACCACGTCCTCTGGCGCGGCCTTTCGTGCAATCGTGTTTAACTTCACTTTGATTCCAACCGTCGTTGCATCCTGGTTTTTAAGCTCAAATACGTGATCGGGCGCGAAGCGCCCCACGTTTGGGTCGCGCAGGACTTCCGCCAGAGACGCAGCATCGTTCGCGGCGCAACGCAATGGCTCCCCGCCCTTGTCGGGATGAAACTGGCTAATCCCCACCACCAGCGCCCATTTCTGACCAACTCTGGGAAGGGTCTCGATCTTCGGAACCGCCAGGAAGAAGGGATCGTGGGCATCCCGCAGCGCCTCGGACTGGTAACGCTGCGCCGCTTCCATATCGCTCTTCTGAAGCGGGGGCTCCTGGTTCAATCGCTTGAGGCACAGCGAACGGTAATAGTGGGCGTCCCCGAAAGCCGGATACTGGTCGAGCGCGCCGCGCAGAAAGCGAATCGCGCGGGTAACCTCCGCGGGGGTGGCGTGCGGCGAAAGCAATTCGAGCGCCTGGTACATCAGGTCCCGCGCCGCTCCCACAATGTCGCTGGCATTTTGCGCCCGCAACCGGCTGGCGGCAGCAGCGGCGGCCGCCGCCGCGATCATCTCACGCCGTGTCAGGCTTCGCTGATCAATGAACGGGTGCATGGTCATGCGCGTCGTGCAGGCTACTTGCCGCCTGCCGGTTTGGCGGGCCCGAGCAGCGAAGCTCCTGTCTTTTTCCGCATCTCGTTTTGCAGCGTTAAAGGAAGCCGGGCCCGGGCGATGGCAATCGCCGTGTCCTTGTCCAGGGGATCGAACTGCACAGTTGAGTGTTGAATGATGTCGACGATTTGCCCTTCCGGCACGCCCGAGGTGAACATGTCAATCACATCGCCGATGCGGAGCGTTTTAGACTGCGGCTTTGGCGGTGCGCCAGGAGGAGCGATGGCCTGGGCGGCCGGAGGTCGCGGAGTCTGAGGCAGGGGACTCTGAGGCTTCGCAGCAGCTACCGGAACGGGCGGCGCTAACGCTTTGGGCGTGCTCGCGGGTGCCGCAAGCGTCTTCGGCGGCGCGGCTTGGGTCTTGGCCGCGGCCACCGGCATGGGCGCTGGAGTGGGGGCGACGGCTTGCGCCACCGTCCGTGGCGCCTGTTGCTTGGCCTCTTCCCGCTGCATCCCTTCAAACGCTTTATAGCGCGCCATCGAATCCTTGATGCGGGCCACCGCCGTCACAAAGTACTTCTCTTTGCGATTCAACTCCAGAGCCTTATCGTAAAACTCCTCGGCCGCGAAAAGATCCTTTTGCTGATCCTTGAAAACTTTGGCGTCATAGCCCATTGCTTCGTGCACCAGGCCGAGATCGTATTGGCGGTAGGCTTCGCTTTCCGGCTTCGGAAATTCGGGCGTCTTATCCAGTTCATCGAGCGCGCGCGACCACAAACGGCTCTCCATCAAATCGGCGGCGCGGTTCAAATGATCGTCTCCCAACGCTATTTCCGCCTCGATCGTTTTCTTGGTATTTCCCAATTTTTCGGCGATCTGCCGCACGACTTCTTCAACCAGGATTTCCTGAACATCCTCGCTAGTGCGCGGTTCCCTGTTAGCAGCCGATTTCTTTCGTCCTGGAATAGGCATTCTGCTGAGGGAAATCTTCCCGATCCTGGCTCCGCTGGCGATCTCTTTGTCATAGTTGTACACGACGTTGCCCGCATCGTGAATCCGCCCGGCGTGATCCAACACCTGATAGGCGGCGCGAATGGATCCACTCCACCGGGTATAGGCCGCGCCGTTTTTGCCCACCGTGTCGGCTCTCTCCTGTGGTTGCGTCACCGCAAAGGCAGTGACCCGCATCCCCAGCACCCAATCCGCTTCCGCCGGACTCGCTTTCTTAACCAGCGTCGTTTCGTTGGCAAGCATTTCCGTTCCGAGCGTTGTGAGAAGGCTCTCCTGGACGCGGGCGTATGCCGGGCTGCTCGGCGAACCCGTGAATGCGATGGAAGTATTAGCCAGCCGAACTGCAGCGGGCTGGCGAACGGGAAGGTTGATTTTCTTCTTGCGGAGGCTGCCGAAGCCCGGATCGCCCGTCAGGACAGCTTGCGCCACCAGGATCCCTGTTACCAGTGCCGATGCTGTTCGAGCATGTGCCAACTACGGTCTCCGATCGGATGGGACCTATCCTACCAAAATACCGATCGAGGCGGGTTGACTTCTTGAATTGCGAGAGCGCCGGCTCAGGAAAAAAACAGCCGCCAGGCGGTGACTGTCAAGGCGTGCGTCACCATCGAAGCGCGGATGCTGCGGGCTTGCCGGTAGGCCATGCCGTAGAATACGCCCGCCACGGCTGCCAGCGCCGCGATCCGCCAGTTCGGAAAGGGACGGTACCACAAGTGAACCGACCCGAAAAGCAGCGAAGTCACCAGCAGGCCGGCCCAGTCATTGTGCAGCCAACCGGCGAACCACTGTTGCAGCATTCCGCGGAAGAAGAACTCCTCGGCTAGTGCGACTACCCAGAGGATGCCGAAAAAGGTCGCTAATCCGATGAGTGTGGTGCGTTGCCATCCCGCGTAATGGAGATGCGGGCGCGCGAAGTGGATCAACCAACCCAGTACCGCAACCACCGGCGCGAGCGCCAAGAAGTACAGTGCGCCAATCTTCCACTCCCTCGGCGCCGGCCAGAATCCGAAACCGATGTTCTTCATGCGGCGCACGCTCAGGATGGCGAACAATCCGGTGCGAAACCACATCAACTGGCCCAGAGCTCCTAGCGGGAGTGCATCGCCGGCGCTGGGATAGAGCGGCGGAATGGCGCGCGAGAGCCAGACCGCAGCGATGAAGATCAGGAATAGGATGTCGACCGCGGTCTGGTGCGGGAACACCACATACCAGAACGCGGCCACCACCGCCAGCGCCGCGATGACGCCCAGCGAGTGCCAAGAAAAATTACGCAACGCCAGTGCCGCGAGGCTGTAAGGCGCGATGGCGGCGAGCACCAGCGCCACGGCGACGCCCGCGGGCGGCAATTTTTCCAGGCGGAAACGCAGCCGCTCCACGCCCACCGTGAAATACAAGCTCATTTCGAGCAGGAAGGCGGGGAGCACGGCGAGCGCGGCCGTCCACGGGATGCCCCGGTCCTGCGCGTAAAAATACGCCGCGACGGCGCCGGCCGCCCAGAGGAGCGGAAAGGCGAACAACATTCCCGGCCATCGTAGCATGTCATCCCGAAATTTCAGGCCGCGCGACGATGCACGCGCTAAAATAGTCGCGCATGCCCAGATTCCCCGGCGTTGACTACCTGCTGATTGACTCGCAATTTTCCGAACAGGAGCTGCTGGTGCGGCAAACCGCGCGCCAGTTCGTGGACGAGCGGGTCTTGCCGCTAATCCGCGATTGTTTCCGCGACGCACGTTTTCCAACCGAACTGATCCCGGAATTGGGGCGGTTAGGTTTCCTGGGCGCGACCATGGAAGGCTATGGGGGCGCCGGGATGAACAACGTGGAATACGGCCTGGTGATGCAGGAGATCGAGCGCGGCGACTCGGGTCTGCGCAGTTTTGTCAGCGTGCAAAGCGCGCTGGTGATGTATCCGATCCTGACTTTCGGCAGCGAGGAGCAGAAGCAGCGCTGGCTCCCTAAACTGCAGAGTGGGGAGGCTATTGGCTGCTTCGGGCTCACGGAACCGGGGTTCGGGTCGAACCCGGCGGGCATGTTGACACGTGCGCGGCGCGAGGGCGCGGAGTGGGTGCTCGATGGCGAGAAAACCTGGATCACCAGCGGCAGCATGGCTGACGTGGCAGTAGTGTGGGCCCGCGCCGAGGATGGCATCCGCGGATTTCTGGTGGAGCGCGGGACATTCGGATTCAGTACCAGCGAAATCCACGGCAAACTTTCTATGCGGGCGTCGGTAACCTCGAGCCTGGCTTTCAGCAACTGCCGCGTGCCGGAAAGCGCGCGGCTTCCGCTAGCCGAGGGATTGCGCGCTCCGCTTTCCTGTCTGACGCAGGCCCGCTACGGCATTGGCTGGGGAGTGCTGGGCGCGGCCATGGATTGCTATGAGACCGCACGTGCCTATTCTATCGTGCGCAAGCAGTTCGACGGCCGGCCCATCGCCTCGCACCAATTGGTGCAGGAGAAACTCGCGGACATGATCACGGAGATCACCAAAGCGCAACTGCTCGCACTGCAAGTCGGCAGGTTGAAGGATCGAGGGCAAGCGGACGCGGCGCACATCTCGATGCTGAAGCGCAACAATGCGGCCATGGCGCTCGACTGCGCGCGCGCCGCCCGCGACCTGCTGGGGGCCAACGGCATTATGGACGAGTACCCCGTCATAGCTAATGCATAAGTTTCAGCATAGGTATCTCGCTTTACCTTCCATTTTTTTGCTTTAGGTTTTTCTTCAACATTATTACTGACGGTACTCTCGATAATTTCCTCAG
>JANXXL010000010.1 GCA_025350625.1 Bryobacterales bacterium | reverse complement strand
GCCGCCACCGACTTAGATGTGCTGAGAACAGTCTCTTCAACGTAGATGGGACAATCCAGGCGCAACGCGATTGCCAGAGCGTCACTTGGGCGGGAATCAATGGAGATCATCTCACCGTTCCGCTCCAGCCAGATGACCGCGTAGAAGGTATCTTCCTTCAAGTCGCTGACCACTACCTTCTTTACTCCGGTTTCGAGGCCGAAGAGCAGGTTTCGAATCAGGTCGTGCGTCATGGGCCGGGGCGTCGCCACCTTTTCGATCTCGAGCGCAATCGCGTTGGCCTCGTACACGCCTACCCAGATGGGGAGGATGGCCATGCCGTTGACGTCCTTCAATACCACGATTGGCATGTTGGTGACCGGGTCCACCATCAAACCCCTGATTTTCATTTCCACTTCCATAGCGCCTCCCTAACTGACATACTCGCCAACCAGCGAGTTGGCGCCCGCCCGAGTGACCCGTACGTCCACGTACTGCCCTATCAGGCTTTCTTCCGCACCCGGATACAGGAAATTGAGAGTCTTATACTGCGAGGTTCGTCCGATCCACTGTCCCGTGGCTTTATTCAAGCCTTCGACCAGACACTCTTCGACGGCGCCGACATAGGCTGCGTTGCGGCGAATCTGGATCTGCCGCTGGTGCTCCTGTACGAGCGCCAGGCGACGGATTTTTTCCTCTTCCGGGATGTGATCCTCGAGCGCGAGCGCCGACGTATTGGGCCGCCGAGAGTATTTGAAGCTGAACACGGAATCGTATTCCACGTCGCTGAGCAGATCGAGAGTGGCCGCCAAGTCCGTTTCGGTCTCGCCGGGGAATCCGACAATAATATCGGTGGTAATCGCGATGGAACGCCGGGCTGCTTTTATCCAGGCAATCCTTTGCAGGTATTCTTCGCGTGTATACAGACGCTGCATCGCTTCGAGCATCCGCGTCGAACCCGATTGCACCGGAAGGTGCACGTGGTTGCACAAGAACGGATTCGCATCGATGGCATCGATAATCGGCTTGACGAAATCCCGCGGATGCGAAGTAGTGAAACGCACGCGCCGAATACCCTCCACGCGGCCGACTTCATCGAGCAGCTTCGCAAAATCCCACCCGGCGGGCGACGGGTCCTGATAACTGTTCACGTTTTGCCCCAGCAATTGGATTTCGCTATAGCCCATCGCGGATAACTGCCGCGCCTCTCGAATCACCGACGCGCTGGTGCGGCTGCGCTCCGGACCGCGCGTAAACGGCACCACGCAATAGGCACACTTTTTGTCGCAGCCTTCGATGATCGTTATGTACGCGCGATGCGGATTGTCGCGACGGGTCATTGGCGTCTCAAAGGTTTCATCGGTATCCAGGCTCAAGCCGGTGACGCGCCGGTTGCCCGCTTCCAGTTGCACCAGCATCTGCGGCAACTGATTGTAGCTGGCCGAACCGCACACCATGCTTACATGGGGAGCCTTTTCGAAAATCTTCTCCCCTTCCTGCTGGGCCACGCAGCCCAGGACCGCGAAGGTTTTGCCTTTGCCATCTCGTTTGAACTTATCCAGGCGGTGAAACACCTTCTGCTCGGCCTTGTCGCGAATGCTGCAGGTGTTATAGAACACCAGTTCCGCTTCGTCCGGCGTGGGAACCTGCCGATAGCCTTGGTCCAACAAAGTGCCAATGACTTTTTCCGAGTCATGCGCGTTCATCTGGCACCCGAAGGTTTCGATGTAAAACGTCTTCACCTGAACGTATTGTAACGTGGCCCCACCCACGCTTGGGCGATTTCGCCAAACCGATCTAAGGTATTTCACCCATTGAAACGGCGCGGGATTCCGCCTAGCCTGAAATCGTGAAGTACTGTTTCCACTCCCTACTTTATGCCGGACTGGCATTCGCTCAATCGAACATTACCGCGTTCGTTCCCGACCTCAACGGGCGCAGTGTGGCGGCGACCGCCTATACCGCGAAGGACGGCGACCGCACCGAACTCACGCAATCCATCAATGGCCGCCGGGTTCCGCTGCAGGCGAGCGAGACCCGGATTCTCAGCGACGGACCCCAGGGGCGCACCGCCGAAATGGTGGTTCGGAAATACGACGCCACCGGGAAACTCGCATCCACCGAACGTACTGTGATCGAGACCCAAAAGCGCCCCAACGGGGCCACGGTGCATGCCACTATTTATCGCAGCGATGTCAACGGGCAGATGCAGGAGAACGAACGGCGCACCATTGAAACGCAGGCCGATGGTCCGACGGCGCATACGGCCGTTACTGTCGCAAGGCCGGGGTTGAGCGGGTCATTTGAGATCGCCGAAAAACGCAACGTGGTCTCGGTCGCCGATGGGAAAACACTGCACGAGACTGAGGTGGTCGAGCGCCCGGTGCAGGCCGGTCAATTCGCCGAAGTGGGCCGGGAAATCCGCGAGCAGGCGACGGTAGGGGGCGAGACCAAGTCCACCATCACCAACTACGAACCCGACTTCACCGGAAAGATGAGCCTGATCCGCCAGCAGGTCGCCAGCATCACGAAAGCGCCCGACGGCTCACTGGTCACCGAGGTGGATCTGTATGCGCCTTCCGCTTACGGCATCGCCCGCGACGATCGCGCGACTCCGAAGTTAAAGGAGCAGGAAGTGATTGTGCGGAAGGAAAAGAATGGCATCGTCACCGAGACCACTACGGTGAGCCGTCCACTGCTCGCAGATCCAAACCGCTTGGGGCCGACTCAACCCGTCTCCGAGCTGGTTTGCACCGGCAAGTGCGAAGGCCCTTTGCAGCCCTAAGCGATTTCTGGCAGGAAACTTCGGCCGGTAACGATACTCGTGCCGAAATTCTC
>JANXXL010000079.1 GCA_025350625.1 Bryobacterales bacterium | reverse complement strand
CCGGCCTCACCAATTGCAGGATCAGCAGGTGCCCCCTTATGTTACGATCCTTCGCATCCACGGGCCCTTTCTGTTTGGCGCGACTGAAAAGCTGCTGGAAGAAACCGCGGACCTTAACAAGTACGCACCGATCGTGATCCTGCGCTTACGCCATATGACCGCCATCGATGCCACCGGGTTGCATGGACTGGAAGTATTGTCGGACCGGCTGAAAAAATCCGGTCGTACGCTGTTGCTGTGCGGGGCCCGTCACCAGCCCGCCAAAATGCTGAAGCGCGGCGATTTCATCGACCACATCGGCGAGCACAACATCCTGCCGCATGCCCAAGCCGCACTCGAACGGGCGCGCGAAATCCAGGCGGGCTTTACTGGCTTAGGCGAAGAATTCGCGCACGACATAAGCAAGACTTCGCTTTAAGTCGCTCCGCTGCCATGCCCGCCGGGTTTATTTCTCTTGCAGGCTCTCGATATAGCTAGCCAGTGTGGTGATCCGGTACGTGATTGACGGCTGCGAGTCGCTGATCTGCTTAAGAGCGTCGCCCCAGACGGGCATCTCCCGCGATCCGTGAGCCGGCGTGCTGCCCTTGCCGGTTCCGTCAATGTATTCGCGGACCCTTTGCGTGGGGAATTTCCCGCCGCTCTGCTTGGCGAGCAGCGTCAGATTCGCTGGCATCTTTTTGAGAGCCGACGCCGCGGGTCCGTTGCCCCTGGCGTCCGCGCCATGGCAACTTGCGCACCATGTCTTGAACATCTCCGCGCCCGACAAAGAAGCCGTGTACGGAATCTGCTTATCCTGTGCCAAACCGGCGCACGAAATAGCCAGACCGAGAACCACAATTGTTGTTAGACGCATCGTTAATCCCTTTCAGCGACGTGATATCGCCCACCTGCGAATTCCTGCGCAGCGATAGTTCCCTCCCGCGGGAGATGCTCATGCACCATGCTCCATCGGCTATCTAGCGAGAAAGAATAGACTTTAATCGCTCGGCCGATGAGGATAGACGGGCTTCTCTGTGACATGGGAAACTTGCTGCACTTTCCCTAGAGCACTTAGCGGTCCCTTAATCCCTTTCAGGCTGCGGACCCTTATCGCGGTCGAGCCACTGCTTGAGAGGAAGCAGTGCACGCAAGGTAAACAGGTTGAGCAAGGAAAGCAGAATCGCAATTTCATAGTGACTGAGGGCAACGGAAGCGCCGATCACGCCCGCATTCCACACACTGGCAGCGGTGGCCGTGCCCTTGACCGTGGCGCCTTCTTTCAAGATCGCTCCGCCGCCCACAAAGCCGATGCCGGTAATCAAACCTTGCAAAACCCGCGATTGGGCTGCGATATCGGGCTGATTGCCCAGAACCATCAAATAGCCGCAACTGGCCATTCCGACGATCGGAAACGTGCGCAGCCCGGCGCTATGCGCTTCCCTTTCGCGATCCCAGCCGATCAGGGCTGTAAGCGCATACGCAATTCCAATGTGTTGCAGGTCTCTCCAGGCTTCTTGCCAGTGGTTTAGAGATTCGAGCAAGCTCTGTGCCCTCCACAGCTATCCTAACTCCGAAGCGGCGTTATTCCGCCAGGAACTTGCGGGTCTCGCGCAAAAAGATCGCAAGCTGGTCATGATGCAGCCAGTGGCCGGCCTGATCCACTTTGACGATGCGGCGATCCGCGATTTCCTGGGCCAAAGGGTCGGTTTCCGGATCTTTGGCGAAACTCTGCCGTCCCCAGAAGAGCAGAGTGGGGCAGGTGATTCGCCGCAATATCTCGGCCGCTTCCTGCAGGTTTGCGCCGTAGGGGGGAAACAAGCGCGCGTAGTTGTCGAACTTCCAGATGATGGACCCATCGGCGTTCCAGTTGGTGCCATGCAAGGTCAGATGCCTGGCAACTTCGTCCGAGAGAAATGGGTTGGCTTCCTTCATGCGCGCCACTGCCGCCGCCAGATTGGGATAACTGTGCTGGGTGCGGTTCTCCGCTTCGCGCACTTTCTCGATCCAGCGGCGAATCCGTTCGGGCGCGGAGTAACGGCCGTCCTGCAGCGGCAGACCAACCCCTTCAATCGCTACCAGCTTCTCGACGCGCTCGGGATACACGCCCGCGTAGAGCAGAGTGGTGATGGCCCCTAACGAGTGTCCGATAATACGCACCGGAAACTGGTTGATGATATCCGCCAGCACGGAGAGATCGAGAATGTGTTCGGCGATGCTATAGAGCGCCCCGGGTGCCCAGGCGCTGTTGCCGTGGCCGCGCAAATCCAACGCATAGATGTGATAGTCGTCGCGCAGGGCCTTGGCGACCCAGTCCCAGTTGCGTGCGTGGTCCAACCCGCCGTGTACCAGGATCAGCGCGGGCTTGCCTTCCGTGCCCCAATCCCAGAACTGGAGCTTCAGGCGGTCGGAATAAAAGAAATGAGAGACGGGTTCCAAGATTCCTTTATGCTACACGGAGGCGCGTCAAACGCCGGCCGGGGCGTTTGAAGGCTGAACGTCGAGTCCGGCGAGCCGGTACGCTCCTAGCAAAGCCCCTGCGGCCGGCCCATGAACCGGCGGATGAACCGGCCTGTCGCTTTCGAGTTCGACCAGCATCGCGAATCGTTCGCGCAGGATCTCGCTCTGAAAGACACCGCCGATATAGGAGGTCCGCTCCGAATCCCCGCGATGGAAAAGCTGCCGCCGGACCGCCGCCACCAGCGTGGCCAGCGCCTGCGCCGCGCTCTGCAGTATGTCGCGCGCGGCGGCGTCTCCCTCGCGCGCGGCTTCATCCACGAGTTTGGCGTAAGACGCGATACGCGCACGCGGGTAAGCCGGTGTATAAAAGCGATGGAGCAAGTCATTCATATCGGGCGCGCCGGCAGCTTCGAGCAAAGCCCGGTGTAATGCAGTGGCGTGCCCCCAGCCTTCTTCCTGGCGTAGCGCCGCGCGTACCGCTTGCCGCACCAGATCGAACGCCCCGCCGTCATCGCCGAACGCATATCCCCAACCTCCGGCCCGGGCGCTACGGCCTTCCGCATTTTGGCCATAAGCGATGGATCCGGTGCCCGCGATCGCGATGACGCCCGGTTCACCCGCGTTCGCCCCCAGCAGTGCGATCGTGGCGTCGGTTGTGACGCGATAGCATTCCGCCGCGATCATTTCACGCACCAGCATTTCTTTATCAGCCGGGCCGCCGCTCAAGCCCAAACAGGCGCCGGCGAAACGCACGTGAGTCAATCCGGCCGCCTCCGTTGCCAGCCGGATTGCTCCCCCAATCGCTTCCTTGAAACGCGTTTGGCTCTCCGCCGTGCTCACGTGGTTGCAAGGCCCCGCTTGGCCTACGCCCACGACGCCACCCGACTCGTCGCCAATCAGCGCCGATGTTGACGATTGGCCGCCGTCCACTCCTAAGAACCAGCGGCTCACGGATTCACCCTGTAAAGACTGGCCCCGAACGCGTGCTCGAGCACAGTCATTCCCCAACTCTCCGGCGAGTCCGCGTAATCTTTCGCGCCCCAATCGTCATCCTTTACCAGCAGGTAATCGATACCGCGCATGTGAGCCTCGTAAGTGGCGGCGCGCCGGATAGAACCTGAATACCTGACTTTGCGCTCTTCCGAGCGGGCTGCGAGCGGGATCCAGCGGCCTGCGGCGTCGGCAGTCTCTACGCGCATTCTGGCGTCTCCCTCGTCGCCGGATAACTCCACCTGCACCTGGTCGACGGCCTGCTCGCGTCCAAAATCCACTGCCATCCACATCCCCGGCCGCAGCGTCTCCCAACTTTTCCAGCGAGTCGCCTCCGAATTGTCAAACGCCATTTGAACGCCCCAGGGATTGGGGTACGCCTGCAATCGCCAATCGGGGTTGCGCGGCAGCTCCGAGCCGGCGTGGAAGAATCGCATCTCATGGATGTTCCATTGTTCTTCGCGGAAACTGCCGGTGGCAGTCTGCACCACCCGCAGGCGCCGGTACGCGGCGCCGGGTAAGTAAAAGATCAATTGTTTTTCCGGCTGCCAGGGCTTGCTCCAGCCCATGCTGAGCGCGTCGGTAATATCGTTATTAAGGCCCCCCCAGTAACTGATCAGCACCTCACGAGTGGTATAGGCATCGGGTAGCCCGCTGAAAGTAAGAACTATTTTTCCCGGCGGAACGTATTTATCCACCATGCGGGCCCATTGATATTCTGGATGAGCACCGAGGTATTGTTCTTCCGGAATGATCCGCAGGGCGGCCTTGTAAGGCACGTTCTGCAGAGCCCAGGCGTTGGTATAGCGTTTCAGCACGCTCGGCCAGGAAGCATATGCGTGAAAAACGATTAGCAGGACGAGGACCGGCGCGGCCGCCTCTAATGCCAGCGCCATCGCCAGCGCTATAAAGGGCAGGGCGGGGATCAGAAAGCGCGTGCCTATATTGCCAAAATACACGGCGAGAAGCAGCAGCGCAGGCGCTACTAAGCTGCGTCCTTCGCGGCTCCGCAGCGCCAGCAAACCCAGGGGCGCGGCGAGAAATACCGGACCTAACAATCCCTGCGTTAGTTGTCCGCGAATGGTCACTTCAAGCGGCAGCGCCCACAGATTTTTGAGAGTATAGGTACGCAAATTGGCCTCCCAAATCTTCTCGACTAGGACATAAAAATAAGGATTGGGAAACCATTGGCTCGCAAAAGGAGCCACCGGGTTGTGCACATAGATCCAGTTTTTGATAGCCCACGGCGCGGCCATGATGAGCGACCATGCCACCATCGTCAGCACCGGCCGCGCCTTGCGCGTGCGCCACGCCACGAATCCAGCCGCGTAGAAGAGCATCACGAAAGCGGTATACTTCGCCGCGTAGCAATATCCGGCTAACAGGCCGATGACGATCAGAATCCGCGGATTTCGGTTCTCATCCCACAGTTGAGTCCAGTAAAAAACCGAGAAAACGATGGCCGCGACCGCCACGTCGGTGTAAGCGATGGTCCCATCCATCCCTGCGATGGGACTGAGATACACCAGCAACGCGGCCCCCGCGCCGGCTAACGGTTTGCCGATCCGTTTTCCGTATGCGAATACCGCCAGTGCGAGCGCAATCAAGAACCCAAAATGCACCAGAGCCGCAGCCGAGTGCCGGCCAATGGCGAAGGCGGGAACGTATAGCATCTCTACGCCCTCGCTGAAGGTCGCCAGCATGTTGGTGGTGATTCGTTCGAATCCGCGCGCGCGCAGATATCGCGCCATCAGGCCCAGATGATAGCTGGAGCCGTCCGGGCTGATCTCCGGCGCCCAGGCGTTGAATAGATAGAGCGTGCTGAATAACGCCGCGATCGCGCCAAACAAATATCCCAGGCCGTACGGTAGCGGCCGCTTTTGCCTGGCCTCATCCGGTTGCGGCAACCGCCAGTCACCCGTGCGGAGCGCAATTGCCATACACGCCGCCAGCAGCAGCCACAACACCGGCTTATAAGCGATCTTCAGAGCCAATATCGTAAAGATCGCCAGATGCAAAAGAGCGGCGCCCAGCACCAGCGCCAAGGGGAACTTTTCACCGCGGCGCAAGCGGACTCCCACCCGGGCCGCCATCACCGAGCCCAACGCGTAACACGCGGCTACCGTAAGGGCCGCTCCCGCCATGGCTGCGAGAGCTTTCATTTCTGTTCCAAGCCCAGCGCGTGGAGAATGAAACCCAGCGGCTTGGCATCGGGCGCCGGAGACCACAGCTTGTCGATCTCCGCCGCGAGCAGGACGTCTTCATTCGGATCTATCCACTCCGCAGGCACAGCTCTTTCGACCTGCCGCCGGCCTGCAGTCATGTACCGGACCCGGTCCAGCAGACGATTGTTCACGAAAAACGAGAGCGTCACCGGACCCGTTTTTTCCAGTGCGATGCCCGCGATCGCGAGATCGATCGAAAACATGATTCTTTGGTTCGACCCCGGGTGCAAATGGATCGTAGGACGCTTGCCGGTCCAGCGCCAGGAGTTGGCTTCGAGCGTTGGGGAGAGGTCCTGGACGAAATGCTTTTCCGCGTCGGCGTCCGCCATGTTCAGGATGCGCACCGCTTCGGGGGGCGCCTCAAAAACGGGCCGCTGCAGCGGCGGCGCGTAAGAGTCCGGCAGGTTGGCGCAGCCACACAAAGCTCCGCTCAACACTCCGTACAAACCGAACAAACCCAAACGGCCAGTCACTTTCCGTTTACTATAGCGAACTTACGCCGCTGCTCAAGCGGCATGTTAAATTTGAGGGAAACGTTATGAAATATTGTCTTGCCCTGGTTCTAGCATGTTCCGCCGCCTTTGCCCAGACCCCGCCCACGAGTGACATCCCGGACGATGCGGTGGTTGCGAAGGTAGATGGAAAAGAGGTGACTGCCGGCGAAATCCGCAAGAATATGATGGTCATGCCACAGGAGTTCGTCAATCTCTTTCAGCAGAATCCGAAGTACGCGGTGCAGCAGTTGTTCATGCTGCGTTACCTGGCGGACGAGGCGGAACGGGTCAAATTAGGCGAAGAAAGTCCGCTTAAGGAACAGCTGGCTTTCCTGCGCGCCAATAGTCTGGCTTCCGCGATGATCAGCCACGAGCACAATTCCTTTACAGTCTCCAGCCAGATGATCAAGGAATTCTATGACCGGAACCAGGCACGCTATCAGCAGGCGAAAATCAAAGTAATTTATATCGCCTTCAAGCCCACCGCGCCGGTGACGGGAAGCGTGTCGAGCGAGAAGTCTTTGGAAGACCTCGCCCGCGCCCTCTCGGAGGGAAGCTTGAGCAAGACCCAGCGCACGGAGGCGGACGCCCGCAAACTAGCCGAAGATCTGGTCCAGCAAATTCGCGGCGGCGCGGATTTCGCCAAACTTGTTGCCGGCTACTCCGAAGATGCGGCTTCGAAAGCTGCCGGCGGCGATTTCGGAGTCGTCAACATCAACAGTTCTTATTCGGCCGAAGTCAAGAAAGCGGTGCTCGCGCTGAAACCCGGCGAGATCACCGATCCGCTCCGCCAATCCAACGCGTTTTATATTATCCGCGTGGAAGACAAAACTGTTCAGCCGGTGGGCGAACTAACCACGCCCATCAGTCAGGAAATACGCCAGGCTCATTTGAACGAGTGGCTCTCCGAAGTGAGCAAACGTTTTGATCCCACGGTAGAGAACGTGCAATTTTTCACGCAGCCCAAGGTAGCGGTTCCGCTTCCCGGTGCACCGGCGCCGGCTCCTGCCGCCAAATAGATTGTGCTGCCTCCCCTGCTGGGACGCCCGATTCGCGTGGAAATTCGCCCTTCCCTGGGGGCTCATTTTGCGGGCGCGTCCATCCCCCGGCGTCTGATCCTGCTCGACGCAGGCGTGTTCGCGCGCCGGGGTGAATTTGAGCGCATTCTGATCCACGAATTGTTTCATTTCGCCTGGGTTCGGCTTTCTAACCAGCAACGCCGCGGCTGGGAGGAAGTGCTGGAGCGGGAGCTGCGTCGTAACATTACCGGGGAACTGGGTTGGAGCGCTGAATGGCGCAAGGATAAGCTGACTCGCGCCGATGCGCTCCGCCGGACGCCTCGCTGGCGGCGCTATGCCTGCGAAAGTTTCTGCGATACTGCGGCGTGGCTCTTCGCCGGGCTGTCCACTCACGACGAGTTTACCCTCGCGCCGCGCATGCGCCGTCTGCGCCGCCAGTGGTTTCATCGGGAGTTCTCTGACGCGGCCCCGGTCGCAGTCTAAGACCCGGCGTGATACTTTAAGAATGTAATGAGCCGAATCCATGTTGCCGCGGTCTCGATCGCTTTAGCGCTTCTCTTTGCGGGTTGCTCTAAAACCTCGAAGCTTGCCTCCGGGCGCAAGCAGGCGCCCAATTTCTCCCTCAAGGACGCCGCGGGCAATACCGTCAACTTGGCGGATTATCGCGGCAAGGTGGTGCTGGTTAATTTTTGGGCCACCTGGTGCGGGCCCTGTGAGGTGGAAATTCCCTGGTTCATCGAATTCGAGCAGAAATATAAGGATCAAGGCTTCGCCGTGCTCGGCGTTTCGATGGACGACGACGGCTGGAAGTCGGTGCAGCCGTATATCGCCAAGCACAAGATCAATTACCGGGTCATGATCGGTTCAGAAGTGGTTTCGCAGCAGTTTGGCGATATCGCTTCGCTGCCCACTTCCTTTGTTCTTGACCGCGAGGGGCGCATCGCCGCCAACCACGTGGGACTCGTAGAAAAAAAAGAATATCAGAATGAGATTGTCAAACTTCTCGAAGACGTTAAGACCGCTGCTGTGCGCCCTGCTGGCGCTGGCGAGTTCGCCGGCCTTGTGGGCGCAGGCGTTCGCGCAAGGCAACGTCCTTAATTACACGCCTCCGCGCAAACTGGTTGCGAAACCCGGCGCCGCCGTCGAATCCGCACTGCCGCTCGAGTTGCGCTCCGGCTATCACGTCAATAGCAACACGCCTTCCGATGATTACCTGATCCCGCTCCGGCTGACCTGGGATCCCGGACCGCTAACCGCCGCGGGCTTCCTCTTCCCGCAACCGCGGATGGAGAAGTACAGCTTTTCGGAAAAGCCGCTTTCCGTTTTCAATGGAGAGTTCCAGATCGTGACTCATTTCAAGGCTGCCCCCAATGCCGCGCCCGGACCCGCCACGATGACCGGGAAACTCCGCTATCAGGCCTGCAACAACAGCATGTGCCTGCCGCCCAAGACTCTGGATGTTTCGCTGCAAGTGGAGATCGTGAAGTAGCCGGGACTTCTCGCAGCCGAACCCAGTGCTTTCACGCAGCATTCTCTAAACTTACCGGCGACTCCATTCTGCGCAGCGCGCGCGTTGCCTCTTCGAGCGCTTTGAACGAGAGAGACCGCAAATCTTCACCGTACATGTTCCGCAGCGCCAGATTGGCGGATTTCGCAAACGGTTTTACAGCTTGCATCCCGCGCGCTGTTCCGAATTCGATTACCGCGCTCACCACCGCCGCTTCATCGCCCAGCAATCCGACGAATTTTCTGGGCCTGCGCTGGACCGCTCGCAACACGTCCTGGTGCCACAGCGGCGCGTACCGTCTGGCCAGTTCCGGACGCCCGCATTGATGCAAATGGCTCTCGACTTTTCGCAACACGTTTTGCAGCGATGTGCCGATCAAATTCAAAGCGCAAGGGAGGACCTCAGGATCGACAACATCGTAAGTGAATTCCGTGCGTGGCCGGCCGCGGCAAGGGCGGCTGGCGGCATATACCAGCAGCGGGAACGCCGCGTCGCGGTCTTCGTAGCGCGCCGGATCGCGAAAATAGATTTCCGGAATCCAGCTTCGCATTGCCATCTGCAGAGCCAGTGAAACTTCTTGCCAAGTTTGAAAGTAACGTGGCTGAAATTCGTCCGGCGCATTTATCCAGGCGGGATGGGTGGCCAGCAGCATGGCCGCTTCGTCCCGCAACCCGGCCGAAGAAGTCGGCGGCACGCTGCGGATCACGTCGCCCTCGCGCACCAGCGTGGCCCCGCGCAGAGCCTCCGCGCGGCGGCGCGATTCCCGGCCGTCGAGAAACGGAAGATGCAGCGTAAGCGGGCGATCGTCTCCCGCGGCCAACTCCATCACCCGCGGGCGGATGGTTGCATCCAGCTCATCCGCATCCAGCGGCGTTCCCAGGTCGCAGCCGGATTCCTTCAGCCAATACAGTCGAAAACGTTTCGTCATACCAGCCGATTGTAAGGGCCCGCGCAGAAAACACGCGCCGGCAAATTCGATAACTGCCATCGGTGCACTACATAGCTCCTTGAAGTCTGCTGTGACTCGCGATTTGCTACCCTCAAAATAGTGATTCCAGTAGCCGGGATTCAGAATTCGCTCCGGGAACGCGGAGTACGGCTCACCCGCCAGCGCCGGATTTTGCTCGACCTCCTCGATCGCTCCGGCAAGCACCTGAATGCCGAGTCGCTCTATCAGTTAGCTAAGGAGAAGGATCCGAAGCTCAATCGCGTTACCGTGTACCGCACCCTCAAACTTCTAAAAGCGGGCGGTTTGGTGGACGAGCTGGATTTGCTGCACTTTGAGGGCGACCAGCATTACTACGAGAGCCGGCTCAAGCAGGAGCACGCCCACCTCATCTGCCTGCGCTGCGGGAAGATCGAAGAATTTTTCGGCGAGCCCCTGCAGAAGATGCGCCGGCAAATGGAAAGCAGCCTCGGCTTCAAAATCGTGACGGCGCGAACCGAGATGGGTGGGTACTGTCCCGATTGCCAGTCCCAGCTCGCCCAAGACTCGGCCGAAAAACTTCGCGCCGAACAAGCTGGTTAATGCCCGAACGCCCTGCGGCTGCACTTTTGGTGCTCGCTCCCTCCGGCCAGCGCAGCCGCGTGACGCTCGATACCCTTCCTTTCAGCATCGGACGGCAATCCGGCAATAGCCTAGTGCTGCGGGATAATCGCACCTCGCGAAACCACTGCCGGATTATCTTTGAAAACAGCGCTTACGCGATTGAGGATCTCAACAGCCGGCATGGCATCTGGGTCAATGGCCAGCGAGTCGCGGGCCATGTCCTGCGGAATTCGGATCGCATCGAATTCGGCGTGCGCGATTCCTATCAACTGACGTTTTCTTCGGAAAAGCAGGAATTTCAGCGGCTGCTCGGACAATGGGGCGCCACCGCGCCGTCCGCGGGCGAGTCGGGCGGGGCAAGCGATCTGGTCAAACTTCGTTCGCTGGTTGAAGTAGCCCGCGCCCTGCAAAATTCACTGTCCACCAAAGAGGTGCTGACGGCAGTGGTCGACGCCTCGCTGGCGGTCACCCGTTGCGAGCGGGGGTTCCTGCTGCTCCGGCCTAGCCGCGACAACGATGCGGACCTCGAAGTCTCCGTCGCCCGCGACAATACCGGTGGCGAACTCCAGCCCGACGATCTGCGGGTGCCGCGGCATCTGATCCGCCGCGCGCTGGCTTCGCGCCGGGATCTGCTCTCCATGTCCTTCGATCCCCTGGAAGAGCAGGGAGTGCGTCCCGATATGACGGTGGCGCAACTGGAGCTGCGCAGCGTCGTGTGTCTGCCGCTCATACGCCTGCGCAGCGGTTCCCCCGACGACACCCGCACTGTCAGCGCCATGGAAGACACCGTCGGCTTGATCTACATGGATTCGCGCGTGACGCCGGCCGATCTCTCCTCCGGCAATCGAGAGCTGCTGCAAACTCTCGCCGTCGAAGCGTCGACAATTTTGGAAAACGCCCGGCTCATCGAGGAAGAACGCGGCAAGATCCGCATGGAAGACGAGTTGAAGCTGGCGCGTGAAATTCAGCAAGGATTGCAGCCGTCTTCCATGCCTCAGTCGGGTTGGTTCCGGGCGGCCGGGTCCAGTTCGCCGTCAACCCAGGTGGGCGGCGATTATTTCGATGTCCGCCAAAACTCGCCCGCGTCGTGGACCGCCGTGGTGGCGGATGTCTCCGGCAAAGGTGTGGGGTCTGCACTCCTTGCCAGCCTGCTCCAGGGCACCTTCCTGATGGCGTCCGGCGATCCTGCCCACATCGCACCGCGCATGGCTCGCCTGAACGAGTTTCTTTTGGAGCGCACGCGCGGCGAAAAATACGCGACCGTGTTTTACTGCATCGTGGATGTGTCGGGGCTGCTCAGTTACAGCAATGCCGGCCACTGCGCTCCCTTTCTGGTCAGCCCGGACGGGCGGCTGCGTACACTGAACACCACCTCCATGCCGGTGGGAATGCTCGAAGACGCGCCCTTTCAGATGATCGAGAGAGAGCTCGCTCCCGGCGACAAACTCGTCATCTATAGCGACGGCCTTACCGAAGCCGAAGACGCCGACGGCGCTTTTTTCGATACCGAACGTCTGCGTCTCTGCCTCCGTGAAAACGCCGCGCTCGATGCCGCTGGGTTGCACGCCGCCTTGCTTGAGTGCGTCGACCGGTTCACCGAAGGCGGCACTGTGCGCGACGACATCACCGCCTTGGTGCTTGAATATGCGCCCCCGCGCGTTTAGTCGAAATGCACCTTAGCTGTTTCCGTGTATTCACCCTAGAGTAAAAAAATATCGTGTTTTCCGTTTAACGTACAAGTTTCCGGTACGGTAAGTTTTCCGTAAGCGTGCGCGTAAAGTTTTCTCCTCCAAACCGGGAGCCACCCGGTTGCCCCGCTAAGTCAAAAACCGGTGAATTTATTTTCAGATCTGGCCCTCCACGCAATGGGGCCCGGCTTGGCGGACTCCATCCGGCAAGGCAACGCGGCGGGCGATGAATTCCGGACTGCGCCCCTGAATTTCTGCGATCCCTCTCCAGAGGTTCGGAAAAAAATTAGGCGGCGCGAGCTCCTCCGCCGCCAATTCAGGATCGATCCGCTATCCTTTGATTCGCCAAACCGAGCAGCGTATCGCAACATCCGCTCATCTGAATAGTGACCTCGCGCAGCGTGGCCCCCTGGAATCGCAAGCGCGGAGTCTGGCCGTGGACTGGGCAACGCAGGTCGCGAACCTTGCGCGCAGTGCGTTCCCTGAAACCGGCTACCTGCTCCAGCGAACTACGCTCCGTGGCGCTTGGATTCACAAAATCATTTTAACACGTATTTGTTTTAACCCGGCGGCGCCGGAAGCGCTACCCTGGAACTCTGCAATGGACTTTGTCGAGCAATTGAAATCTTCGGTTGACATCGTCAAAGTAGTGGGCGAGTACGTTCGTCTGCGCCGCATCGGCTCCACCGGCCGGTATCTGGGCTTGTGCCCCTTCCATCAGGAAAAGACTCCGTCTTTCAACGTCAACCAGGCGCGGCAGTTTTATAAATGCTTCGGCTGCGGCGTGGGCGGCGATGTTCTCAAATTCGTGATGGAAGTAGATGGCCTCACTTTCCCGGAAACCTTGAAGCTGCTCTCCGAGCGCAACGGCATCCCCATGCCCCAGCGCCCCGAGTATTCAGACTCCGATTCCAAGCTGCGCGGGGCTCTCCACGAAATGCACACCATCGCCGCGAGGCTGTACCGCAGCGCGTTGCGCGGACCGGAAGGAGCCGAGGCGCGTGCGTATCTCGACCAGCGCGGCGTGAGCGCAGAACTGATCGACGATTTTGAGCTCGGATTTTCCGATCCGCAAGGCCAAGCTTTAACGCGCAAGCTAACGGAGGAGCGTTTTTCGGCGGAGCAAATGGAAGCCTCGGGCCTGCTACGCCGCCGCAACGAAGGGTCGGGTTTCTACGACGCCTTTCGCGGACGCCTGATGTTTCCGATTCACAACGAATCCGGAAAAGTGATTGCCTTCGGCGCCCGCGCGATGCGTCCCGACGATCAGCCCAAGTATCTGAATTCGCCCGAAACACCCATTTATCGCAAAACCTCCACCTTATATAATCTGCACCGCGCCCGCGACGCGATGCGTAAAACCAATCGCGCAGTGCTGGTTGAAGGCTACATGGATGTGATGGGAGTTTACGCGGCGGGAGTGAAGGAAGTGGTTGCCAGTTGCGGGACCGCTCTAACCAACACTCAAGTCCGCGCCGTGCATCGGCACGCCGATACGGTGGTGATCAATTTCGATCCGGACGACGCGGGCGCGAATGCGGCCGAACGCGCCATCCAGCTTTCGCTCGATGAAGGCCTGCACGTAAAGGTGCTGGCTCTCGGTGGCGGCTCAGACGCGTCCGACGCCAAGCTCGACCCCTACGAATTTGTGAAGCAGTTCGGGCCCGCCGCGTATCGCACCCAACTCGATTCCGCCAGCAGCTACTTCCACTGGCTGGCGGACCGGGCACGCGCCAGATTCGATATGCGAAGCGCCGATGGACGCATGGATGCCTTCAAGTTTCTGCTGCCCGCGGTACAGAAACTATCCGACAAGCTGGAGCGGGCCGCCGTCGCGAGCGACCTGGCGGGCTACCTGGGAGTGGAACCAGGCCTGGTGCTGGATCAATTCAAGCGGGCCGCCACCGACCGCCGCACCGCAGGTCAGCCTGCAGGGCGTCCCGGCCCGTCCACTTTGCCCATCGTCCAAATCCCCGCGCTGGAAAGAATTCTGCTGAATGCGCTGCTCGCGAGCGTACCGGCGCGGCAGCAGATTTTGGCCCGGCTTCCCGCTGAAATGACGGCGGATTTCGTGAGCCAGGAAGTGATCCAGGCCCTGCGCCAGATCGCAGAGGCCGGCCCGGTCGGCTTTTCCGCTCTGGACGCCCGTTTGAGCGAGGCTGGGCGCACCCTACTGCATCAGATGGCCGCTGCCGATGAGATAGGAGATGACGCTGAATGCTTGGCCCAAGCCGAGGCTTGCTTGCGGCGATTGACGGAGAATTTTCAGCGGCGGCAGCTCGATGCTTTACGCACTCGGGTGAAGACGGCGGCGCGTGCAGGGCGAGGCGAAGAAGCGCTCCACTGGACCGCGGAGTTACAACGCCTGGAAGAAGAAGTCAAGCGTGATGGACAGCAACCGCAATGAATAACCTAAAGAGTCCGGCATACCGGTGTTGTACACTGGTGGCTACCGCGTTACGTGAGTTCCTGGTTCGGAATTCGCGTGTGAGATGGGGTTGGGGTGGTTGAGGAAAGAGTGGCAGGCAGCGATAAATTCGGCCGGGTGAAACAGCTCATGAGCGCGGGCAAGCAGAAAGGCTACGTGCTCTATGACGAAGTCAACGATCTGCTGGCGGAAGATTATCCGGGCGGCCGCGAACTCGACGATCTGCTCACCGAACTCGATACCGCCGGTGTCGAGATCCTCGAAGAACCCAAACTGGAATTCGACAAGAAGGTCGAGGAAGCCGAGGAGCCGACCGAACTCGATCTCGTCCAGGAGATCAACGACAAAACTAACGATCCCGTGCGCATGTATCTGCGCGAAATGGGTTCGGTGCCGTTGCTCACCCGGGAAGGCGAGATTGAACTTGCCAAGCGCATCGAACGCGGCCAGACCGCCGTGCGCAAATCCATTTCCCGCTCCGCCCTGGTGATTCGCGAAATTCTGGTCATGCCGGACCAGCTGCGCGAGGACCCCGCCCTGATCCGCGATGTGCTGGTGATGCCCGATCTGCTGGTGGCCGACGAAAGCCTTCCGGAGCGGGTGGAAGAACTGCTCGCCATTTTTGCGGAAATCGACAAGAATTATCGGAAGGCGCAACAATTCCGCCAGAAATTGCAGGCCATCTCCCGCAGCCTGAAACCCAAGATGCATCGCACGCTGCGCTGGGGCCTGGCGCGCACGATGGTGGTCATTTCGCGGCTTATCCGCGGAATTCAATTTAGTTCTTCCACGCGGCGGGCACTCGCCAGGAACCTGCGGGACGTGGTCGAACAGTTGCGTCCCATCGAGCGCGAGATTGCTCTCTTGCAACGGAAACTGGAGGCGCCCCTCAACGGCGCGTCTGCCGGCCTGCGCAAGGATCTGAAGCAGCTCAGCCAGCGCATCCAGCAGCTGGAAGAGGAATCGGGGGCCAGCGCCACCGAACTCCGCCGGACGCTGCAGATCGTCGAGCGCGGCGAACAGGAAGCCGAGACCGCCAAAAAGCAGCTGATCGAGGCCAACCTCCGTTTGGTCGTCTCGATTGCAAAACGCTACACCAATCGCGGGCTCCAGTTTCTGGATCTCATCCAGGAAGGCAACATCGGCCTGATGAAGGCGGTGGACAAGTTCGATTACATGCGGGGCTACAAGTTTTCAACCTACGCCACCTGGTGGGTGCGCCAGGCCATTACGCGGGCGATCGCCGATCAGGCTCGCACCATTCGCATTCCGGTGCACATGATCGAGACCATCAACAAACTGGTGCGCATGCAGCGGCAGTTGCAGCAGGATCTGGGACGCGAGCCCACCACCGAGGAACTGGCCCTCAAGATGGACCTGCCGGTAGGCAAAGTACGCAAGGTGCTGCGCATCGCGCAGGAGCCGATTTCACTTGAAACGCCGGTGGGCGAGGAAGAAGAATCGCACCTAGGCGACTTCATCATCGACCGCCGCGTGGTGTCTCCCTCAGAGGCCGTCATCAACTTAAACCTGCGAGAGCAGACCGCTGAGGTGCTCAAGACCCTGAGCCCGCGCGAAGAGAAAATCGTCAAGATGCGTTTCGGCCTGCAAGACGGCAGCGAGCATACCCTCGAAGAGGTCGGCCAGCATTTCGCCGTAACCCGCGAGCGCATCCGGCAGATCGAAGCCAAAGCATTGCGAAAATTACGGCACCCCTCGCGCAGCCACCGTCTGCGGGCGTTCCTCGACACATCGGTTCACGAATAACCGTCCGCGGTCTAAGGACCCCAGTCGATACTCTTCTGGCTGACCACGTTGTCGCGGATTTGCAGGGTAAATTCCTGTTTTTCGCTGCCGCGCAATACCTGCACGCGATGCTCGCCCACGGGCAGCGAAAAATTCGCGGGTGTTTTCTGTGCTTGTTCCTGGCCGTCGATTATCACCGTGAGGCCGGCGGGATTGGTCGCGAGGCTCAGCGTGCCCGAGGTCGCCTCCAGGTTCATGATGAGCCCGGGATCGTTCGGCAGTGAAAATACGCGCTGCGCATCGCGGTAACCGGGGCTGGTTACCGTCAGCGCGTGGCGCCCCAAGGACAGATTTAATGCGCATGGAGTGGTGCAGCGCAAATCCGGACTACCGTCGAATATCGCTTGGGCTCCGGCGGGCGTGGTGGTTAGTTCGAAGGCTGCTTCGCTAGAAGCGGGGGGTGGCGATGGTGTTACGGCAGAAGGCGCTCGCTCGGAGACCGGTTGAGCAGGCGCGAGATCATTCACGGGCGCCCGCGGAATGGCCGAGTCGACGACTACAGCAGCGGACGCCGGCTGCGGCTTGGGCTGCAGGCGCAGGAAGAAAATCCCGAAGCCTATCAGTGATGCTGCGACGAGGCCGATGATTACATTCCTGCCGGTCTTGCTTGGCGCCGCCGCCACCGCTACGTACTCCGTCGGAGGCGGCGTTATGTCCGGAACGGCCGGGGCTTGCGGACTGGGCGCGGCCGGGTGGCGAACCGGCGCCGGCTCAAATTTAGGCAGCCGCATTTCCTCGGTAGGCGGTAATATCCGCCTTTCACGAACGTGCTCCGTAGGACCCGCATTCGTCGCGCCCATCGTCTCCGCGAAATTGTTCGCGCCGGTAGCGGGCAGGGTCGCCAAACCTTCCTCCGCTCCGGCCGTTGGCATGTTATGGCTGGCGCCGCGCGGCAAGGGAACCCAGTTCCCGGAGCCGCTCAACGCCCCAGCCAGCGCATTCACAAACTCCACACAAGTTTCGTAGCGGTTGGCGGCCGTCTTTGCCAGCGCGCGGCGCATCACAACTTCCACGTCCGGCGACAGAGTGGCATTCAAACGCTGTGGCGAAACCGGTTCTTCGCGGACGATCTTGAAGAGCAGCGTGGGCAGATAATCCGCCGTGAACGGCTTTTCGCCGGTCAGCATTTCGTAAGCAATCACGGCGAGCGAAAACTGATCCGCCTGCCCTGAAATCGCGCCGCCCTGCACCTGTTCGGGGGACATGTAACTGGGCGTGCCCATGATGGTTCCCGCTTGCGTCATCTGCTGCGAGACGATTTTAGCCACGCCGAAATCGGTGACCTTCGCGGTGCCGTCCTCGTGCACCATGATGTTGGCCGGTTTGACATCGCGATGGACGATCCCCTTTTTGTGCGCGTAGTCTAACGCCGCAGCCACCTGGCGCAGGACGCTCAGCAGCGTCTCCTTATCGGGAGTCTGCCCGGCCTTCATCATTTTATCGAGCGGCGGTCCGTTAACCAGCTCCATGAAAATGTAAGCCAAGCCGCCCTCTTCGGCGATGTCGTAAATGGTTACGATACCCGGATGCGACAAGACGCCGGCGGATTGGGCTTCCCGGAACAGGCGGTCCCGCAGTCGCTCGCGCTCGTTCTCATCGGTGAGGTCGCCCAAGCGGATGCTCTTGATCGCGATCAGGCGGCCGATCGCCGGGTCCTGGGCTTTATACACGATGCCCATGGCGCCGCGGCCCAACTCACCGATGATCCGGTAGCGCCCGATATTTTCCACGGCTGCGTCCATTTTACCGTAGAGCCCTATTCACCGCCCGCGCAGAGTTACAATATGCGTGACGCGAATCACTGTCGAAATCAACGCGATCAATTATTGGAGGATACATGGCAATTAAAGACGCATTGTTACCCGAGTTCGATCACGAAATGGCGACCACCCGGAGAGTGATCGAACGAGTACCCGAAGGAAAGTTCGCTTTCAAGCCTCACGAGAAGTCGATGAGCATGGGGCACCTGGCTTCACACATAGCCGAAATGCCCACTTGGGCCACCACCGGCATTACCCAGGATTCGCTGGACATGGCCTCCGGGTACAAACCCTTTCAGGCGTCTTCGACCGCCGAACTGCTGGAGGTGTTCGACAAGAATGTAGCTGGAGCGCGCAACTCCATCGCCGGCGCGAGCGATGAGACTT
>JANXXL010000065.1 GCA_025350625.1 Bryobacterales bacterium | reverse complement strand
GGCGGTTGCGGAGACGAAGGAACTGCGGAAGTCTCCCCCTCTGGACCTTCCTGGAGGTGCACGGGTTGGGATGTAACGGTCGAGTCCGGGATCGGCGCGTGCACGCCCTCAATCACGATCAGAACATCCTCCAATCCGTTTTGCAGACCGCTGGGAGTCACGAATATTTCCTTGTACGATTTGCCCGGGCGCACCACGGCGACTTCGCCTACTGGCAGTCCCTTGGGAAAGATGCGATCGTCGCCGGAGGTAAAGAACTGCTCGCCCGGCTCGACCTTTTGCTCGTTCTGCACGTAATCGACAATCACGGTGCTGTAGCCTTGGCCCTTTAGAGTTCCGTGCACCCTGTTCTTTTGCGAAATGACTCCGGCAGCAAAGGACGGATCGGTAATCAACAGCACGAACGAGGCGGTAGGATACGCGCCCGTCACTTTGCCGACGATGCCATCCGGTGTAATCACCGCCATGCCTTTTTGGACGCCGCTGCCGGTTCCGCGATCGACAATCACTACCTTGGCTCCCACGCCCGTGGTGTTGCCGATCACGTGCGCGGCGATGGTCTTCGACGGCGACTGCTGTTGGAAGATAGCCAGAGACTTCGCGCGGTCCGCTGTCGAGAGTTCGGTGCGCAAGAACTGATTCTCCATCTTGGTGCGATCGAGGTCCGCCTTGATGCGCTGGTTTTCTTCGCGCACGTTCAACAGCACGAAGTAATCCCGGAAGAAATGGACCGTGCTGCTGCGGCCGGCCTCGATGACGCGCGCGAGAGGGGTAACTGCGCTAACGGCCCAAACCCGAATCAGCCGCACCTCGCCATTACTTTTTACTTGGTAGGCCAGCAGCACCAGTTGCGCCAGGATGGCGACCAGCAACACTGTCAAATTGCGAAATCGATTGAGGAGAAATTCCATACTTCACCGGCCGGTAAGACCAGCCCTCGTGCTACTCGATCGCGATACGCCTCAACAGTCTAAATTCCGTCAGCATTTTCCCGGTGCCTAGCACCACCGAGGCCAGCGGGTCCTCGGCAATCGACACCGGCAATCCGGTCTCCTGCCGGATACGCTTGTCCAAATTTTTCAGCAGCGCTCCGCCGCCCGTCAGCACAATACCGCGGTCGCTGATGTCGGCCGACAACTCAGGCGGGGTGCGCTCTAGCGCTACGCGGATGGCATTCATGATGGTGGCGACGCACTCCGACAGTGACTCGCGGATCTCCGTATCGTCCACCGTAATGGTCTTGGGAACGCCTTCGATTAGGTTGCGGCCCTTGATTTCCATGGTGAGCGGTTTGTCTAACTCGTAAGCCGAGCCTATCTGAATCTTCACGCGTTCCGCGGTAGTTTCGCCGATCAGGAGATTGTATTTACGCTTCATGTACTGCATGATGGCGTCATCCATCTCGTTCCCCGCAACGCGTACCGACCGCGAATATACGATGCCCGACAGCGAAATCACGGCCACGTCAGTCGTGCCGCCGCCGATATCGACAACCATATTGCCAGAAGGCTCGGTGATCGGCAGACCCGCGCCGATGGCCGCCACCATGGCCTGCTCCACCAGATACACTTCACTGGCCTTCGCGTGATACGCGGAATCGATCACCGCGCGCTTTTCCACTTGTGTGATCTCGCTGGGGACCCCGATAATGATGCGCGGGTGTACCAGCATCTTGCGGCCGTGCGCCTTCTGGATGAAGTAATTGAGCATCCGCTCGGTGACCTTGAAGTCGGCGATAACGCCGTCCTTCATCGGGCGGATGGCAACGATATTGCCCGGCGTCCGGCCAAGCATCTCCTTGGCCTCCCTGCCCACGGCTTCTACTTCTCCATTGTTCTTGTTGATGGCGACGATCGAGGGTTCGTTCACCACGATGCCTTTGCCTTTGGCGTAAACCAGCGTATTCGCCGTGCCAAGATCAATGGCCAGATCCGAAGAAAAAAGGCTGAATAGCGAACGCAGATTCATATAAAGCGGGGGAGTACCGGCAGGCCCAGAGGGTCCCCTTAGAAAGTACCATACACAGAACGTAGAGGCAATGTTTTGTTTTATTTTGAAGAGAATACACTCTGGCTCAGCAATGCGGCCCGGCGCTCCTTATAGTACCTCCTGTTACCCTTAAGGCGTGATCTCTCGCCGGGCCCTGCTCACATTTCCTCTGCTCGCAGCATGTAGCCACCGTCGCAGTTACGGTGGGTTTCGCGGCTATGCATTCATTGCAAATGAAGAGAGCCAAGCCGTTGCCGCAGTGGACCTCGAAGCCCTTGCCGTGGCCCGGCACATCCCTTTGAATGGATCTCCGACCAGCGTGATTTCCACTCCGACGCGTCCCTCGGTTTATGCCCTGACGCCTGCCAACGGAACCGTTCACGAAATCGACGTGGACCGGCTGAGCTTCACTCGCCGCCTGGCGGTCGCGTCCTCGGCCATAGCCATTCAGTCGGCGCCTAGCGAAAGGGCGCTCTATGTTCTGGCGCGCGAGCCGCAATCGCTCATCCGCATCGCACTGGACACGCTCACTCTGGAATGGCGGCTGCCGCTCCCTCGGGACCCGGTGGATTTCGCTTTGGCAGCGGACGGGAAAACAGCTGCCGTCAGTTTTACCAACGGCGTCCGGCTAGTGGACCTGGCGTCCCGCAAGGTTGCCCCTCCGGCGGGAGAAGGCGATTTCGGTTCCGTTCGATTTCTCGCGGATTCCCGAACGCTAATTGCCGCGGACCGCGGCGAACGCCGTTTGTCGATGTACGACGCGGCGTCAGGACAGCTGATTACGCATCTCTCGCTGGCGGTGCGCCCCGATAATCTGTGCTCCAACGCCGATGGCGGCCAGCTCTTCGTCACGGGTGACGGCATGGATGCGGTAGTGGTGGTCTACCCATACCACACGCCCGAAATAGCGGAGACGGTGCTGGCCGGGCACGCTCCCGGTCCCATGGCGGCGTCGCTCGCGTATCTATTCGTGGCCAGCCCGCGCTCTGGTGACGTAAATATTTTGGAAATCAATTCGCGTAAGGTGGTCGCGGTGGCGTCGGTAGGCGCCGATCCCGGATTCATCGCCATCACGCCGGACGATCAGTATGCGCTGGTGCTGAACCGCAAATCCGGCGACGTCGCCGTTCTGCGTGTGGGCGCCATCACCAAAAACCGCGACCGCAGGGCATCGCTGCTCACCGTGATCCCGGTCGGCTCGCGTCCCGTGAGTGCCGCCGTGCGGGCGGTGTGAGATCTAGAGCAGTCGCAACGTGTCGCTCGGGAAGTGGATCACCCACTCGCGGTTGTCCCGTTGGTTCTCGTACTCGGTGCGTGAAATCGCCACCCGGACGGCCCCTGGAATTCCCACACCGGAAAACTCCAGCCTCATCCCGTGGGGTCTTTCGACGGCTCGCAGTAGTTCAGCCGGGATTTGATTGGCGCCGGGCTTTCCATTACGGGCGGCAACCTTGAGCTGCTCGGGCCGCACGCACAGAGTTACCCGGTCGCCCTTTAGATGGCCCGGGAAATACGGACCTTCCAATTCGAATTCGCCGATCTGAAGGCGGCTGGTGTTGCGCCCCGGATCGAGCGTGCGAATCTCGCCTTCGAGTAAATTGAACGCACCGAGTAAGCGAGCTACTTCCAAATTCGCCGGTCCATCCAGCACCTGGCGCGGCGTCCCTTTCTGCACGATTCTGCCGGCGTGGAGGATCAACATCTCCTCGCCCAATTCGAAACATTCGGTGAGATCGTGAGTCACTAACAGCATCGGCGTCGCGAAATCACTGCGCACCTGGCGCAGGGCCTCGTAGAATTCGGCGCGCAACAGTGCATCGAGACCGGTAGCCGGTTCGTCCAGGAGCAAGAGTTTGGGTTCGCCGATCAAGGCGCGTGCAATACAGCAGCGCTGCCGCTGGCCGCCTGAAACCTCATGCGGACGGCGGCCCGCAGCCTCGCCTAGCCGAAATTTCTCCAGCATGTCGTTTATGCGCCGGTGGCGCTCGAGACGGGGCCTCCGCTCAGCCGCAAACGCCAGATTCTCGCGCAGCGTCATATGAGGAAAGAGCGCGTAGTTCTGGAATACATAGCCGCAGTTGCGTTTTTGCGGAGGCAAATGCACCCCCGCAGCGGCGTCATAAAGGATGTCGTCATCGAGTAGAATGCGGCCCTCGTCAGGTTGCACGAACCCGGCTACGGAATCGAGCACCAGGGTTTTACCCGCTCCGCTGGGGCCAAAAAGTACCGTCACACCGGCGATGGCCGCGAATTCCAGATCCAGCATGAACCCCGCTGAATCGTGTTTCGGCGCGAACGACTTTCGAATTCGGGCTTGGAGCATAGCGATTTCAAACCCGGCTGGGGCTCAGACGGTTGGCGAGAGTCAACAGAACCAATGCCAGCGCCGAAACCACCAACACCAACGTTCGCGCCACCGCGCCATTGCCGGATTCGACCGCATCGTAGATGGCCACCGCCACGGTCTGCGTCCGGCCGGGAATGTTACCCGCAACCATTAACGTAACGCCGAAATCGCCCAGCGCCCGCGCAAACGCCAGCGCAGTAGCCGCGAAAATCGAGCGCCACGCGAGCGGCAGAGTCACGCGCCAGAACAGCTTCCATTCCGACGCTCCCAGGTTCCGCGCGGCACGCTCATAGTTGCGATCCACACTCTCGAGCGCCGCGCGCGCCGACTTCACCAACAGCGGAAGAGCGTGGAGCAGCGCCGCCACTACCGCCGCCTTCCATGTGAACACCAGCGGCGATCCGAAGACCGCTTCCCATAGTTTCCCCAGCGGACTTGATCGCCCCAACAGCACCAGCAAGTAATAACCGAGCACAGTCGGGGGCAGCACCAGCGGCAACGTCACCGCCGCATCCAGTACGTCCTTGCCGCGGAATTGCCGGTTCGCCAACAGGTACGCGATCCACAACCCGCCCGCAAACGCCAGCACCGTCGACAACGCCGCCACGCGCAGGCTCAACCACAGCGGGAACCAGTCCAAACCTACGAATGTCATCGGATGTTAGATTATAGCGGGTCGCACCAGGTTGGCAAAGCATAATCCGATACGGACTCGAATCGTAGACTCAAAACTACCAAGAGTCGCAAGGAGTTGGCATGGAATCAATTTGGAAAACAACTATCTGGAGCCAGTTCGGCGCGGCTATCGATATGCTTCAAAACGCCATGCGTGCCTGCCCCGATGAGCTATGGAGCGATAGTTCGAAATCACCTGAGTGGGTGGAGCGCGATGTCGTCGGCTTTTGGTATGTCGCCTATCACACGCTGTTTTTCCTGGATTTCTACCTCTCCGGCTCTGCCGAAGGGTTCACGCCGCCCGCTCCCTTCACGAGCGACGAGTTGGACCCGGCCGGATTGCTTCCCGAGCGGGCGTACACGAAAGCTGAACTTCAATCCTATCTCGATCACGTTCGCAAGAAGTTCCGCGCGACGATAGAAGGCATGACGGATGCGGATTTCCTTAAACCCGCCGGATTCAAATGGCTGGACCTTAACCAAGCGGAGTTACTTCTGTGCAATATGCGTCACGTCCAGCACCATGCCGCACAATTAAATCTCATACTCCGGCAAAAGGCAGGTTCCGCGCCGCGTTGGGTGGCCAAGGCACAGGATATTTGACAGCGCTATCCGGCTTTATCGGCCAATCCGCCCGTCTTATCGGAGTTTAACCCTGCCTCGGTGGTTATCGACGATAATGGATTTGAATGCAGGTGGATCGTTTGGGTATTTCGCAACCCGACCTCGCCGAGTTTTGCCGCCGCAACCGCGTCCGGAAATTGGCGATCTTCGGCTCCGCGCTTACCGAGCGCTTCAAGGAGTCGAGTGATATCGATATCCTCGTCGAATTCGAACCGGACTACCGCGTAGGGTATCTACGCATGGCTGCGATGGAACGGGAGCTTTCCGCTCTTTTTGGCGGACGGCCCATCGACCTTCGGACGGCACCTGAACTGAGCCGCTATTTTCGCGATGAGGTGGTAAAGACAGCTTCCGTCCAATATGCCGCCCAATGATTTGGTGCGACTGCGGCACATGTTGGACGCCGCCCGCGAAACCGTCGCATTTGCAGCGGGAAAGACTCCCCAAGATCTGAAATCCAACCGCATTCTTTCGCTGGCGCTTGTGAAGTGCATAGAGATCATTGGCGAAGCCGCCACCAAGGTGACCAATGAGACTCGCACCACGTATCCGCAGATTCCTTGGGCCGATATCATGGGCACGAGGCACCGCCTCATCCACGTTTACTTTGATGTGGACCTGGAACGTGTGTGCGACACGATTGCCCTTGATCTGCCGCCGTTGATTGGGAGTTTAGAGCAAATGATTCAGGCGGAGCATAAATGAGAACATCATTATTTTTGATTCCCTTCGCGAGTTGTGTGTTTGCTCAGTCCAAACCTCCGGCGCAGCTGGTGGAGGCACTTCGTCAGCTACCCGGCGTGCATGTGCTGGAAGCCTCCATGGTCAGGTCGCCCGTAACCGTCGAAGACCTCAAGGGTGGTGGCCTCTGGCCCCCGTGGGCGACTGCGGACCTAGACCGCGACAGGCTCCCGGACGTCGTGGCGGCGGTGGTCAAACAAACTCCGCGTGGTACGCAATATGGAGTCGTGGCAGTTCATGCGAAGGTGCCCATGCAAATTCACTGGGTCGTGCAATTGGCTTCAGAGCCTATTAATGGCGTCGCCGCCGGTGGATTCTACGGGCCAGACACCGTCACGCCGTTATTTTGCTATTACTGCGATGCAAATCCCTTCTACCGCTGGTCCGGCCACGCCTATGAACTGGACCTCTATTCTGTCGGTGAAACCATTGGAATAGGACCCCTTCCGGAAAGAATTTTGGAAGTCTTCGCGGAAGCTCGTCTGAAATCTGAAATCGCAGGCAGGGTTGCGGAATGCGCAGAAGCCAAAATCCTGGCAACAACTGGTAGCGCTCGCGAATCGCGCTGGTACCAAGTCGAGGTGCGCAGTCCAAAATTGCTGCGCGGTTGGATTCGCGCCACGTCTATCAACAAATGGGCGTGCATTGGGTGAATCCTGTGATAGCGGCCGCAGGCCTTACTCCGCTTTATCCGCCAACACCCTCACGTGGTTGTTGCGGACTTCGACGAATCCGCCGGTGATATGAAAACTCTGCGTCTGCCCGCCCAAAGTCACTGAGAGCGTACCTTCTGCCAACTCACTCAGCAGCGCAGCGTGCCCAGGCAGAATGCCCATATAGCCGTCCTTACCCGGAATCTGCGCTGAGTCTGCCTGCTGCTGCAGGACCAGCTTTTCTGGCGTCGCGATCTCGATTTGGAAGGTGTCTGCCATGGCGGGCTAGCCCTTCTTCTTCATGTCTTCCCAGGTCTCGAGCACGTCGTCGATCGAGCCCTTCATGTAGAACGCCTGCTCCGGAATTTCGTCGTGCTTGCCTTCCACCACTTCCTTGAAGCTGCGCACAGTATCGGCCACCTTCACGTATTTACCCTTCAAGCCGGTAAACGCTTCGGCCACTGTAAAGGGCTGCGACAAGAACCGCTGGATCTTGCGCGCGCGCGCCACAATCGCCTTGTCTTCATCGGAAAGTTCATCGACACCCAGAATAGCGATGATGTCCTGCAAATCTTTATAGCGCTGCAAAATCTGTTTGACTTGCTGCGCGACGTTGTAATGTTCTTCGCCAATCACGCGCGGATCTAGAATGCGTGAAGTCGAAGCCAGCGGATCCACGGCCGGATAGATACCGAGTTCCGAAATCGATCGCGACAGGTTGGTGGTGGCATCTAAGTGTGCAAACGTCGTCGCCGGTGCCGGATCGGTGTAGTCGTCGGCAGGCACGTAAATCGCCTGCACCGACGTGATCGAGCCGTTCTTAGTCGACGTAATGCGCTCCTGCAAGTCGCCCATCTCGGACGCAAGGTTAGGCTGATATCCCACCGCGCTCGGCATGCGGCCCAGCAGCGCCGATACTTCCGAACCCGCCTGCGTGAAACGGAAAATGTTGTCGATGAAGAGCAGCACGTCCTGATTTTCTTCGTCGCGGAAATATTCAGCGACCGTCAGCGCCGTCAGCGCCACCCGCAGACGCGCCCCGGGAGGCTCGGTCATCTGCCCGTAAATGAGGGCGCACTTCGATTTCCGCCAGTCTTTCGGATCGATAACGCCGGACTCCTGGAATTCCAGCCACAGATCGTTCCCTTCGCGCGTACGCTCGCCGACCCCGGCGAATACCGAAACCCCGCCGTGCTTCTGCGCGAGATTACTGATCAGCTCTTGAATGATGACCGTCTTGCCAACGCCCGCGCCGCCGAACAAACCGATTTTGCCACCGCGCAGGTACGGTTCTAGCAGATCCACCACTTTGATGCCGGTCTCGAACATCTGCAGCTCGGTCGCCTGCTCGTCGAACGCCGGCGCCTGCCGATGAATCGGATACCGCTTGGCCGTATTCACGGGCCCCATCTTGTCCACCGGCTCGCCGATCACGTTCAGGACGCGGCCGAGCGTCTCCTTGCCCACCGGCACCGTCACCGGCTCGCCCAGGCTCTCGGCCTTCATCCCGCGCACCAGCCCGTCGGTCGGCTGCAGCGCGATGGTGCGCACGCGGCCCTCGCCGATATGCTGCGCCACTTCGCAGATGATGTCGATGGGGTCGGGCACGGTGAAGCCCTCGCTGGTGATACGGATCGCCGTGCGGATGACGGGAATCTGTCCCTCGGGAAATTCAACGTCCACGGCCGGTCCGGCCACCTGAATCACTTTTCCGACTACGCTCATAGAAGAAACCTCGATTTCGCGCGCTCTCTAGCCGAGAGCAGCCGCGCCGCTCACAATCTCGATAATCTCGCGCGTGATGCTCGCCTGGCGCACGCGGTTCATATACAACGTCAGCTTGTCGATCACGTCGGACGCATTGGAGCTGGCCGCGTCCATCGCCGTCATGCGCGACGCGTGCTCCGCCGCCACCGATTCGAGCAGCGCGCGGTATACCTGCAGCTTGATATAGCGCGGCAGCAGCGTACCCAGCAATTCCGCAGGCTTCTGCTCGTAAATATAATCCACCTGCTCTTGCGATTTCGGCACTTCCATCGGCAGCAAGCGTGTTTCGGAAAGCGTCGGCGACACTACGCTTTTAAATTCGTTGACGAACAAATACACGGCGTCGATCTCGCCGCTGGCAAATCGTTCGCTGATGGCGTCGGCGATTTTTTCGGCATACGCGAGGTTCAACGCCCGCATCATGTCCAGATGTTCGCCCGAAATCCGCGCGCCGCGTTTGCGGAAATAATCGCGGCCCTTGCGGCCGATCAGCTCGAAGGTCAGAACCGCCCCTTTGTGCTCATTGACGAAGCGCTGGGCCAATTTCAAAAGGTTGGCGTTAAAGCCGCCGGCTAAGCCGCGGTCCGCCGTCACCACTACCACCAAAATCTTATTTTCCGGACGCACCGCCAGCAGCGGATTTCCGCCCGCGTCCGGATCTTGGGCGGCGGCAGCGGCGACGTTCGCCAGCATCTCGCCCAGCATCTTCGCATAGGGACGCGCCGCCAGTGCCCGCTCCTGCGCCTTACGCAGCCGGGCCGCCGAGATCATTTTCATGGCCTTGGTGATCTGCTGCGTATTGCGCACCGAACGGACGCGCCGCCGGATGTCGATTAAACTTGGCATGGCAAGCTGGACATTTTTACTTTGACTTTTGTTCCTGGACGAAGCGAGTCTTGAACTCGCCGAGCGCTGCCGTCATCTGGCCCTTCAGCGTGTCGTCTAGCGCCTTCTTCTCGCGAATGGTCGAAAGCATCCCCGGATGCGCGTTCTCGACAAACTTGAACAACCCGTCTTCAAACGCACGGCACTGATCGAGAGGGAGGTCATCCAGGAACCCCTCGGTCCCTGCGTAAATGATCAAAACCTGCTTCTCGACAGGCACCGGGGAATACTGCCCCTGCTTCAGAATCTCCACCATACGACTACCGCGCGTAAGCTGCGCCGTCGACGTCTTATCCAAATCCGAGCCGAACTGCGCAAACGCCGCCAGCGCGCGATATTGCGCCAGGTTCAAACGCAGACTGCCCGCTACCTGCCGCATGGCTTTGATCTGCGCATTGCCGCCCACGCGGCTAACGGAAATACCCACATTGATTGCGGGACGAATATTCGAATTGAACAAATCGGATTCGAGATAAATCTGGCCGTCAGTGATGGAAATGACGTTGGTCGGGATGTACGCCGAAACATCGCCCGCCTGGGTTTCGATGAAAGGGAGCGCCGTCAGCGAGCCGCCGCCTTTTTCAGCCGACAACTTCGCCGCGCGCTCGAGCAAGCGGCTGTGAAGATAGAACACGTCGCCGGGGAATGCCTCGCGCCCGGGAGGCCGCCGCAGCAGCAGCGAAATCTCGCGATACGCCGCGGCGTGCTTCGAAAGATCGTCGTAAATGCACAGTGCGTGACGGCTGCTGTCGCGGAAATATTCACCGATCGCGCAACCCGCATAGGGAGCGAGGTACTGCATAGGGGCCGGGTCGGACGCCGTCGCCGCCACTACGATTGAATACTCCATGGCGCCGAAGTCTTCGAGCGTTTTCACCACCTGAGCTACCGTCGAACGCTTCTGCCCGATCGCGACGTAAATACAAATGACGTCGCCGCCCTTTTGATTGATGATCGCGTCGAGCGCTACCGTGGTCTTGCCCGTCTGGCGGTCGCCAATGATCAGCTCGCGCTGCCCGCGGCCGATCGGAATCATCGCGTCAATGGCTTTGATGCCGGTCTGCATCGGCTCTTTCACCGGCTGCCGGTCGACCACGCCCGGCGCAATGCGCTCGATGGCGTTAAACCCCTTGCTCTCGATGGGGCCTTTGCCGTCGATGGGCTTGCCGAGCGCGTCAACCACTCGTCCGATCATGCCCTCGCCCACCGGCACGCTCATGATGCGGCCTGTTCGGCGGACCTCATCGCCTTCCATGATGTTCGAGTATTCGCCCAGCAACACCGCGCCCACCTGGTCTTCTTCCAGGTTTAAAGCGATGCCCGATACCCCGCCCTTGAACTCGATCAGTTCGCCGGCCATCACGTTTTCCAGTCCGTAAATACGCGCGATTCCGTCGCCCACCGAAATCACCGATCCGGTCTCGGCCACGTTGACCGCCTTTTCGTAGTTCTCGATCTCCTCGCGCAACAGGCGCGAGATTTCATCCGCCCGAATCTGAGCCATAATTCCTTTTTAAATAGGGTGAGCCTACTGGCTCCCCAGTTTTATCCGCAGACGCTCTAACTGCCCGCGGACGCTGCCGTCGTATACGGTGGATCCCACTTTAGCCACCACGCCCCCCACCAGCGCGGGGTCGGTCGAGTACCGCAGCTTGGCCTTCTTTCCCGCCAACCGGGAGAGCTGCCCTTCCAATGCGGCGCGCTGCACTTCTGTCATTTCGCGCGCGCTCGACACATCCGCTCGCACGAATCCCGAACGTTCATCGGCGAGGTTCTCGAAAGCTTCGACAATCGATTTCAACTGGTGCACCCGCCGGTGATCGATCACCACAAATAGAAAATTCCGCACCTGCGCGGAGACGTTCATCGGTGCAATCAGCTTCGCAACCACGGCTCGCTTTTTCGAAGGCGCCACCGCCGGCGACGCCAGCGCGTTCTTCAATTCGTTGGACGATGCGATCATATCGTCGACCGCCCGCAACTGCGCCGTGATCGCCGCCGTATCCTCTTGTGCCGCGCTCGAAGCATGCACACCCGCCGTGACTACATCGGCGAGTGCCTTCGCATAGCGAGCTGCAACTACGGAAATCATCTAGTTCTTCGACTCCCGTTCTAAGTCTTGAATAAAAGCGTCCACCAACCCCTGCTCGGTCGCCGCATTCATCCGTTCCCGCACGCGCTGCTCTGCCAGATCGAGCGATAACTTCGCGGCGTAGCTCTTGAGCTCCCTGCGCGCGAGTTTGCCGGTCATTTCAATATCCTCTTCAGCCTGGTGCTCCAGCCGCGCGATTTGCGCCGCGGTTTCCTGGCGGATGCGCTCGCCTTCCTGCTGCATCTCGGCCTTGGCTTCGACACGGAAACGTTCGATATCGGCTCCCAGGGTTGCCGTGCGCGCTGCTACATCCGCGGCGCGTTTGTCGGCGTCCAGCTTGACAGCGCGGGCTTCCGCGATTCCCTTCTGAATTTCCTCGGTCCTCGATTTGAACAAGGGCGGCAAGGCCTTCGCCAATAAGTAGCCCAATCCGGCCACTAAGATGACGAAATTCGCCCACTTCCAGCCCGGATTCACTTCGGGCACGCCACCCGATTCCTGCGCCCTCAACCACACTCCGCCCGCGAACAACAGCATTGCAATGAAAGAAACCCGCCTCAAGCCGCTTTCCTCGCTAATAGGGCCGTAGCGATTTGGTCCGCTAGCGCCCCGGCTGATTGTTCCAGGCTCTGCCGGGCTGACGCGATTTCCACTGCCATCTGTTCTTTAGCCTGGTGGACCGCTTGCGCCGTTCGTTCACGCGCGCTAGTAATTTGCGCCGCCTGATCCGTCAACCATTGACGGCGCGTCTCTTCCTGCTCGCGATATACTTCCGCGCGAGCTTCGCGCATCTTAGCTTCATATTCCTGGACTTTCCGCTCTGCGTCCTTCAGGCTTCTCTCGGCAGCCTTACGGGTCCCCTCCGTGAGCTCTTCGCGCTGTTTCAGCAGCCGGTTGAGCGGCCCAAACAGCATTAATTTTAAATAGAAATATAAGAAAAGCAGTAGAAGAACGGTAGGGATAGATTTCAACAGTATCCCAGCGAGTGCGTGCGAAATCTGTTCCATCAGGTTGTTTGGTAAGGGAACGGAACTAACTTCAGAAAGACGTTTACGACGACGTCGCCCGAAAAATTACGGTACCACGGGAATCGTGCTCGGGTCAACCTTCAGAGATTGCTGTGGACGGTGTGGATTCTTTCAACGGAGGACTAAGAGGGGAACGCGGAAGAGGTCCGACGTTCCCGCTCAGATGGGTGCTCGGAGGAGACACCCGGTTGGACTTATTGTAATCGACATTGCCCGGAATTCCGCCGATTTTATCGAAAGATAGGGCGAGAAAACAGGGAGCAGCGGCACTATACCAAAGATAGACTTTTACTTTTGAGGATAACTTTGTAAGATCCCACTTGGCCCACAAAATGAGCGACCCATCCAACCGTATAGTCGGCTTTTTGATTCTACTTTCTGTGACCGGAGTTTGCGTCGCCGCCTTCGCCTCGAAGCTAACTTGGAACCACTTAGTTGCGATTCTGACGCACTAACGCGAAAAAAAGAGCCGGACAGCAACGTCCGGCTCGGTGAACACATTTTAATTTTCAGATCTAGTGGCGTTCGTGTTCGCGACGCTCTTCGCGTTCATGACCCCAATCGCGATTGCGATCTCGGTCCCAACGATGGTCGTGGTCGAAACGTCTTCCACCACCCTCCCAGTAGCCGTTGTAGAACAGTCCGCCTTCGTAGCGCGGTCCTATCCACCGCGCACCGTTATAGGGGGGGCGGGACCAGTAGCCGTTATGCCAGACATATCGCCGTCCATTAGGGTACCAATACCCATCGACCCAGTAATATTCAGGACCAGGGGCACGCGGGCGGACTCTAATCACCCGAGGACGAGGCGGCTCGCCAATCCGAACCCCCACAGAAACCTGAGCGCCGAAACCAAGTCCCGCGGTCAGCACCAAAGCAGCCAGTAGCTTCTTCATCAAAACCTCCTAGTTCGATGTGTCAATTGCACGCTAAAAGCCAAAGTCATGCGTTGAATAGGGCCGTAAATACACCTCACGCCCGGTAATGATTACAGGCCACGGGCTTAACGGCGGTGGCCCCAACCACGTCCACGGAAATCGTCGCGGTCGAAATCACGGCGGAAGCCGCCATAGTAGCCTCTCCCGTAAAAAGGTCGCCCGTACCCGTATGGTCTTGCATAGTAGGTTCGCGGAGCCCAAACGCCGGCGATCCAAGAGCCGTAAGGATCGTAGTAACCGTCGGTCCAGTAATACCCAGGGCCCGGGTAGGGTGGCCTGTAGTATACCGGAGGCGGGGCGTAGTAACCATAGCCGGGCCCCACTCCAACGCCGAACGAAAAGTGTGTTTCAGCTTTCGCGGGGCTGGCAGTAAATGCAAGCCCCGCCATCAGTAAAGCAACCGCCATGAATCCCATTACAATTCGCTTCGTTTTCATAATCTATCTGCCTCCTTCTTGGCTCCTGTATTGCAAGTCTTATACCAGAGCTAATCCACAGAAAACACACATAAACAGTAGCTCTACATGGCCGACTCCGGCCGTGAGTGGTGGTTTTGGGCCAGGGTAGGCCCGCCACGGTCAACGCGAGCGACGAGCGCAGCGCACGCCTCGACCTCCAGCCGAGTCGACGATTGGAGGTCGCGCCCCCCATCCCCCGTCCGGATCTTCTGAGCGCCGCAATCACCCCAGCGCGATCACGGCAGGGAAACTAGATATCGATTTCCAGCCCAAGGGGAAAAGAAAGGTGGTGGCCGCAAAAGCTAGCGCAGAGGCGCGAGCCATCGGTGCACTATTCCGGAATGGGACCCGAAAGCGCGGAGCAGAGAATCCCGCCCGGCATTCGACTGTCAGGAGGTCGTCTTCGAATCAGCCGGCTGGTTTTGGGGAGCGGCTGTCTGCCCGTTTTGGGTGCCCGCCAGCAGGTCGTTACCGCTTGCCGGCAGATCTGAATCAGCTGGCTGAGGACTGATGATCTTGACGCGCGCGATGCGGTTTCGATCCATCGATTGCACCAGAAACGCGCGCCCCTCGTGGATCACGGACTCGCCGGCCACCGGAATGTATCCGAACTGATGCAGCAAGAAACCCGCCAGGGTCTCGAATCCCGCATCACCAGGCAAGTCGATGCCGTAAAGCGAGCTTAAGTCGCGGATGCTGGTGCTGCCATCGAGTTCAGTGACAGGAGCGCCCGCAACTGGCAGGGGCCGCCGAACATCGTGCTCGTCGGCGATTTCGCCAAACACCTGCTCGAGCACGTCTTCGAGCGTGATCAGTCCGGTGAAAGTGCCGAACTCATCTACCACCATTGCAAGATGAGTGTGCTGATGGCGGAACTCATCGACTAATTGATGCAGAGGCTTCGTCTCCGGCACGACCAAAGGCTTGCGCAGATATTGACGTAAGCGAAATGGCCGCGGGGTATGTCGCCGGTCGGCGGCGGATTTGCGCTCCTGCCAGGCACGCACCAAATCCTTATAATGGAGCACTCCTATGATCTGTTCGGGGCTGCCGTCGTACACCGGCAGGCGGGAATACTTGTGCTGCGTTGTCAAACGCAGCAGCTCGTCCAGTCCGGCATCGACCGAAACCGAAACGATCTGGCGGCGCGGAGTCATTATCTCGCGAGCGTTGACTTGTTTGAGCTCCAGCAGCTTCTTAATGGCATCTTCTTCGAAACTCTCCAAATGGCCTTCGTGCCGGCTGGACTGGACAATGAATTTCAGCTCTTCCGGGGAGTGTCCTCCGCCGCCATGCTCGCCCTTTAGACCGAGCAGGTGAGAGAGAGCGCCGGATGTGCGCTCGATCACGATCACAAACGGCAAAGATATGCGGCGGAAAATCAGCAGCGGAGTCGCGACCAGCAACGCCAGTTTGTCGGCTTTTTCGAGCGCCAGATTCTTGGGTACTACTTCGCCAATCACCACGTGCACGAAGCTGATCAGCAGGAACGCGGTCGCGAAACTCAGTCCATGTAGCCAGGGGAGAGACACCGAATGGGGCGGTATCCACGGCTCAAACCAAGAAAGTAGAATCTGATACACGGTGTCTTCGCCGGCCCATCCCAGCCCCAGGCTGGCTAGCGTAACGCCTACCTGGGTGACGCTCAGAAGACGTCCGGGATTCGATAGCAGCCCGAGCGCCGCGCGGGCGGAGGCGTTGCCTTGCTCCGCGAGTTCCTTGAGGCGCGAGCGGCGCACTGAAACCAAGGCTACTTCAGCAGCCGCGAAGAAGCCGTTCAATGCCACGATGACAACCAGAAGGATGAGGCGCAAAGACATAGCGTTTGCAGATGGTTCGCTACAATCGGAGCAGTGAGCCTTCCCGAAAACGCGCACACCGGGTCACGATCTGTGCGCTCCACCCGCCTGCTCAGACTGCTCAACTTGAGCATAGCGGTTTTACTAATCGTATTCCTGGCGGCGGTCTATTGGTACGGCTGGCGGGCATTGCCGGAGCTATCCGGGCAGATAACCGCGCCGATTTCGGCGGAAGCCCGCATCGCGCGCGATGCGCTGGGCGTGCCCCACATCCAGGCCGGGTCTTGGGAGGACGCCATTTTCCTTCAAGGCTACGCTATGGCCCAGGACCGGCTGTGGCAAATGGATGGGATGCGGCGGCGCGCCTCCGGAGAGCTGGCTGAAATCGCGGGGCAGTTGGCTGTGGAGTCCGATCAGGAAGCCCGCCGCATGAATCTGCGCAACATCGCCGAGCGTCAGGAGCATTCCTTGCAGCCCGCCGAACGAGCGGTGCTTGCTGCCTTCGCGCGCGGCATCAACGAATTCATTCAAACCCATCGTGACCGTTTGCCTCTGGAATTCACCCTGTTGAGATATGATCCGCGTCCTTGGACAATCCGCGACTCATTGCTGGCCGGTCTCGAAATGTACCGGACACTCACCAATAGTTGGCGCGGCGAGTTGCTCAAGCAAAAAATGCTCGAAGCGGGCGAACGCAGTAAAGTGGATTTTCTATTTCCAGCGCGCACGGGATATGAGGCCCAGCCCGGATCGAACTCGTGGGCGGTAGCGGGATCGCGCACCGCAAGCGGAAAGCCTATCCTTGCCGATGATCCGCATCTTGAATATTCAATCCCTTCTCCCTGGTACCTGGTGCATCTCAAGGCCCCCGGCCTGGATGTAACCGGCGCCACCATTATTGGATTGCCGGCCGTAATCGTCGGACACAACGACCGGATTGCCTGGGGCGTCACTAATTTACAGTTCGACGTGCAGGATTTGTATCGTCAGGATGCCAGTGCAAGCGTGAGGCTGGAGCAGGATGCCATTTCGGTGAAGGGCCTCAGGACAATACCGATTGCGCTGGGACTCACCGAGCAGGGTCCGCTGTTCCTGTCTGAAGGCGGGACGCAATATGCGCTGCATTGGACAGCGGCTGAATCGGGCGGCTTTACATTTCCTTTTCTGGATATCGATCGCGCACACAATTGGGACGAGTTTCGAGGGGCGCTCGAACGTTATGGAGGCCCGGGGCAAAATTTTGTATACGCCGATATCGACGGGAACATCGGATATCAGGCGGCAGGGCGGTTGCCGATTCGTAAGAATTGCGCGGGCGATGTGCCGGCGGCGAGCACCGGCTGCGAGTGGGGAGGCGTTATCCCTTTTGACCAGCTTCCCAGGTCCTACAACCCCTCGGCGGGGATGATCGTTACCGCGAATCAGAATCCGTTTCCGGCGGATTACGCGTACCCCGTAGCCGGAAATTTTGCAGCGCCTTACCGTGCCAATCAAATTCGAGCAGTGTTGGGTTCGCGCGCTAAATGGAAGCCTGAAGAGATGTTCGCAGTGGAAACGGATGTCTATTCCGCCTTCGACCTTTTTTTGGCGCAGCAGGTGGTGGCCGCCTTCGACGCACAAAAGGGCGATACAGGAAAACCCGCAGACCCACGAATAGAACAGGCCGTCACTTTATTGCGCAAGTGGAACGGCCAAATGGCAAAAGGCGAGGCCGCACCCATGCTGTCATCGCTACTATACGAGCAGATCCGCAGGCGGGTGGCGGAGCGCGCGGCTACTGGATTGGGAGAGGCTTATCAGAGCTACATGGCCCCGGCCGTGGTGGAAAGATTACTGCGGGAGCGGCCTCCGGGCTGGTTTCCGGACTACAACGCCCTATTGCTGCGCTCGCTGACCGGCGCGCTCGAGGCCGGGCAGAAAATTCAGGGATCGAAGCCATCGCGCTGGGACTACGGGCAGTATTCGTCTTTGCAAATCGTAAATCCGGTGGAAGGCCGCTTGCCGTTTATAGGCAGATACTTCAACATCGGGCCGGTTGCGATGAGCGGTGCGCCGACCACGGTCAAGCAGTACACGCGGCGGCTCGGTCCATCGCTGCGTATGGTGATTGATCTCGGCGATCTGGAACATTCCTTTGCAAATCTGGTGACTGGAGAATCCGGGCAGCGGCTGTCGCCACATTACAAAGATCAGTGGGATGCCTATTATGCCGGCCGCAGCTTTCCGATGCAGTACCGCAAAGTTGATGCAAAGAATGTGCTGGTGATAAAACCGGGCGCTAATTAATTTCCGTGCGGATGTTCTCACGCAGTACGATCTTGTCCCGCTTTAATTCATAGTTGCTGGATCGCCAGACGGCCCGGGCAGCCGTATAACTCGCCGCCCAGACAGCGCAACCGAGCAGATCGCGAAAGATGTAGAGCCAGGGTCTTTTGAGGGCGATAGGATCGCGCACGACTGTCCATCCGACCAGCCACGATTCGAGAATGCGATTCAGAATAGCCGCCCCCAGCAAAAATAACCCGAGGGGCATGTTCCCGAGCGGCACAGCGGCAGCAAATCCCAGTAATCCGAAGGGTACGGCAAAGATCAAACCACTGCCCAGGTGGCCCAACGGCCGGGAATAGCGGGTGGACTTCGCCCATCGCAACTGGCTGTCCCACATTTTTCGGAAGGATTTCTGACTCACGATATGGTTGATGATGTGGTGCGAGAGAACCACGCGGTAACCAGCCTTGTCAACCAGGTTGCCGAGCATATAATCATTGGCGAAATAATCCCCTAATACCTGGTAGCCGCCGATACGCGCCACTGCTTCTTTTTTCACGGCAATGGTGGGTCCCAGACCAAAATTGATCCCTTCCAATAAATTGGCCACCAGAACCCCCGCGGTCATCTCCACCGACATCCCCAAGGCGGTCATTCCGGACCAGAATCCGGCCACATTCTTGCCGCGATAGAGGCAGGTGACCATCCCCACGTTGGGATCGAGCAGCGGCGCCACCACTTCCCGGAGATAGTTTTCCGAAACTTCTACGTCACTATCGCTAGTCACCAGAATTTCATGGGCCGCTACTTCCGTCATCCGGGAAAAACTATAGGCGGGAGGGTTGGGCCACAGAGGTTTGCCGGTGACCAGAATCCGGCAGGGGATGTTCGGGTGGAGCGCACGCACCTCCCTGGCGACGTCAAGGGCGGGATCATGCGCTTCGTCGGCGGCGATTAGAACTTCATAAGCGGGATAATCCTGACGGAAAAAGCTTTCCAGATTTTCTTTTAATTGGGCTTCAGATCCGTGTACGGGCTTGAGAATGGAAACCGGAGGCAGGAGCCCGCTCGGCAACTCTCTTGCCCGTCTGGCGTGCCGATGAAACCGGATGGTCCCCGCGACAACGAGTCCCAGGAAAATAGTGGAAGTGAGTGTTCCCAGAAGGGCCACTCCCAAGAGCAGATATAGAATCAACATCGCTGGTTAAACTTTCATCCGCGCGTTTAGCCGCCTGCCACTAGCCCTACACCAGCGCACACCAGGAGCACGCCAGCCCAGCGGGCGCCACTGATCTGCTCTCCCAAAATATATTTGGCTCCTAATGTACCCACGACATAGCTGAGAGCCGATGCGGGAATCACAAAACTCACCGGCTGCCACGATAGCAGCACTAACAGCGAATAAAACGAAATCGTCATCAGCGCAATTCCTACCCACAGCCAGCCGTTGCGAACGGCGCGGCCAAAAAAAGCTAACAGGGCTTTCGGGCGCAGCGCGGAAGGCTCGCCGATTGCCTTCATAGCATACGCGATTGCAATCTCGCCACCGGGACTCGCACAAATCAGGACGCCCAACAATAGAACGGTGGCGTTCAAGCCGCGGCCTTTTCCATGCTGTGTGTCTCTGTAGTGCTCGGCTTGGTACGCCCCACCAGCAAAACTCCGATGCAAACCACCATCACGCCGACCCAGCGGCGCGCTGATACGTGTTCGTGCAAAAAAACAACGGCGAGCAGTGTCAGCATCGCATAGCCGAAGGCGCCCACCGGCATCACGTAGCTATAATCCGCCCAACTCAGCACCGTCATGTAGCTGGCCATGAAGCCGAGGAGGAAAATGATCCCGATCCAGATCTTGGCGTTGGTTAGCGTCAGCCGAAACGCGTGCGCCAGTCCCACGGGCGATAGCTCCACAGCGCCGATTTCCGTCATGCCGCGCTTCATTGTCAGATCTCCGATATTGGCGCACACCACCAACGCCAACACCATTATCAGCGTCTTGAGGCGGAGCTTTCGTTCACTTGCCATCTCGAAGAGGGCCTACTTCTTTGCGGATACGATGCCGGGCTCTTTCAAAAGCTCTCGAACGGTGCTGCGGACGATGGTCTCCGGCTTCTGCATAAGCGGATCGTTGCCGAACATTTGCACGCGTACCATGCCCTTCGGGTCCACAAACAACACGATCGGCACATGGGGGCGAACCTTCGGGCCGATATTCGTCAGCGTCCTCAGCGCGGCCCGATCCACATAGCCCAGGGGAAAATTAGGTTTGTGCTCCCGGGAATAAGCGCCTATAAGCGACGCGGCTTTGTCGTCGCCGGCCGCTACTACCACTTGCAATCCGTGGGCGCGTTGCTCGTCCTGGATTTGTTTGAGGAGTGTCACCAGTTCGCCGCAGTCCGCGCAAGTGGTTGCGATAACGGCCACTACTAAGGCCCTGCCGCGGTATTGTTTGAGATCCAGTTTCTTGCCGCCATCGAGTAAGATCGGCACGTCAGGCAAAAGCCGCCCCGGCGGAAGTCCCGCGTAAGCGATCGCGGTCAGGCCCAACAGAATAACCAAGCGACGCAGCATCTGTTCTATCTTAATTGATTCTCCACTTCCTCCAGCCAGTCCGGACGCTTCAGGACCTCACGCGGACGGCTGCCGTCAGGCGGCCCGATGATGCCTTCCCGCTGCATCATGTCCAATATCCGCGCGGCGCGGCCGTAGCCCAGCCGCAGACGGCGCTGCAAGGTAGAAGTGGATGCCTTACCCTGTTCCAGCACCACTCGCACAGCGTCCTGGTAGAGCGGATCCTGCGTGCCGTCGAAATCTTCCGGGTCCGGTTCATCGTCTTCGGCGGGCGGCGCCAGCAGGAATGTCTGATCGTATTCGGGCGCGGCCTGCCGCTTCCAGAATTCCACCACATCGTTGGTTTCCGCTTCACTGACGTAGGAGCCGTGCACTCGCACTAGGCGCGACGACCCCGGGGGCAGGAATAACATGTCGCCCCGGCCGAGCAGGTGTTCCGCGCCCATCACGTCCAATACCGTGCGCGAGTCGACGCGCGTCGCCACGCGGAAGCTGATGCGCGACGGGAAATTTGCTTTGATCAAACCAGTGATTACGTCGACGCTGGGCCGTTGCGTCGCCAGAACCAAATGCATGCCCACGGCACGGGCCATCTGCGCCAGGCGGGTTACGGTTTCCTCCACGTTGGCGCGCTCGAGCATCATCAGGTCCGCGAGCTCGTCGATCAAAATCAGGATGTAGGGGATCGGCTCCAGAACCGGTTCTTCCGTTTCGTCTTCGAACAAGTTGCGCGGCTGCGCCTGGAGCTGGCGCACCTTTTTGTTGTATTGGTCGATGTTACGCACGCCCAGCGACGCCAATAATTTCAGCCGCCGCTCCATTTCGAGTACGGCATTGCGTAAGGCGTTGGTGGCCTTTTTCGGGTCCGTGATCACCGGCGTAAGTAGATGCGGAATGCCTTCATATAGCCCGAATTCGAGGCGCTTCGGGTCCACCATGATCAAGCGCACCTGTTGCGGCGTCGCCTTATAGAGGATCGACATGATCAGCGAATTGAGCATCACGCTCTTTCCCGATCCAGTAGACCCGGCAATCAACAAGTGCGGCATGGAATCGAGCGCGGCAATCTTCATGCGCCCGTTGATGTCCTTGCCGAGCGCTACCGTCAAGGGCGACGCCGAGTTGTGGAATTCTTCGGATTCCAGGATCTGCCGCAGACTAATGACCTCGCGACGGGAGTTCGGCACTTCGATACCGACCGTTGGTTTCCCCGGAATGCGCTCGATCAGAATCGATTCTGCCTGCAAACCCAGGCACAGGTCTTCGGTGAGCGTGGTGATGCGCGAATACTTCACGCCGGCTTCGGGTTTGAACTCGAAAGTAGTGACCACCGGTCCGGGGTTAATCTGGGTAACCGTCCCGCGTACGTTAAATTCCTCGAACTTGGATTTGATGCGCGCCGCCGTTTCCTTCAATTCCAGGCTGTCAAAAACGCTGCGTTCCGGCGGCTCCTGGAGTAGGTTCGTAGGCGGCAATTTAAAAGCAAACCGTTGCTTGCGTGGTTCTGCGATAGCGAACGCAGGCGGTTTGCCTCTAGAAATGTCCACGGGCTCGGGCCGGGTTAGCTCCAGCGGCATGGGATCCGGCGGAAGCTCATCCAAAGTGCGGATGGGGATCTCTTCCATCGCGTCATCCTCATCCACCGTCGGCACAAACGGCGGCCGCTGCGGATCATTGATTGCGGGGTGCGCGGGCTCTGCCGCCGGAGGGGCAGCATCTCTGGCCGCTAAGGCTTTTTTCAAGGCGCGTTTCTCGGCTCGCTCCTTGGCGATGAAGGCTCGCGCCCGGCGCCACTTCTCCCACTTGGCTCCCCACCCGGTGAACGTTCCACGGAAGATCGAACCAAACCAGGAAAGCGGCACGCGGAACCATCGGGCGAGTTTCGACATCTCAAACGTCGAAAACAGATACAGTCCCAGAATCCAGCACACTCCCGTGAACATCGCCGCGCCGGTCAGGTTCAGCGATGCAACCAGGTTGTCCGCCAAAATATTGCCCAGGACGCCGCCGGCCGGCAGCAGGTTGGCGATCGGATGCCAGTTCCCCCCGAATCCTAACGCCGCACACGTCGAGCCGACGAGCATAGTCGAGCCCACCACCTTCGCCCATGGCGCACCGATGGGCGATGAGCGGACCCAGTTCCATCCCAGCGCCAAAATCAGCAAGGGAATCGCATAAGCTGCGAGTCCAAACGCCTGCAGCAGGAAGTCGGCCAGGAACGCGCCGAGCCGGCCCATCAAATTGATCGGCTTCGCTACAGAAGTTGCCGTGTTCCACGAGGGATCAAAAGGATTGTAGGAAACCAGGCTGATCAAAAGAAGCAGCCCGGCGAATAGAAACACGACCGCTACGGCTTCGTTAAGCCGGGGTCGCGAGGTAGGTCCCAAATACTTCATCTTCCGGTGAACCGGAAGAAATGAGCCAGAGCAATTATTATTATGCCAAATATTACGCGGTATGCGACGAAGACTGTGAAAGTGCCCTTGCGCAGGTACTCCATGAAGAACCGGATTACCAGACAGCCGGTGATTCCGCTCACCACGATTCCCACCAGGAACGCTGTCCGCATATCCGGCGGAATGCCGCCTTCATGCTTCATCAGATCGTAGAAATCTTTAGCCGCAGCCGCTCCAATGGCCGGTGTCGAAAGCAAAAATGAAAAGCGTGCCGCCGACGCGCGGTCGAGATTCCGAAATAGGCCGGCGGCGATGGTGACGCCGCTGCGTGATGTCCCCGGCACAATCGAGAGCACCTGCGCGAATCCCACCACCATCGCGTCCGCAAAGCTCAGGTGCCCCAAGTCTTTCTTTTTGCGCCCCACGTGGTCCGCCCACCACAGAATCAGGCCCACGCCGATCATCGTCGCGGCAATCACGTTGGGCGTACGCCACACGCTCTCGGCCTGGTGCTGAAACAGATAGCCGAAGACACCCACCGGGATGGTGGCGGCCACCATCAGCCAAAGAAGCCCCCGATTGCGCGTCAGCGCGGGGTCACCCTCCGCCCGAAAGCCCAAAGCTTGCCCCAGAACCTGCATCCAGTCGCGGAAAAAATAGATCAGCACCGCAGCCAGCGTACCGGCATGCAGCGCCACATCGAAGGCCAAGCCGGGATCCTTCCAGCCCAACAGCCAGGGGATCAGGATTAAATGCGCGGTGCTCGAAATCGGCAGGAATTCCGTGAGTCCCTGCACGATGCCGAGTATGATCGCTTCAAAAAGAGGCATAAACTCTCAAGCGTAGCCGAAACGAAGTGCGATTCGCTTGGGAAAGCGGGGGTCGTTAGCGTTTTTCTTCGTCGATGGAGATTTTGAGGGCGCGCAGGAATTTCTGGTCCTGCGATGTAAGCTTGATCTTGCTTACCTTGCGGCGGCCGGTTTCTGGAGCAGATTCGAGTTCCACCGTCTCGCCTTCGTCTTGGCTGTCGTCGTCGTTGTCCTCGCGCTTATTGAAGCCGATGGTGGCTTCGAGCACCAGAAACACATCATAGCCCGCGCGTTTAATCTCGCCAATCGCAGCCGCGATCCGGTCGGAATCGGAAAGGGACTCATTAATAGCGTCGCCGAGTTCCTTCATGAGATCTTTAAGCCGATCGTCCATTTATCCCGCCGCCTACAGGATATCATCATATCGCCAGGGCAACCCGTTTTCGACGGCTTTCAGAGTGCTTGTCTGCTAGGATGATACCGATGGGCCAGCTGATTTCGAAGTTTCTGAGCCACGTCTTGCCGGGCGTCGTGCGCCCGCTGCACGCCCTTTGGAATGAGGTCATCGGCTTTCTATTCATCGTCTTCGCGGTGGTCGCAGGATTCTATGTGATCCGCGCCATGCGTAACTTTGAAGGCGACATCGAGGGGCTCTTCCGGATTGTGCTTCCGGCTTTATTCGGCCTGGTAATGGGTTACTTCGGTGTCTCTTCCTTCCTCAGAGCCCGAAAAATTTCCCGTTCATGACCCACTCCGCCGCACCCCTTCCGGAAAACGAACAGCCGGGCGAGTATCCGTTCACGCGCGGCATCTATAAGGACATGTATCGGGGGCGCTTGTGGACCATGCGCCAGTATGCCGGGTTCGGCACGGCGGAAGAGAGCAACCAACGCTACCGCTACCTGCTTTCTGAAGGCACTACCGGCCTTTCCGTCGCTTTCGACTTGCCGACGCAGATGGGCATGGACCCGGACCATCCGCTGGCCGCAGGCGAAGTGGGCAAGGTGGGCGTTTCTATCGCCTCCATCGCCGATATGGAGCTGCTGTTCAATCAGATCCCGCTCGATAAAATCAGCACCTCGATGACCATCAATTCGACAGCCGCGATTCTGCTGTCGCTCTACGTGCTGGTGGCGCGAGGCCAGGGCGCCGATGCCAAGAAGCTCAACGGAACGATTCAGAACGACATCCTGAAAGAATATATCGCGCGCGGCACCTATATTTATCCGCCACGTCCGGCGATGCGCATCATCACCGACGTCTTCGCGTGGGCCGCCGTCGAAGTGCCGGAGTGGAACACGATTTCGATCAGCGGTTACCACATTCGCGAAGCCGGTTCGACCGCAGTCCAGGAAGTCGCGTTCACGTTGGCCGACGCCATCGCGTATGTGGAAGCCGCAATTGCCGCTGGGCTCAAAGTCGATGCGTTCGCGCCCAGGCTTTCGTTCTTCTTCAACGCACACAACGATTTTCTCGAGGAAATTGCCAAGTTCCGCGCGGCCCGGCGCCTGTGGGCCCGCATTATGAAGGATCGCTTCGGAGCGAAAGATCCGAAGTCCATGATGTTGCGTTTCCATGCCCAGACGGCCGGCTCCACGCTCACCGCACAGCAGCCGGAGGTGAACGTAGTCCGAGTGACGCTGCAGGCGCTGGCAGCGGTGTTGGGCGGCGCGCAATCGCTGCACACCAATTCGCGGGACGAGGCGCTGGGTCTGCCAACCGCCGAAGCCGCGCGCCTGGCGCTGCGCACGCAACAAGTCATCGCCTTTGAAAGCGGCGTGACGGCGACGGCCGATCCCGTGGGCGGCAGCGAATACATCGAAAAACTGACCGCCGAAATCGAACGCGGAGCCGAAGAATATATCGCCCGCATCGACAAAATGGATGGTACCCTGCGTGCCATCGAAGAAGGTTTCATCCAGCGGGAAATTCAGAACGCCGCTTACGAGTATCAGAAGCGAGTCGAAAAAGGCGAGGCAATCGTAGTCGGCCTAAACCGTTTTGAAGAGAAGGAAAGCGCTTCGCCGGTGGTCTTTAAGATGAACCCGGCCATTGAACAGCAGCAAATAGAAAGAGTGCGCGAACTGCGCGCCTCCCGCGACCCCCGCAACCACAGCGACCGGCTCGATGAGTTAGAGAATGCCGCACGCTCGTCGGATAACCTGATGCCGCACATTCTGGCATCGTGCGAAGCCAAGGCGACGGTCGGCGAGATCTCCGACCGCCTCCGCAAAGTTTTTGGCGAATACAAGGAGAACTAACCGCCGCGGTCCCGATCGCCGAAGCGGTTATTCTGAGAGTAATGGGTACGATACAAGCCGCCGCGCTGCGTCAGACATTGCGCGAGCGGACTTCCTATGCAATTCTGGCGATGATCAGTTTCTGTCACTTTTTGAACGACATGATTCAGTCGCTGCTGCCGGCGATCTACCCCATACTCAAGGGCGACTTTCATCTAAGTTTCGGCCAGGTGGGTCTGATCACTTTTACGAACCAGCTTACGGCTTCGGTGCTGCAGCCAGTGG
>JANXXL010000063.1 GCA_025350625.1 Bryobacterales bacterium | reverse complement strand
GTCACAGTCAAGTCCAACAGTTTGGCGCCGCGGACTCCGGGAGCCGTACCCTGATGGATGTGCGCCATAGTCGCGTTGCTCTTCATGTCTTCGAAGGTGCCGTTGACGGTGAACTTCGATCCGGCCAAGGTTGCAGTGGCGGAGCCCCCTCCGGCGATTCTGCCCTTCATCGATGCGTCGATGGCCACCGGCGCGAGGCGCGTCTTGAATGTTTCCGGACTCTGCGCGCCCGCGCTGAGCGCGAACAAACTCCCTAGGGCGAGCGCGAATATGAATTTTCGCATGGACCTCCTAAGTGACCTGCTGAAGAATATCATACGGACCAGGTCCAAATCCGCCGATGGATTGGCTCAACTACGCCTTGCCTTGCAACTGCACGTGCATGCCGTCTGGGTCTTTGAACTGCCAGCCGTTTTCGCCCTCGGGCTTCGGGTCCGCGCCGTGGCTCTTCAACGTGGCTTCGACCGCGCTCTTGTTCCAACCATCGATGTTGTACGAAATATGATCCACCATCGAAGGACTGGCATTGCGCACGATCAACTTGACTCCGCCCAATTCCAGAGTGGACCGCTTCCGTTTGTCGTCATCGGCGGCAACTTTCATGCCCAGCATATTCACATAGAAATCACGGCTCTTTTTGTAATCCTTTACCTGGTAAGAAATGTGATTGATACTGCTGGCCTTGAGTGCCGGCTCGGCCGCGATTGCCGGAACTGCGCCGGCGCCCGCAGCGGCCGCCGTGAACGCCAGGTTCTTGACAAGCTGGCGGCGGCTGATCTTTCCCTGTGCGAACTCGTCTATAAGCTTTTCGATCATCCGTTCCATTAGTAGGCCTCCTTTGAGAAGCGGCATTTATGTTATCAACTATTGGGGACGGGCGCGCTGGCCGGATGGCGTATGATCCAACCGGGTCTTACGGAAGCAAGTTATGCAGGCGTTCGTCGAAGGGACTGCCCAGCAGGGGCTGTATTTTCTGACGAAAATCACGGCTGTGCGCCAGGCCGAGGTGGGTATCGAAAGCCTGCCGGTCCTGCCAGATTTCGACTATCGTAAAATGATTCAAACGATTGGGTTCCCGCAAGACTTCGAAGCGTACCGAGCCGGGGTCTTTGCGGCTGTCCGCAGCAAATTGCTGGAGTAACTTTGCCGCTTCCGCCGGAGCGCCCGGTCCATTGACGTCCACGTGGGTGACAACATAGAGGTTCGGACCGCCATCCTGGGCGTGGGCGGAGAACACTCCACATATCAGCAGGATAGCGGCGAATTGTGCGCTACGGAGTAACATAGAACGCTATGGTACTCCTGCGGCAGTCCCGACGCAAACCGGATTCCGTGGGAGTCCAACCGGGCGGTCCAAATTATTTTTGCGACTAGAGGAACATTTTCAGAATCTCATCGTCTTAAGGACAATACGAAACTCGGGGATGGGGGCATCCTCGGAGGGAACGGCAGCGCGTCGTGGCGAAACAGACTTCGCAGGCAACTGTACGTGTATCGCAAGGATCGGCGCCCGAGCCCGGTCCCGAGCTTAGTCCCGAGCAAATCTGCGCCCAGGTCAATAAGGTCCTCGCCAATAAGTTATTTACCCGCTCCATCCGCTTGTGCCGGTTTCTCCGTTTTTCGGTGGAACAGACCCTGGCCGGCAACGGAGGCCAGCTCAAGGAACAGATCATCGGAGTGGAGGTCTTTGACCGCAAACCCGACTACGACCCGCGCATCGATCCCATCGTGCGTGTGGAAGCGCGCCGCCTTCGCGCGAAATTGAAGGCCTACTACACTTCGCCCGGCCGTGGCGACCAGGTAGTAATCGTACTGCCCAAGGGCGCCTATCTGCCGAGTTTCAAAACCCGCGGTTGGCCGGCGCCAAAGCTTGCCGTGTTGGAAGCAGGGAAGAAATCCATTGCGGTTCTGCCTTTCGCGAACCTGACGCAAGGCGGCGGAGACGATTATTTCAGCGACGGCTTGACGGAAGAATTGATTCATCTGTTGACGCGCATCCCTAATTTGCGAGTGGTTGCCTGGACCACCGCCTCCCAATTGCGCGGGCGGGAGCGCGATCTCGCAGGCATCCGCCAACAATTGCGCGTCGGCACCATCCTCTGCGGCAGCGTGCGGCGCACTCCGGATCGCGTGCGGGTGACGGCGCAGTTGATCGATTCGGAGTCGGGCGACTATTTGTGGTCGGAAACGTATGACCGCCGTCTCGAAAACGTTTTTGCGATCCAGGAGGAGATGGCGCAGGCGATTGTGCATGCGTTGGAGCTCAAGCTGACCGCGCAAAGCCGGCGCGAGATTCCGCGGAGGACGCCTAATCTGGCGTGCTACAACCTTTGCCTCCAGGGCCGCTTCCACGCCAATAAGCGAACCGCTGAAGGGCTGCAGAAGAGTGTCGAACGTTTTGAAGAGGCCATCCTGGCCGATGAGTTGTGTGCAGAAGCGCATGCGGGTTTGGCCGATGCGTACAGTCTTTTGGCGGACTACGGGCTGATGAGCCCCGCGCACGCCGTGCCCAAAGCTCGCGCCGCCGCGGAACGCGCTCTCGAACTGGACCCGCAATCGGCCGAAGCCAACGTGTCGCTGGCGTTTGTGCGGTCGCTCTTTGAATGGAAATGGTCCGAGGCCGAGGCGCTCTATCGCACGGCCATCGCCGCGAACCCCGGTTACTCGCGCGCACGGCATTGGTTCGGTGTGGATTTTCTGTCGCCGCTGGGGCGCTGCCAGGAGGCGCTTAGAGAGGTTCGCATCGCACACGATCTGGATCCCCTTTCGATGATCATTCGCGAAGGGCTGGGATTTGCGCACATGATGTGCGGCGACTACCCCAGGGCGCTCGCCATGTTTCGCGAATTGGTTGACATGGACCCGGGTTTTTATAAAGCGTACAGCTCCATGGGCCGGGTACTTTCGCTGATGGGCAAGTATGATCTGGCAATTGCGGCGCTCGAGCGCGCGCGGGAACTGGGCGGCCCGATGCCCAACATTTTGAGCGCCCTCGGCGACGTGCTGGCTCGTGCGGGGTGCCGGGATCAGGCGCACGCCAAGCTCGACGAACTCACCGCGCTCTCGCAGACGCGCTGGGTACCGGCGAGCAGTTTCGCAATTGTGCATTTAGGTTTGGGCGAGCATGCCGAAGCGTTGTCCTACCTCGAACTTGCCACCGAGCGGCGCGAGCTGCCGGTGATCGGTTTGAAGTCCCATCCACTGTACGATCCCCTGCGCTCCGAGCCCCGTTTCAAGCGGCTGCTCGAACGCATTGGTTTGTTACCGTAAGCACTTGGTATCCTACTGCGCGGTTACTTCCGGCGCGCCGCGATTCGACCCACAACCTACGATGGAGACTATTTCCAGCTTCTTCGTGCGCGGCAGGATTTCGCAAAGACTGCCGGTTGGATGCCCGCTCATGAAGATTCGCGCCGCCTGAAGTTCGCTCTACGACCA
>JANXXL010000339.1 GCA_025350625.1 Bryobacterales bacterium | reverse complement strand
CCTTTGCGGGAAAACACCTTGCAATCGACCACCGTGCCTTCGATGCCCGGCGGGCAATAGAGCGATGCGTCCTTCACGTCGCCGGCCTTTTCGCCGAAGATGGCGCGCAGCAGTTTCTCTTCAGGCGTGAGTTGCGTCTCGCCCTTGGGAGTCACTTTGCCCACCAGAATGTCGCCCGGCTTCACCGTCGCGCCGATGCGAATAATGCCGCTCTCGTCCAGATTCCGCAGGAACCCTTCCGCGATGTTCGGAATATCGCGCGTGATTTCCTCTGGCCCGAGCTTCGTGTCGCGCCCGTCCACTTCAAACTCCTCGATGTGGATGGAGGTGTAGTAGTCTTCCTTCACCAGCTTCTCGGAAACGACGATCGCGTCCTCGAAGTTATACCCGCGCCACGGCATGAACGCCACCAGGACGTTGCGTCCCAGCGCCAGCTCACCCAAATCCGTACACGGCCCGTCCGCCAGCACATCGCCCTTCTTCACCCGCTGACCTTGCCGGACAATCGGTTTCTGATTGATACAGGTGTTCTGGTTCGAACGCTTGAACTTGGTCATCGTATAGATGTCCGCGCCCACCTCGCGCGAAAGCTGTCCTTCCTGGACATTGCCTTCGACGCGCACGATAATGCGCTCGCTATCGACCGAATCGACAACTCCAGCGCGCTTGCAGATGATCACGGCACCCGAGTCCCGCGCCGTCACCCGCTCCATGCCGGTACCCACGTAAGGAGCATCGGCGCGCAGCAACGGCACCGCCTGACGTTGCATGTTCGATCCCATTAACGCGCGATTGGCGTCGTCATTTTCGAGGAACGGAATCAAGCTCGCCGCCACCGATACCAGTTGCTTGGGGCTTACATCCATGTACTGAATCTGGCTTACGTGATCCAGCACGAAGTTCCCCGCGGCGCGCGCGTTCACCAGTTCTGAGGTGATCTTGCCCTTCTCGTCCAAACCCACGTTGGCCTGCGCGATGATGTATTTGTCTTCTTCCCAGGCCGACAGATAATCGCAGTGCGGCTCCATTTCAGCCGGCTGCTTTTTCGCGGCCAGATTGCGGTTGGCCTTCTCCGCATCCCCGCGCAGCATCACCTGGTTCACTTTGAAATCCGTATCGCCGGGATTCAAGATGCGCACTTCGTCCACCACCACTCCGTCTTTCACGCGCCGGTAGGGGCTCTCGATGAACCCGTAATCGTTGATGCGCGCAAAGCACGAGAGTGAACTAATTAGACCGATGTTCGGACCTTCGGGCGTCTCAATCGGGCAGATGCGCCCGTAGTGCGTCGGATGCACGTCGCGTACTTCGAATCCGGCGCGCTCGCGCGATAAACCTCCTGGTCCAAGGGCCGACAATCGCCGCTTATGCGTGATTTCGCTGAGCGGGTTGGTCTGGTCCATAAATTGGGAGAGCTGGGATGAACCAAAGAACTCGCGGATCGCGGCCATCACCGGTTTAGCGTTGACCAGATCGTGCGGCATGGCCGTCGACATTTCCTGGTACACGCTCATCTTTTCTTTAATGGCGCGCTCCATGCGCACCAGTCCGATGCGGAACTGGTTTTCGAGCAGCTCGCCCACCGCGCGCACGCGCCGATTGCCCAGGTGATCGATGTCGTCGACCGAGCCAATGCCGCGCCGCAGTTTCAGCAAGTACTGGATGGTGTCGATAAAATCCTGATGATCGAGCGTGCGCTTGTCGAGCGAAGTGCCATCCGCCTTATCGTGCAGCTTGATGTTGAACTTCATGCGGCCCACGCGCGAGAAATCGTACTTGCGCGCATCGAAGAACATGCCCTGGAACAACTGGGTGGCGGTATCGACCGTCGGCGGATCGCCGGGACGCAGTTTGCGGTAGATTTCGAGCAGCGCTTCGCTCTGCTGTTTGACGCCGTCCTTCTTGAGCGTCATCGAAATCACGTTGCCCACATCGTCGAGTTCCGGGAAGAACACATCGAAGGTCTTGATGCCGGCGTCCATCAGGCGGCTGATGATCACGGCCGTGATCTCGTGGTTCGCCTCGATCAAAACCTCGCCGGTCTCCATGTCGATGACATCGGCGGCCACATAGGCGCCTTCGAGATCGTTGGCAGAAACTTCTACCTGCTCGATTTTCGACTTCTGCAGTTCCTTAAAGACGCTATTGGTGATTTTGCGTCCCTGCGCAACCACAGTTTCGCCCTTGGATGAAATCGCGTGCGACAGCTTGTGTCCGATCAGTCCCTCGGAAACCTTCCAGAACAGCTTCTTGTCCTTGATGACGATGTCGTTGCACTTGTAGAACGCCCGCAGAATGTCGGCGTCGGTCTTCAGGCCCAGCGCGCGCAGGAACACGGTGCCATAGAACTTGCGCTTGCGGTCGATGCGCACGTGCAGAAGGTTCTTGTTGTCGTATTCGAATTCCACCCAACTGCCGCGATAGGGGATGATCTTGCCCAGGTAG
>JANXXL010000045.1 GCA_025350625.1 Bryobacterales bacterium | reverse complement strand
CAGGCAGTTTCCGCTCCAAGGAAGTCAGCAAGAGTTCGGCGTTAGAGCACATCCTGCAAGGCGAACTCTATCCCGACCTGTACAAGGAGTTTTACCATAAGGTGCGGATTGAGTATTATCCGCCGCGCGGCGACGCCAAGGAAGGCTGGGACAACATCGATATCTTCGGGTGGCTGGGCTATCCGATGCAAATCAAGATCGATTTTCTGTGCCGCGATTCGATACTCGCGGCGCCGCTGGTGCTCGATCTGGTGCTGTTCATGGATCTGGCGCAGCGCGCCGGCATGCGCGGCGTGCAGGAATGGCTGTCGTTCTACTTCAAGGCGCCGATGACCGCCCCCGGGCTCTATCCCGAGCACGACGTGTTCATTCAGCTCATGAAACTCAAGAACACACTGCGCTGGATGCGCGGCGAAGAACTGATCACACATCTGGGCCTCGAATATTACGATTAATCCGCCCACCCCTATAATGAAGAATGGGGACCGTCACCAGTTCCGCTGCTAACCGGGCTAAAAAACCCTGCGCGGCGAAATCGGCGGCGGTCCCCATTTTTCCGTTTCGCGCATGAATTGCCTGGTCATCGGAGGAACGCAGTTCATCGGCCGTCATCTAGTGGCCGAGTTGCTGAAAGCCGGACACACTGTGACCGTCCTGCACCGCAAGCCCAAACACGACCTGGGCCGCAGGGTCAAGAACCTCACTGCGGACCGTAACGATCCCAAGGCCATGAAGGCCGCGCTCGCCGGCAAGAGCTTCGAAGTGGTTTTCGATAACGTTTATGACTGGGAGCGGGGCACCACCGCCCTGCAGGTGGAAGGCACCGTCCGCGCCATCAATGGTTCGCTCGACCGCTACATATTCATGTCCAGCGTCGCGGCCTATGGAGACGGCCTGAATCACCACGAAGGCGACGCACTCGCGCCCGACGACGCCGCCGACCTCTACGTCCGCAATAAAGCCACCAGTGAGCGCGCGCTCTTCCGCTTACATCAGCGCGTGGGATTGCCGGTGGTCACCCTGCGCCCGCCGTTCATCTATGGCCCGGAAAACCCCATGTATCGCGAGGCGTTTTTCTGGGACCGTCTGCGCGCCGGGCGTCCCATCATCCTCCCTGGCGACGGCCGCCGCCTGATGCAGTTCGTGTATGTCAAAGACTTGGTCCGCGCCGCTCTTCGCGGAATGGAAGAAAAGGCTGCGGTGGGGCACGCCTTCAACATCGCCAATGCGCGGCCAGTGGCGCAATCCGAGTTGGTGGAGGCTCTGGCCAAAGCCTGCCGCAAACCGGTAAGGTTCGTGCGCATCCCGCGAGATTACCTGCTGCGCGCGGGCGGACATCCTCTGGGACCGAAGTTGTATTTTGGATTTTATATGGACGTGCCGCCCATTACTCAGGTGACTGCGAAGGCGCAGCGGGTTCTCAAATTCAAACCCACGGACTTCGCCAATGGCTTAGACGAATCCTACAAATGGTATCTGCGCCACAATAAGGCCCCTAAGCCGGATTACTCCTTCGAAGAGATGCTGCTGACCCACGCCCCGGTGCTTCCCCCGCCTAAGGCTTGAGGTTCGCTTCCGTCTTCGCTTCCGTTTTCGCGAGGTCGGATACGTGGTGGATCACCATCTGCCATCGGCCGTCCATCTTGACGTAGACCTCGCTAAAGAGCCGCGGGGCATCGAAGAGTTTGCCTTTGTATTCCAAGACCGAAGTGCTGTGGCCGGTCACAACCGCCGTGTTCCCAAAAATATCTACTTTCACGTTGTCATGAGCGAAATATTTGAAACGCAGGTTGTCCGCTAAGAAGTCGGCGATCACTTGGGATTTGTTGAGGCGGTCTCCCCGTGCAATCCAAGAGAGCCGGTCGGCGAGAATACGATCGAGTGCGGCTCGATCTTTCGTCTTTCTGGCCTCATTGAGCTGGTCGCCCATTTTGAGCACTTCCTTCTTCGCTGCTTCCTCTGACTCGTTGGAAGCGACGCTCTGCGCCCTTCCAAAACCTGTAAGGGCAACCAACAAAATCGGCACCGCCGTGAATCGCATCGCCGCTGTGGTGTTCATATAACCTCCGCTCAGAACTAAATTAGGATTCTATCACCCGCACCCGTCTATTCGCTCGCCCGCACCTTAGCAAGGCGCTCTCGCAGCGCTGCAGAAAGCGATGCCTCGATTTCTGAGGTAATGAGTCCAACCGAGTCAAGATCCTGAATATGGACCTGGTCCTTCAAACGAAAACTGGTAAGCTTCATCCGCACCAGGTCACTGACTGGCGCGATGAGGACGCCTTCAGCCGTTCGTGTCGGTTCGGAGAACCCGGGGACAGGTTCGAGATATTCCGAGCGTACTTTTTCCCCGGCGAAAACCATGTGAATGCCGCTGCTGGCTCGAGGTTCGGCGTCATCGAGCAGCATATCCACGCCGGCTACATGCCGGAAATGGAATCCGAACGATATAGCCGCGGCGGCGATCCGATCCAATTCCCCCCGGCTAACCACCACGTCCACATCGCGTGTCAGTCGCGCTTTGCCTGGGTCCCGCTCCGATACATGCAGATATACCGCCATGCCCCCGATGATCCGGTATGAAATTCCCGCCCCGGACAACGCAGCGTGCAACCGCTTCATTCGGTCGAATAGTTTTTCCACGTGTGTATCGTAGGCGGAGACTGTAATCATCGTCGAGCCTGACTCCAATCCGACTCTAGGCTGATTGTGTCACAAACTCACTGCTCAATAGCAGCAAAACAGCTTGACTCACGAAACATACAATCGTATGATTAAAACAATCGTATGATGTCGACCGAAGCTAAAGCCCCTTCTGATACCAAGACGCGAATCTTGGATGCGGCTGAGAAGCTTTTCGGCTTGAACGGCTTTGACGCCACTTCTTTGCGGGATATCACTACAGAAGCGCAAGTCAATTTGGCAGCCGTAAATTATCACTTCCAATCCAAGGAAAGCCTGATCGATGCGATCATCGAACGGCGCTTGGGGCCGGTCAATCGCCTGCGCATTGAAATGCTGGACGCTGCCGGCCCTTCGCCGACAGTGGAACAAGTCGTGGAGGCCTTTCTCGCGCCCCTCCTGATGATGGACGTCCTTCCGGCGGTGCCCTTAATAGGCCGGGTGTTTTCAAACCCTAGCTTGTTTGTGGAGCGGGTGTATAAAAAGCATCTGCTTCACGTAGTCAAGCGTTTTTCAGAAGCCATCGGCGCGGCGCTGCCCCAACTTCCCGCCGAAGAACGATTCTGGCGATTGCAGTTCATGGCCGGGTCCATGTCGCACGTACTGGCCCTCTCCGGGGTGTTTCCGCTCATGAGCGGACAGCCCTTCGACCGGGCGGCCGTGATGGGGCGACTGGCGGCATTTCTCGCGGCAGGCTTGCGGGCTCCCGTCGCCGCTTTGGAGGAGGACTGAATGCGTGTCCCATTGATGGTTCTGCTGGCCGCGTCTCTCGGACTGGCGCAAAGCCCATTGCCGCTCAGCATGAAACGGGCGGTCGAAATCGCGCTCGCGCCGGATGGCTCAGCGCGCGCCGCCTTGGCGCAGGAATCGATTCAACAAGCGCAAGACCGAGTCACCCAAGCCAAGGCGGCGTTTTTGCCGAATCTCGATACATCCGTAAATGACCGGAGCCAGACCACCAATCTAAAAGCTTTCGGTTTCAGCTTCAATATTCCTGTTCCCGGCTTCTCGATACCCTCGATCGTGGGTCCATTCAGCGTGCTCGACGCGCGCGCCACCGCGCAACAATCGGTGTTGAATTTGAGCGATGTGCGCAAGTACCAGGCTTCTAAGGCGACGCTTGCCGCAGTGAAGTTCGATAACGACGCGACGCGCAGGCAGGTGAGCGATGAAGTCGCGCGCGGCTATCTGGCGTGCCTTCGCACGGATGCTGATCGCGATACGGCGCGCGCCAACGTGGAATTATCCGAAGCGCTTCTGGCGCTCGCCCGGCGTCAGCTCACCGCCGGAACGGGCACCGGCATCGAAGTCACTCGCGCCGAAGTGCAGCTCGCCAACGACCGCCAGCGTTTGATCCGCGCGGATAACGACCGCGCCCGAGCGGTATTGCAGCTTCTCAAGTCCATGGGATTGCGAATGGATTCGTCGGTCGAATTCACCGATAAGCTGGTCTATAAGCCCGTCGATCCCGCGTCCTCGGAGGCTCTGCTCGAAAGAGCCCGCAAGGCGCGGCCCGAACTGAAAACCCAGCAACAGCGCGAGGAAGCGGCGCGACTCACCCACAGTGCCGTGAAATCCGAACGCCTGCCAACGATTGGGGCTTCGGGCGATTACGGCGCTATCGGCTCCGATGTGGTTTCGTCTCGCGCCACTTATACGCTGGGGGTTTCGCTGCGCGTGCCGGTGTTCGACGGGGGCCGCCGCGAGGGCCGCCGCGAGGAGACTTTCTCGCAATACAGGCAGGAACAGATCCGCACGCGCGATGTGGGCCAGCAGATCGAATTGCAGGTGCGCGTGGCGCTCGAAAGCTTGCGCTCGGCATCCGCCGAAGTGGACGCCTCGCGCGAAGGGCTCAGTCTCGCGGAAAATGAATTGGCGCAGGCGCGGCGCCGTTACGAGGCGGGCGTAGGAACATCGGTCGAAATCACGGAAGCCCAAACCCGTTTGCAACGCGCGCGCGATAACCAGGTGATTGCGCTCTACGACTATAACGTCGGCCGCCTGGACTTGGCCACGGCTACCGGAACCATCGGAGAATACCTCAACCAATGAAAAAGCGACTCCCTCTCCTCATCGTTGTCGTTCTCATCGCCGCCGGCATCGGAGTTTATATGTGGCGCACGGGCCAGTTTGCAGGGCCCCGCAATAGTATTCAAGTCTCCGGAAATCTGGAATTGACGCTGGTCGATATTTCGTTCAAGACCGCCGGCCGCATGATCGAACTCAACGTGCGTGAGGGAGATACCGTAAAGAAAGGGCAAGTGATCGCGCGTCTCGATGCCGCCCAACTTGATCAACAGAAGATGCGCGACGTGGCCGCAATCGCGAGCGCGCAGTCCGCCTACGATCAGTTAGGAACCACCATTGAATTCCAGCAAGCCACCATCGACAGCGACATCTCGACGAAGCGGGCTGAAGTGGCGCAAGCGCAGGCGCATTTGGATGAGCTGAACGCGGGCAGCCGCACCGAGGAAATCCAGCAGTCCGATTCGAGCGTGACAGAAGCCCGCGCGCAAGTCGATTTGGCTCGCGCCGAATGGGACCGCGCACAAACCTTATATAAGGACCAGGACATCTCGACCTCGCAATACGATCAGGCGCGCACCAAATTCAGCGCCGCCAACGCTGTTCTGGCGCAAGCCCAGCAGCGCGCGGCGATGGTGAAGGAAGGGCCTCGCAAAGAGGAAATCGCAGGAGCGCGTGCGCAACTGGCCCGGGCGCAAGCCGCTGTCGGTACCGCTCAAGCCAATCGCATCGAACTGCGCCGCAAGCAGGAGGAACTGGTGGCCCGCCGCGCCGAAATCGATCGCGCCCGCGCGCAGGTGGGAATCACCGGGGCGCAGCTCAATGACACAACAATCACCAGCCCCATCGATGGCGTAGTGCTGGTAAAATCCGCGGAACCGGGCGAAGTGATCGCCGCTGGAACAACCATCGTACGGATCGGAGATGTGGATCATCCGTGGCTGCGCGCGTACGTAGGCGAAACCGACTTGGGACGGGTGAAGCTCGGCACCAAGGTGAAGCTGACGACAGATTCTTATCCCGGCAAGATATACAACGGTACGGTTTCCTTCATCGCTTCAGAGGCGGAATTCACCCCCAAACAGATCCAGACCAAAGAGGAGCGCGTGAAGCTGGTCTATCGCATCAAAGTAGATGTCGATAATGCCAACCACGAACTCAAGAACAACATGCCGGTAGACGCGGAGATTCCCCTGTGAGCGTGGCAAGCAGCATTATCGTTGCCGAAAATCTGACGCGCGTATTTGGCGGCGGCAAGTCGGCGCCGGTTACCGCTGTCGATCGCCTGAATCTTGAGATCGCAGAGGGCGAGATTTTCGCCCTGGTGGGTCCGGATGGCGCGGGCAAGACCACTACGATGCGCATGTTGTGCGGCTTGATGGACCCCAGCGAAGGGCGCGCGGTAGTTGCGGGCCACGACGTTTCAAAGTACGTCGAGGCGGTGAAGGATCAGATCGGCTACATGGCTCAGCGCTTCGGTCTCTACACCGACCTGACGGTCGCAGAGAACATGGCCTTCTATGCGGACCTGTTCGGCATCATCGGCACCGAGCGGCGCGAGCTGAGCGCTCGCCTGCTGCGCATGACCCGCATGGAGCCGTTTCAGCAACGCCCCGCCGGGAAGCTATCGGGCGGCATGAAACAAAAGCTGGCGCTGATGTGCACACTGCTGCACAAGCCGCGCGTGCTGTTTCTCGATGAGCCCACCAACGGCGTCGATCCGGTTTCGCGGCGTGATTTCTGGGCCATCCTTTATCAATTAGTGCGCGACGGGCTTACCGTAATGGTCACCACCGCGTATCTCGACGAAGCCGAGCGTGCCAACCGCGTTGGCTTCATGAATCAAGGGCGTCTGATCCAAGTGGATACGCCCACGGGATTAAAACGCAGTTTGCCGGAAGCGTGCTATCGCGTGACATCGGCCGACCACCGTGCAACTCGCGACGCATTGCAGCGCCAACCCGGCGTGCTGACGGTGCAGCCCATGGGCATGGAGCTGCATCTATTTCTCAATCCCGCAGTGACATCGCCCGAGAAGCTGCTGTCCGCTGCGCCTTTCGAGTACCAGCAGATCCAGCCTTCGCTCGAAGACGTGTTCATCGCGCTGGTGCGTAAGCAGGAGGTAGCGCGTGCTGCCTGAGATCTCCGGCCCCGCCGTTCATATCGAGAAACTGACGAAATGCTTCGGCGACTTCACCGCCGTTGACAAACTTACACTGGACGTTCAGCGCGGCGAAATTTTTGGATTTTTGGGACCCAACGGCGCCGGGAAATCCACCACCATCCGGATGCTGTGCGGGCTGATGGCTCCCACCTCGGGGAGCGCCGTCGTGGGAGGTTTCGACGTGACCACCCACCCGGAAGATGTCAAACGGAGCATCGGCTACATGTCGCAAAAGTTTTCGCTCTATGACGATCTGACTGTGAAGGAGAACATCGAATTCTTCGCCGGCGTTTACGGAGTCTCCGCCGAAACATTTCCCGCGCGCCTCGACTTCGTGCTCAAGATGGCGGAGCTCGAAGACAAGCAGGACACGCCGACGCGCCTGCTTTCGGGCGGCTGGAAGCAGCGGCTGGCGTTGGGTTGCGCGATTCTGCACGAGCCGCCAATACTATTTCTCGACGAGCCTACCAGCGGTGTGGACCCCATTGCGCGGCGCAATTTCTGGGAGCTGATCTATCAGCTTTCCGCTTCGGGCCACACTATCTTCGTCACCACGCATTATATGGACGAGGCCGAATACTGCCATCGCATCGCACTCATGTACGGGGGCAGGATGATCGCGCTGGGTTCGCCCGCCGAGCTGAAACGTTCGCTGGGAGTGGGCCGCCTGCTCAATCTTGAAACCTCCGACTTGCTGGAAAGCCTGACATTGCTTTACGGCGGAGATAACATTCTAGACGTCGCCGTCTTCGGTGCCGGACTCCATATCAAAGTGGACGACGCGGATCGCGCCATCAAATGGATTCGCTCGAAACTCGATGAGGCCGGGATTGTGGTGTCCGTGCTCGAACCCATCACGCCGTCGATGGAAGACGTATTCGTGAGCCTGATCGAGCAGGAAGAGAAGGCCGCCGCATGAGTCTCCGCCGTCTCCGCGCCATCGCCCGTAAAGAAGTGCTGCATGTGATACGCGATCCGCGCAGCCTGGCTTCGGCCATCGCCATTCCTCTGATCATGCTGCTGATCTTCGGATACGCACTGAGCCTGGATGTCGACCGCATCCCGACCATCGTCTACAACCTCGACCCGAGCCCCCAGGGCCTCGAACTGGTGCGGGATTTCCGAGGCTCGCGCTACTTCCAGATCATAGGGGAAGTGAACAGCTACCGTCCTATCGAACAAGCCATGGATGCGCGCCGTGCACTGTTGGCGGTCGTCATTCCGCCGGATTATTCACGTAATGTGCTCTCCGGCAATAGCGAAGCGCAGGTGCAATTGCTTCTCGACGGCAGCGATTCGAACACTGCGGCCATCGCGCGCGGCTACGCGGAGGGAATCGTACAGACCTACGCAGCGCGCCTGCGGAGCGACGCGCAAACGCAGCACGCCGGGCGAGTTCCTCCGGTGGGGGTCAACGCCGAAGCCCGCGTCTGGTACAACCCCGACATGGTTTCGCGCAACTTCATCGTGCCGGGCCTGATTGCCGTGATCATGATGATCATTACCGGCAACCTTAGCTCGCTCACTATCGCGCGCGAGTGGGAAAACGGCACCATGGAGCAGTTGCTATCGACGCCCGTTCGTCCGTCGGAGTTGGCGCTGGGCAAGCTGGCGGCCTATTTCCTGGTGGGGTTGATCGACATGGTGATCTGCATATTGGTCGGCGTGTTTTTATTTGGCGTGCCGTTTCAGGGCAGCCTGTTGTTTCTCAGCGTGTCCAGTTTCATTTTCTTGTTCGGCTCCCTGTGCACGGGAGTGTGGGTCTCGGCCACTTTCCGTACGCAATTGATGGCTTACCAGATGGGAACGCTGATCTCTTTCCTGCCCGGCTTCCTGCTCTCCGGCTTCATTTATTCGATCAGCAGCATGCCCCGCGTGATCCAGGCCGTCTCGCTCTTGGTTCCGGCCCGATACTTCATTAATATTTCCAAGGGGGTGTTCCTGAAAGGAATCGGACTCGAGGTCCTCTGGCCGGACTTTCTGATGTTGTGCGGCTATGGAGCATTGATATTTTTCTTTACGGTCCGCAAGCTGCGGCAAAAGGTGGTTTGAGCGATGCGTCAACGTCTGCGTTCCATTATTCGCAAGGAATTCATCCAGGCGCTGCGCGACCCGCGTATGCGTGGCATGCTGCTCATCCCGCCGTTGATGCAGTTGCTGATTTTCGGGTACGCAGTGAACCTGGACGTCGATACCGCGCGCATCGCGTGGATGGATCAGGACAACACACCGCAAAGCCGCGATTTGCGGGCGGCGTTTGAGGGATCGGGACACTTTACCATCGGCGCCACTCCCGCAGACGAGCACCAGATGCAGTCGCTGCTCGATCACGGACAAGTGGATGGCGTCATTCGCGTGCTGCCCGGTTTCGCGCGCGATGTGGCCCGCGGCCGAGCCACCAGCGTGCAGGTTCTGCTGGACGGCACCAATTCCAACACCGCGTCGCTGATCTCCGGATACGCCTCGCAGGTGATCGGCGCCTACTCGCAGGAAGCCTCAGGAGAAGCGCAGCGCGCCCGCATGGTGGGCGGGACATTAAACGCGGGAGGACCTGTTTCGATTCCCATGCCGCAGGTCGTCGCGCGTTCGCGCGTCTGGTACAACCCCGATCTCAAGAGCCGCAACTACTTCATCCCGGGCGTGGTAGTGAACATCATCACCATCGTGACGCTATCGCTCACCGCCATGGCCATCGTCCGCGAAAAAGAGATCGGCACCATGGAGCAGTTGATGGTGACGCCGATCCGTCCGGTGGAACTGATCCTCGGCAAGACGCTGCCGTTCGTGCTAGTAGGCTATTGGGATCTGATCCTGGTCACCGCCGCAGCGATGTTGATTTTTCACGTGCCGTTCAATGGAAGCTTTCTGCTGCTTATGTTCGCCGCCTTTGTGTTCTTGTTGACCACGCTAGGTGCGGGATTGTTCATCTCCACCATCTCGCGCACGCAACAGCAAGCCATGATGGCGACGACGCTGTTCTTTCAGCCCTTCTTCATGCTAAGCGGTTTCAGCTTCCCCATTCGCAACATGCCGGAGGGCGTGCAGTGGCTGACCTACGCCAATCCTGTGCGCTACTTCATGGAGATCGTTCGCGGAGTTTTTCTGCAAGGCGCCGGCATCGATACCTTGTGGCCGCAAATCGCGGCGCTGGCGGTTTTCGGCGTCGTCATATTAGGCCTCAGTGTCAACCGTTTCCACAAACAACTCGAGTAAGAAGTTTCGCGTTCAATCCCCACCGATACTAGTGAGGATTCCGAATGGAGTGGAGTTGGTTCATGGGGACGATCCTAGGCGTCCCGGAACTAACCCCGGCCTGTTGGTATCAGGCCGGGGAAATCCCTTCCGGGCGGAAAGGAGGCGACTGTGATCAGCATAATCGTCACGATCGCTGCCGTGTTAACCATCACGGTTTCGGTGATTATCCGCGTTAAGCGGAGATAATCGACCTTCGGGCTGGATTTCCGGCCCCGATCCTCTTTGAGCATACGCCATTGCCAGGTAGCTTGCTACACTCAAATCAGATGGATTCTCGCCGGAAATTTCTGGGCAAAGTTGCTTCTGGGCTAGCCGGGACCCTGGCCGCCGTGCCCGCCCGTGCGCTGGGCGCGAGCGACCGCATTCGCGTTGGCATCATTGGTGTCGGAGATCGCGGGCTGGAGCTGCTGAACCAGATCCGCGTATGCGATAACGTCGAAATCGCGGCCTTCGCCGACATCTATACAAAGCGCCTGGAAAAGGCTGCGAGTTTCGCACCGTCTGCTACCAGTTTCGCGGATTACCGGCGCCTGCTGGACGACTCGTCAATCGACGCCCTGGTAATCTCCACTCCGCCGCACTTGCACGCCGAACAATTTTCGGCCGCGCTCGATGCCGGCAAGCATGTGTATCAGGAAAAGACGCTGGCGAATACCCTCGATCAGGCCAAGCAGATGCGAGCGTCCTACTTGAAGGACCACGGCAAACACGCAGTGCAGATCGGCCACCAGGCATGTTCGTTCGGACATCTCACCGACGTTGCACAATTCATGACGCCCGCCGATCGCATCGGCAAGATTAGCGCGCTGGTGATGCGAAACTATCGCAATACGCCGCGGGCCAAAGCGCAGTGGGCCCGGCCCGCTATGCTCACCTCCGATGTGAATCCACAAAATGTGGCTTGGAAATCGTTCGCCGGCGAAACAACGGGCGCATTCGACGCCAATCGTTTCATTCACTGGCGCTATTTCTGGGATTACTCGGGCGGCAACGTTTCAGAAAACATGAGCCAGCAACTGGCGTTCTGGTACCACGCGCTCCAATTGCAGATTCCGTACTCGGCCACCATGAGCGGCGGGAATTATCTATGGAATGACGGCCGCGAAACCCCCGATACCATGGACGTCTCGCTCGATCAGCCGGAACAAATGCTGGTGAGCTGGTCGTCCGGCTTCGGCAACAACCAACTGGGAATCACCGAAGATCTACTGGGCTCGCACGGGACTATCTCGCGCGCGAATCACGTGCGCTACACGCCGCAGAAGGTGAACCGGCCAGATGATCTCGAACGGATGGGCCGCGCCGGGCACGTGCCGCATGTGCACATGGAAAACTTCTTCGACTCAATCCGCACCAGCCGCGAACCAAACTGCACCTTTGAGACCGGCTATCGAGTGACGGTCGCCTGCATCATGGCTGTCGCGAGTTATCGCGCGGGGCGCACGGTTTACTGGAACGCGGAAACGGAAGAGATCGTTTAGCGCTCCTGCTTCCTCGGTGAAATATGGACTTCGGATATACGCCGGAACAGCAGCACCTCCGCAAAACCGTCCGCGCCTTCTGCGAAGTCGAGATCAGGCCCCACGTGATGGAGTGGGACGAGTCGCAGACCTTTCCGGATCAAGTCTTCCGCAAGTTGGGCGAACTCGGAGTTCTGGGCGCGGTGTTCCCCGAGGACTTGGGCGGCTCGGACTACAGCTACGTCGATTACTCGCTGGTAGTCGAAGAACTAGCGCGCGTCGATCCTTCGGTAGCATTGTGCGTCGCGGCGCACGTCTCGCTCTGCACCAATCACATTTATCTCGCGGGGAGCGAAGAGCAGAAGCAGCGCTACATTCCAAAACTCGCCTCCGGAGAATGGATCGGATCGTGGGCGCTGACGGAGCCGGAGTCGGGCTCAGATGCCGGCGGCACGCACACGCGGGCAGTGCTCGAACGCGACTGTTGGGTCATCAACGGCAGCAAGACTTTCACCACCAACGGCCAGGTAGCCGACGTATGTGTAGTAATGGCGGTCACCGATCGCTCGGCCTCGTCGCATGGGATTTCCGCGTTCCTGGTCGAGAAGGGCACGGCAGGATTTCGCCCTGGCAAAAAAGAAAACAAGCTGGGCATGCGCTGCTCGCCCACCAATGAAATGATCCTCACGGATTGCCGCGTCCCGGCCGCGCAACTGTGCGGCAGGCCCGGTGAGGGCTTCGTCGACGCATTGCGCGTTCTCGACGGCGGCCGGATTTCGATTGCCGCGCTCGCGGTAGGTATCGCGCAGGGCGCTTACGAAGCAGCGTTGCGCTACTCCAAACAGCGCAAGCAATTCGGCCGCTTCATCTCCGAGTTCCAGGCCATCCAGCACAAGCTGGCCGACATGGCGACGGATATCGACGCGTCCCGCTTGCTCACGCTGCGCGCTGCATGGATGAAGGACACCGGTCAGAACGTCAACAAGGAATCATCCATGGCCAAGCTGTTCGCATCGGAGACTGCGGTGCGGGTGGCCGATGAAGCGGTGCAGGTTCACGGCGGTTACGGCTTCCTCAAGGACTATCCGGTCGAAAAGTTCTATCGCGACGTGAAACTGTGCACCATTGGCGAAGGCACCAGCGAAATCCAGCGGCTGGTGATCGCACGGCAGCTTTTGAATACCGAGCGGCAGCATGGCTGAGCTTGCAGAGGACGTGTTGCGGGGCGACCTGCGCGCCCTAGCCCGCGCGTCTACCCTTATCGAAAACCAAGAACCCGGGGCCGATGGACTGCTTCGCGATATTGCTGCGCACGCCGGCCGCGCGCTGGTTCTCGGCATCACCGGCGCGCCAGGCGCTGGCAAGAGCACGCTGTGCGATCACATAATTTCGCTGCTGCGCGCCGAAGGGAAAACGGTAGGCGTAATTGCGGTTGATCCATCGAGCCCAGTGACCGGAGGCGCGATTCTAGGCGACCGCATCCGGATGCAACAGCATCATGCCGATCCCGGAGTGTTCATCCGCTCCATGGCGACGCGCGGAATCCCCGGAGGTATTGCGCGCGCCACAGCCGGTCTGGCGACCCTGCTCGATGCCGCGGGCCGCGATGTCGTCATCATCGAAACCGTGGGCGTGGGACAGAGTGAAGTCGAAATCGCGCGCTTGGCCCAGGTAACCATTCTGGTCGTAGTCCCCGGCTTTGGAGACGACGTGCAAGCCATGAAGGCCGGCGTGCTCGAAATCGCCGACATCTTCGTCATCAACAAGGCAGACTTGCCTGGAGCCGACAAACTGGCCCAGGAACTGCATCCGGTCGCGGGCGACCGGCCGGTGCTGCGCACAGTTGCATCGGAAGGGCAGGGGATCGCTGATTTGATCGAGGCCATGAGAGCGTGCAGACGCGAGGCGCATTTGCAGCCGGCTGCCGTGGGCCCACGCATCGATCATCTGGGGATCGCGGTCCGCTCGCTCGATCACGCGCTCGAATTTTACCAAGCGCAACTGGGATTGCGCGTTGCGTTGAGAGAGACCGTAGCGCAGGAAAAAGTGAACGTGGCAATGCTGGCGCTGGGCGATCCCAGAATCGAGCTGCTGGAACCAACCGAGCCGGATTCCGTCATCGGAAGATTTCTTGAGAAGCGCGGCGAAGGCCTGCACCACATCGCTCTGAAAGTTCCGGATCTTCTCGCCGCAGTAGATCGACTGCGCTTGGCCGGAGCCCGCATCTTGAACGAGCCCCGCGCCGGCGCGGGCGGCCATCTCTACGTTTTTGTCCACCCGGCATCTACCGGCGGCGTATTATTGGAACTCATACAGGCATGAACCCAACCATCGGAATCATTGGCGGCAGCGGATTATATTCGATGCCCGGATTTGAGGCAGAGGAAGAACGCGTTTTGGACACTCCCTGGGGCGCTCCTTCGGACGCTTTTGTCGTGGGCAAACTTGCCGGCAAGGAAGTGGCGTTCCTGGCGCGGCACGGCCGCGGCCATCGCATTTCGCCCTCGGAAATCAATTTCCGAGCCAACATTTATGGGATGAAAATGCTGGGTGTAGAGCGCATTCTTTCGCTCAGCGCGGTCGGTTCGCTCAAAGAAGAACATCAACCGTTGGATTTTGTAATCCCCGACCAATTTGTCGATCGCACACGCGGCCGCGTTTCGACATTTTTCGGCGAGGGGCTTGTCGCACACATCAGCTTCGCGCACCCGATTTGCTCTCAGTTAGCGCACGTCGCCCACCGTGCCGCCAAGACCTCGGGCGTCACGGCCAAGCTGGGTGGAACCTATTTATGCATGGAAGGCCAGGCGTTCTCGACGCTGGCCGAATCGAATCTCTACCGCAGTTGGGGAATGGATGTCATCGGCATGACCAACTTGCAGGAAGCCAAGCTCGCCCGCGAAGCGGAGCTGTGCTACACCACCATCGCAATGGTGACGGATTACGACTGCTGGCATCCCGATCACGACGCAGTTACAGTGAACGACATCATCGCGAATCTGACACAGAATGCCGCGAATGCCGCCAAACTGGTAGCGGAGGCGGTCCGCAGCATGCCCGAGCGCGAGTGCAAATGCGGATCGGCGCTGGCGCACGCGCTGATCACCGACCGCAAGGCGATCCCGGAAGCCACGCGCAAGAAGCTGGAGCTTCTGGTTGGAAAATACCTGTAACCAGCTGCTCGAGTACTGCCTGCGCGGCGAGCCGTGGCCCAGCGACCTTCTCGATAAGGCTCTCGCGCTGGACGAGGGGCGGACATTCTTGTCGGTAGTGGTGGAGCGTTTAGGCGATCTATTTGAACCACGCCTCTGCGTAACCTACGACCGCCTCTTCACCCAGGCCATTTTGCGGACCGCGCCGGAGTTGGCGCCGCGGATTCGCAAAGCGACGGAGACGCCGGAACCGCCCGCCTCAGCAAGCCGCGTTTACGTGCTCTCGCGCATCACGCTGGGAGCGGACGTGGCGGTGACCAGCGTACTTCTTGACACAGCCAAGCGCCGTTACCCCGACGCCGAAATTGTGTTTGTTGGTCCGCAGAAGTCGTATGAGTTGTTCGAGGCCGATCCGCGCGTC